>DAOSZO010000026.1:0-31665 GCA_035382085.1 Smithella sp.
TGATGATGATGGCCAGGGACCACCACAGACCGACGTAGGGTTCCGTCAACTCGCCCAGCAGGTAATAGCTGGCGGCGAAGGTGACCAGGATGGAAACGATCGAGGTAATCCAAACCAGATTGGTCAAGGGATGCTCAAAATTGAATTCTTTTTTGCCGGCAAAGGCGGCCTTGCTGATCGCGCCGTTGACGAAGTAGGACACCAGGGAGGTCAGGATCATGAGGATTCTCATGGCGAAAATCCAGACGATCAGTTTCCCGCCCATTTCCGGATTGGTCGCCAGAGCCAGCGCCAGGAACGCAATCAGCGCGACACCCGTCACGCCGTAGGTTTCAAAACCGTCCGCCGTGGGACCGACGCTGTCACCGGCATTGTCGCCCGTGCAGTCCGCGATGACGCCGGGGTTTTTCGGGTCGTCTTCCGGAAGATGGAAAACGATCTTCATCAGGTCGGAGCCGATATCGGCAATCTTCGTGAAGATACCGCCGCAGATACGCAGCGCGGAGGCGCCCAGCGATTCACCGATGGCGAAACCGATGAAACAGGGACCGGCCAGTTCCTTCGGAATGTAGGCCAGGATGATGATCATGAAGAACAGCTCGATGCTGACCAGCAGCAAACCGACGCTCATGCCGGAACGCAGGCAGATGTTGACGATGCTCAAAGCATTGCCGCTGAGCGAGGCGAAGGCCGCTCGGGAGTTGGCCACCGTATTGATGCGGATGCCGAACCAGGCCACCGTGTACGAACCGAGAATGCCCAGAATCGAGCAAATCAGGATGATGACGATGTCCGATGCCCCCTTGCCCTGCAGTGCGCCAAAGTAGTAAACGATGCAGATGGCGATCAGAATCCACAGCGCAACGAGAAATTTGCCCTGCTGGATCAGGTAGGTTTTACAGGTTTCCCAAATCGTCTGGGAAACATCCAGCATCGCCTTGTGGGCGGGCAGGTTTTTGGTTTGTACGTACTGAATGATGCCGAAGATCATTCCGACGACACAGATAATCAAACCGACATTGAGAATGGTCAACCCCGGAAGGGTGCCTCCCAAAAAGCTGACTTGCGTCAGATCGGGCAACTTAATGTCCGCTTCGCCGGCAAAGGCAACACCGGCTGACAGCAGGAGCATCAAGGTGCTCATGACAAATGTCCAGACACTTCTTTTGTTTTGTAACATTTAACAATCCTCCTTTTTTGTACTTATATTTTTTGCATGGTATTTCGCCATAGCTTGCTGCATCCCCGACAAAATAATGGTCTGGGCGGCTTCCGCGGCCCGTGGAATGACGTCTTGAATCACCGGCGCTTCTTCGGGATGAAATTTCTCCAAAACATAATCCTCAACGCGTCGCTTGTCCGCAGGCTTGCCGACGCCGATGCGCACCCGATGAAAATCGGCGCTGCCCAAATGCGCAATGATCGATTTTAATCCCTTGTGTCCGGCATCGCCTCCTCTGCTTTTCAGACGGATACTGCCCACCGGCAAATCCAGATCATCATGCACAACGATGGTTTTGCTTACCTCCAGTTTAAAATAATCCGTCAGCTCCCTCGCGGCCTGTCCGCTCAAATTCATGTAGGTTTGGGGCATGGCCAGCAGAACGCTTCGTCCTTCTATTTCTCCCCTGCCCCACAGGGCGTGAAAGCTCTTGTGGTTCAGGGCAACCCTCCAGCGGGCGGCCAATTCCTCCAGCACCGCAAACCCGATGTTGTGCCTAGTTCCCTGATAGCGTTTCCCCGGATTTCCCAGTCCCAAGATCAGAAACATCATCCGCCTTCTCTTGCTCTCCCGCCCGGCCGTTTATCGCCGACAACGGGGAAACCGCCTTTCTCAACAGGCCGATGTTCTTTTGTTAAATCACTTCCCCTTTTCTTTTTCCGCCGGAGCTTCCGCGCCGGATTCAGACTCTTCCGCCTTGGCTTCTTCTTCCGCAGCGCCTTCTTCCGCCGCTGCCGCTTCAACCTTGGCGACCTTGACCATGGCCACCGCCGCCACCGACGCGTCGGGACGGTCCAGCAGCGTGATGCCTTCGGCCACCTTCAAATCCCTGACCCGGATGGAATCCCCGATGTTCAAATTCGTCACGTCCACGTCAATATGGTCGGGAAGATCCAGGGGCAGGCAGGAAACCTTTACTTCTCTCTTGATATGCTGCAGCTCGCCGCCGTTTTCCACGCCGACGGCCTTGCCGACGAAATGCAGAGGAACATCCATCGTGATTTTTCTCTTGATGTCCACCTCATAAAAATCCACATGATGGAGCTTCCGGCTCAACGGTTCAACCTGCATTTCCTTGATCAGGGAAAGTTTTTCTTTTTTTCCGCTTTCTTCGTGAATGATGAGCTTGACAAAAGCGTGTTCTTTTCCCTCCTTTTGCAGCTTGGTGAGGTCATCCGCCTTCACCTGCAACATCATGTTGTCTGCGGCCCTTCCGTAAAGAACGGCCGGGACAAAACCGTCTTGCCTTAAACGGCGCGCCGGACCTTTCTTTTTTTCGTGACGGACCTGAACCGCCAAATCTGTGACTTCCATCTATCCCTCCTATGCTATATAAATAATGAACTTACGGAATCGTTATAGTAAATACGGCGCACTGCCTCGCTCAATATTCCGGACACCGACAAGACCTTTATTTTTTTGCATGTCTTTGCTTTATCCCCCAGGGGAATCGTGTCGGTGACAATGACTTCTTTGATGTCCGAATCGTTGATCCGATCCAGCGCCGGACCGGACAAAACCGGATGCGTGCAACAGACGGAAATTTCCAGTGCCCCGGCTTTCTTCATCGCGGAAGCCGCTTGCACCACCGTTCCCGCCGTATCCACCATATCATCCAGAAGAACGACCTTCTTATTCCTGACATCTCCGATGATGTTCATGACCTCGGCCTCATTGGGTCCTTCCCGGCGTTTATCAATAATCGCCAGGCTGGCATCCAACCGTTTGGCGAAAGACCTGGCGCGTTCCACCCCGCCCGTGTCCGGAGAAACGATGACCGTATTGTCGGTAAAATGTTTCTTCATGTACTCCAGCAAAACCGGCTTAGCAAAAAGATTGTCCACGGGGATGTTGAAAAAGCCCTGAATCTGACCGGCATGCAAATCCATCGAAAGAACACGGTTCGCCCCGGCTGTCGTCATCAAATCCGCCACCAGCTTGGCCGAGATGGGAGCCCGCGGAGCCACCTTTCTGTCCTGCCTGGCATAGCCGTAATAGGGAACCACCGCCGTAATCCGATCCGCCGAAGCTCTTTTCATGGCGTCAATCATGATCAGCAACTCCATCAAAGTGACGTTCACCGGCGGACAAGTGGACTGAATGATGAACACATCCATCCCGCGGACATTTTCGTCTATTTCCACGCGGGTTTCTCCGTCGCTGAATGTTGTCACGTTCGCCTTTCCCAAAGGAATGCCCAAGTGATCACATATTTTTTTTGCTAATTCGATATTGGCGTTACCGGAAAAAACCCTAATTCTTTCCAACATTTAAAAAATCTCCGCATTTTTTTGGCTGGGGCGGGAGGATTCGAACCTCCGAATGCAGGAACCAAAATCCTGTGTCTTACCGCTTGACGACGCCCCAAAAATTTTTTTTGATGAAGATGAGCGGATGAACAGTCATGGCGATAATCGACGGCAATCACAAGGAATGGGCAAGAAAGACATCGGCCTTGCCGTGCAATTTTTTCCCTATCACATTCAAGGCTTGTTTTGCCTCTTTTTCACTTCTGTATATGCCAAAGACTGTCGGTCCGCTACCCGACATCAACGCGCCAAGCGCGCCGCAACCAAGCAACATTTTTTTCAGAACTGCCAATTCCGGATGAATTTTCAATGAAACTGACTCCAAGTCATTACGCAATTCTTTAATAATGTCGCCCAGTGCCAAAAGTTGCGGAATGCTATAATTATTTTTTTCCGTTGTCAATCTTAAATTGAGGCTTTGATATACCATTTTTGTCGAAAGCTCAAAGGGTGGTTTTATCAGCAGAAAATGAAGTCTCGGGTAGGACGGCGCGCGCTTCAATTCATCTCCGATTCCGCAAGCCAAGGCCTTGTTTCCAAAGAGGAAAAACGGAACATCGGCCCCGAGTTCCGCCCCCAGGCGCATCAGTTGCGCCCTGTTGAGCCCAAAGGAAAAAATTTTGTTTAATGCCTTCAGCGTCGTGGCCGCATCGGAACTTCCGCCACCCAGACCGGCGGTCAGAGGAATTTTTTTTATCAGAGAGATGTCCACCCCGAATGGGTATCCGCAATGCCCCAAAATGACCTTCGCGGCGCGCACCACCAGGTTGTTTTCATCGACAGGCAGCGTCTTATCGGAGCAGTGAAGAATAACGCCCGAGCGGCGCGGCGCAAAGGACAACTCGTCATACAGCGATATTTTCTGCATTAGAGAAAAGATGTCGTGATAACCGTCCGGACGCTTGTTTAGGACATGAAGAAAAAGATTTACTTTTGCGGGCGCTTTCCACGGCATGTCACGACTTTTCTTTCACATAACGCATCTTGAGTTCATAAAGTACGCTTTGGAGCAGTTTCCTTTCTTCGTCGTCGAGATTGCCCTTGGTCTTTTCACTGAGCATGTCCAGAATGTCAATGGTCTGTTTGGCGGCGGGAAGATTTTTCTGGACCTTTTCCCCTTCTTCATCGGCGAAATCACCAAAATGAAAGAGCGCGGAGGTGCTCAGCGACAAGACAAAGTTCGTAAAATTCACTGGCGGGTAATCAAACTGATCCGCCGGCTGCGACGCGCCAGTGCTTTGAGGTCCTTCATCCGCCCGCTTCTTCCCGAGATCGTCTCCGGGGCTGGTCTCCTCCGTATCAGAGGAAAAACGCTTGTCTTTGACAACAAAACCGGTTCCCTCTTTTTTGTCTGACATGAATCATTCCCTCCCTCATCCAAGGCAATTATTGTGAAAAGTTTCGTTTCTATTTATTTTTTTTAACCAAAACCATTTCTCCCTTTTCCGACAAATCGACGGAAATGGTGTCGCCTTCGGCAAACTTGCCCGCCAGAATTTCAACGGCCAGCGGATCCAGAATCAATTTCTGCAAAGACCGCTTCAAGGGACGGGCTCCGTAAACGGGACTGTAACCCTGCTGCGCGATATATTTTTTGGCCTTTTGGGTTAGTTCAATCCTGATCTTGCGTTCACCAAGCCGTTTGGCAATCAGCGACATCTGAATATCGACAATCCTGTAGATATCCTCCAGCTTGAGCGCGGCAAACATGATGATATCGTCGATCCGGTTTAAGAATTCCGGCTTGAACGTCGCCCGCAGCGCCTCCAGCGAACGGTTTCTCTTTTCTTCGTCATCCAGCGTCGGATCCTGAATCCATTGGCTTCCGACGTTGGAGGTCATGATCACGATCGTGTTTTTGAAATCCACGGTGCGGCCGTGTCCGTCGGTCAGACGGCCATCGTCCAGAATCTGCAGCAAGATATTGAAAACATCGGGATGCGCCTTTTCGATTTCATCAAAAAGCAAGACGCTGTAGGGCCGGCGACGCACCGCTTCGGTAAGGTATCCGCCCTCGTCGTAACCCACGTAGCCGGGAGGCGCTCCGATGAGCCGGGCGACGGCGTGTTTTTCCATGTACTCCGACATGTCAATGCGGATCATCGCCTGCTCGTTGTCGAACATGAATTCCGCCAGCGCCCGCGCCAGCTCGGTTTTGCCGACGCCGGTGGGGCCCAGGAAAATAAACGATCCGATGGGACGGTTGGGATCCTGCAGACCGGAGCGCGCGCGTCGCAGCGCCGCGGACACGGCCCGGATGCCCTCATCCTGGCCGATCACGCGCATTTGAAGCCTTTCTTCCATGTGAATCAGTTTCTGGACGTCGCTCTCCATCATTCTGGAAAGGGGGATGCCGGTCCAGTTGGAGACCACTTCCGCCACGTCCTCGGCATCCACTTCCTCCTTGAGCATCGGATGGTCTTTTTGGACTTCTTCCAATTTTTTCTGCTCTTCCTGAAGTTCCTTATCCAAAGCGACCAGCTTGCCGTAGCGGATTTCCGCGACCCTATCCAGATTGCCTTCCCGCTGAGCGTTGGCTTCATCAATTTTCAGCGTTTCAATCTGCCCCTTGATCGACTGAATTTTCCGGATAATTTCCTTCTCGCGGGACCAGTGCAACTTCATCTTATCCATGTTGGATTTCAGTTCGGCCAGTTCCTTTTCAATCTTTTCCCGGCGCTCCTTGGACGCCTTATCCGTGTCTTTTTTCAACGACTGCTTTTCAATTTCCAGCTGGATGATTTTGCGGTCAATCGCGTCAATTTCGGACGGCATGCTGTCGAGTTCGATTCTCAGACGCGACGCCGCCTCGTCAATCAGATCCACCGCCTTGTCCGGCAGAAAACGATCCGTGATGTAACGGTGCGACAGCGTCGCCGCCGCAACAATCGCCGAATCCTTGATGCGGACGCCGTGATGCACTTCATAGCGTTCCTTCAAGCCCCGCAAAATGGCGATGGTGTCCTCCACCGTCGGTTCCTTGACGAACACCGGCTGGAAGCGCCTCTCCAGCGCCGCGTCCTTTTCGATATATTTGCGGTATTCATTGAGCGTCGTCGCCCCCACGCAGCGCAGCTCGCCCCGCGCCAGAGCGGGCTTGAGCATGTTGGAGGCATCCATGGAGCCTTCGGCGGCTCCGGCGCCCACCACGGTATGAATCTCATCAATGAAAAGAATGATTTCTCCCTCGGAACTGACCACTTCCTTCAACACCGCTTTCAAGCGTTCCTCAAATTCCCCGCGGTACTTGGCGCCCGCCACCAGCGCGCCGAGATCCAAACCGATCACGCGCTTGTTTTTGAGATTCTCCGGCACATCGCCGTTGACAATCCGCTGGGCCAGGCCTTCCACGATCGCCGTCTTGCCCACGCCCGGCTCGCCGATGAGCACCGGATTGTTCTTCGTGCGCCGCGACAACACCTGCATGACGCGGCGGATTTCTTCATCCCGGCCGATCACGGGGTCGAACTTCCCCTTTTTGGCCAGATCGTTAAAATCCCTCGCATATTTTTCCAGCGCCTGATACTTTCCCTCGGGATTGGGATCGGTGATGCGCTGATTGCCGCGAATCGAAACCAGGACTTTGAAAATATTGTCCCGGGTCACGCCGGCCTGACGCAGGATCTTGCCTGCCTGACCTTCCTTTTCCTCGGCCATCGCCACCAGAACATGTTCCGCGCTGACATATTCGTCTTTGAGCTGCGCCGCCTCGGTCATGGCCTTGTCGAATATTTTATTGAGCCTGCCGCCCAGATAAACCTGACCGGCTCCCGCCCCGCCGACGCTGGGCTGTTTTTTCAAGTAGGTTTCCAGTTCTTTTTCGATTTTTTGCGGCGACGCGTTCAATTTGCTGAGAATGGGACCCGCGATGCCGTCTTCCTGACGCAGAAAGCACACCAGAAGCTGCTCCGGCTCGATGGTCTGATGCCCCAGCGAAACAGCCAGCGATTGCGCGTCCTGCAGCGCTTCCTGAACTTTCAATGTGAACTTGTCAAATCGCATGTCGCACCCCTTCTACTCCACCGGTTTTTCAATCGTCACAAACAGCTTGCCGTTTTTGAACACGGTCACATTTCCCGAAGATTCGGAAATCACAATGGCCACCGCTTTGGTAACGCTGGTAATGCCTGCGGCGGCGATGTGCCGGCTGCCCAGACCGGCCGGAAGCTCCCGGCTTCCCAGCGCCGCGTTGAGATGTCGTCCGGCGGTCACCAGAACCCCGTTTTCTTTGATGACAAAAGCGCCGTCAATGGCGGAAAGTTCCTTGATGGTTTCCTCCAGCTCGGGATTCAAAATATTGAGCTGTTCCTCCGAATACCCCAAGAAAGGATTGATGATCATCTGCTGGGAAAGCTGCATGACCTTCTCGTCGTCTCCCAGGACAAAAATCGTTCCCACTTTTCTGTTTTCCCGGCCCTGAGCGGCCAGTTCGCAGGCGAGGTTCAGCGCCGCGTTGAACACTTCCGGCCGCACGTTTTCCGTGACGTCATTGATGAAATCCGACGTCAAGATTTCAAATTCCTTGCCGACATCGATGACAAAAATGCTGTCCGCGTAGCCGAACCGGGGAACGCCGCTCAAACAAACGACCTTGTCCCCCCTTTTCAAAACACCCTGAACAATGCCCTTGGCGATTGCGATTTTTATCTTGCCCACGCGGGTGAGATTCACATTCGGCACAAAAAGAACCTTGTCATCCTTCTTGATGTCATCGGACAGGGTTTCATATTCCTTGGATACAATGATGAAATTAATGTTTTTTCTAACCTCATCCATCAACAGATTGATATCCTGCATGACATCAACGCAAACCATGAGAGCATCCGCTTTGATTTCATGGGTGATTTTGATCGCATGATCAAGCATTGTTTTATTGATTGATTTCATTTTTCTTCCTTTTTTTTTGAATTTTTTTTAGAATAAGCATAAAAAGAGCCTCTGTCAAGGCGGTTTGAGCAAAAAAATCTTTAATTTCAAGACAATTTCGCCGTCATTTCGTTTCGGCGCCGATAGTTGACTTGACCCGAAATCTATGGTCAGATAAAAACGTGTCTAGGAGGAAACTTTCTTGGATTTACCGGAAATTACAGGTTCTCTCAATTTATATATCGCCCAGATCAACCGATTCCCCATTCTCACGGCGGATGAGGAATTCAAACTGGCGGTGCGTCTGAAAAAATTCAACGATGTGGAGGCCGCCCACAAACTCATCGTTTCCAATCTGCGGTTTGTGGTCAAGATCGCCCATGAATACCGCAATTACGGCTTCAAGCTGGCCGATCTGATCCAGGAAGGGAACATCGGATTGATTCATGCCGTCAAGAAATTCGATCCCGAAAAGGGATATCGGCTCATTTCCTATGCGGTCTGGTGGATCCGGGCCTACATTCAAAATTATCTGATCAAATCCTGGAGCATTGTCAAAATCGGAACGACACAGGCCCAGCGAAAGCTTTTCTTCAAACTCAATCAGACAAAAAAAGAGCTGGAAAATCTCTCCAAAAAGAATCCGGAATTCAGCGAAATCGCCGGCGTCCTGGGCGTCAAGGACTATGAGGTCGAGGAAATGGACCTGCGGATGGGTTCCCGGGACGTATCCCTCCACGAAATCATCAGCGACGAAAGCCAAAGCGCACACATCGATTTTCTCGCCTACGAAGGAGACAATCAGGAATCCTCTTTGATTAAAGAACAGGAAAAAAGCCTCGTCCAGAGGGACATTGCGGGCGCCCTGTCGAACCTCACTGAACGCGAAAGATACATCATCAATCACCGCGTGATGGCGGATCATCCTGAAACGCTTCAGGAAATCGGGAAGAAATACAATATTTCCCGCGAACGCGCCCGCCAGATCGAAAAACAGGCCTTAAAGAAAATGCAGCTGGCCCTTCCCTATCTGAAACCCGAAGAGTAGGAAAATCTTTTTGTTTTTCTAAATAGTTGACCTCCTTGCAGAAAATTGATACATATCAATGAACATTAGCCGTTGATGACACTTGCCGGTTTTTGAACAATAAAAACAGTAACCATAATCTTTTTCATCATTAATTTAATGAGCGATGATCTCTGACGGGGTTGCCTCGGACATTGTTTACGTATCAACCAGGTTCGCATGATGATAGAAAAATTTTTACTCTATTTCAGCCAGCGCCGCAGACAACAGATTCCGGTCGATAAATCCGGGAAAAAATTTGCTGAAGAAGAACAGCTGCGCTCCGAACTGTTCAGCACCAGACAGCTGTGGCATCACGGCAAGATTGTCGCCAAGGCCCATAAAATCAGCGGCGGACGCGGTTCGAATCAGCTGCTGCGGAGACTGGCGGACAACGAAAAGGTCTTGTTTGAAATCCGGAACAAACTGACCCAGGCTGTCTCCGACAACCGCCGCGTCACGCCGGCGGAAGAATGGTTTTTGGACAATTTTTATCTGATAGAGGAACAGATCCGAACCGCCCGCAGGCACCTGCCGAAAGTCTACAGCAAAGAGCTTCCCCATCTGGAAGAGGGGCATTCCGCCCATCTGCCCAGAGTGTATGACATCGCCTTGGAGATCATATCCCACGGCGACGGCCGGGTGGATTCAAAAACATTGAGCCTGTTTGTCTCCTCGTATCAAACAATCAGCGAACTGAAAATCGGCGAGCTGTGGGCCATTCCCATCATGCTGCGTCTGGCCCTGATAGAAAACATCAGACGCATTGCCGTGCGGATCTCCAACGACAGAACCCACCGCAATCTGGCCGATTACTGGGCGCAGAGACTGATCGCCACCGCGCGCAAGGATCCCAAAAACCTTTTCATCGAAATCGCGGAAATGGCCAAATTCAACCCGCCCATGGTCGGCGCCTTCGTCGCGGAAATCTCGCGCCAGCTTCACGGACAGGGACCGTCCCTCACGCTTCCGCTGACCTGGATTGAACAGCATCTCGCCGAAAGCGGCCAGTCCATCAAAGGACTCGTGCAGCTGGAAAGCCAGAAACAGGCCGCCGACCAGGTCTCCATGAGCAACAGCATCCTGAGCCTCCGTTTTCTGGGAACGATGAACTGGCGGGAGTTCGTGGAAACCTTAAGTCCCATCGACCGGGTTCTTCGCGAAGACCCCGCGGACACCTACTTCAAAATGGACTTTTTCACCCGCGACCAGTACCGGCACGCGGTGGAAACAATCGCCAGAAAAAGCCGAATCTCCGAAAGCGAAGTCGCCCGACTGGCCGTAGATCTGGCGCGTCAGGAAGCGACCGGAAACGACAAGGACCGCCGTCGCGCTCATGTCGGCTATTATCTCATTGACGCGGGACGGAATCAACTGGAGCGTCTGGCACAAGTCAAATTGACACCCTGGGAAATTGCCGGCCGCATCAGCAGCAAGATGCCGTTTTTGTTATACGTCGGCGCCATCTTGCTGCTGACCGCCCTGCTGACCGGCGGGGCCATTTTTCTCACCCGGTCCCACGAAATCAACACCTTGATGCTGGCGATGCTCGCCCTGATTTCCGCGATCGGTTTCAGCCAGCTCGCCGTCGCACTGGTCAACTGGGCCGCCACCATCCTGATCAAGCCTCGTCCCCTGCCGCGAATGGATTTCTCCCAGGGCATTCCTCCCGAATGCCGGACGCTGGTGGCTGTCCCGACGATTCTCTTAAACGAAAATTACGTCGCGACCCTGCTGGAGTCGCTGGAAGTGAGATTTCTGGCCAACCGCCACGACAACCTTTTCTTTGCCTTGCTGACCGATTTCCGCGACGCCAAGACCCAAACGCTTCCCGATGACGACAAACTCCTCGCTTTGGCCAAACAGGGCATCGAAAGACTCAACGAAAAATACGCCGAAGGCCGCGAAGACATCTTTTTCCTGTTTCACCGTTCGCGTCTCTGGAACCCCAGCGAGAATGTCTGGATGGGATACGAACGCAAGCGTGGAAAACTCGGCAGTTTAAACGCCTTTCTGCGCGGCAAAGCAAAAGATCCCTTCGGCAATCTTTTTTCGACCATTGCGGGTGACGTCTCCGCACTGAGAAACATCCGGTACGTCATCACCCTGGACAGCGACACAAAACTTCCCCGGGAGACCGCCTGGCAGATGATCGGGACGATGGCGCATCCGTTGAATCGGCCGGTGTTCGATGAAACGCGCAAGATCGTCCGCGAAGGATACGGCATCCTGCAACCTCGCGTGTCCGTTTTGCTTCCCAACACCAACCGTTCCATCTTCGCCGCCATCCACGGCAGCAGTTTCGGCATTGATCCTTACACGAAAGCGGTTTCGGATGTTTACCAGGACATCTTCGGCGAAGGCTCTTTCATCGGGAAGGGCATTTATGACATTGACGCTTTTGAAGCTTCCCTGGACGGTTACCTGCCGGAAAACCACATTTTAAGCCACGACCTGATCGAAGGGTGCTACGCACGCTCGGGGCTCATCAGCGACGTTCAGCTTTATGAGGAATACCCTGCGGATTACAGGGCCGACGTCAGAAGGCGGCACCGCTGGATCCGCGGCGACTGGCAGATCGCCCGCTGGGTGATGTCGCGCGTGCCGACGTTCAACGGAAAAACGCAGAAAAATCCGCTGACGTATCTCTCCCAATGGAAGATTTTCGACAATCTGCGCCGCAGCCTGGTTCCGGCATCGTTGACGCTCATGCTTCTTTTGAGCTGGATTCTGCTGCCGTCCGGCCTGACGTGGACGCTTTTTGTCCTGGCCGTTTTTTTTGTTCCGCCCCTTTTAACCGCCTTGCTCAATCTCATCCAAAAACAGCGGCATGTGCTGTTTTCCCATCATGTGAGTTTTGTCGCGCAGGAAACCCGCAATGCCCTGTCGCAATCCATGTGCACCCTCGTGTGCCTGCCTTATGAAGCCTATTTCAGCATGGATGCCGTTTTGCGGACGATCTGGAGAATGGCGATTTCCCGCAAGCATCTTCTTGAGTGGAATCCGTCGGAAAACGTCAATCGTCATCTGCGCAGTGACTTCGCCGGTTATGCCCGCGACATGTGGTTTTCCCTGTTCTGGGCTCTTTTTTCGCTGGCGGTGCTGCTTTTCTTCAAACCTTTTCAGCTGACAATCGCCGCGCCTTTTTTAATCATCTGGAGTTGTTCCCCTTTGGTCGCCTGGAGCATGAGCAAGCCGCTGCTGCGCCGCGAGATAAAACTCTCCGCCGACCAAGTCGATTTTCTCAAAAAATCGGCGCGCAGAATCTGGGCGTTTTTCGAAACGTTCGTCACCGAGGATGAAAACTGGCTTCCCCCCGACAATTATCAGGAACACCCGGTGGGCATCGTCGCGCACAGGACGTCGCCCACCAACATCGGATTGTCGCTTTTGTCCAACCTCTGCGCGCGTGATTTCGGCTACCTCACCAACCGGCAATTCATCGAACGCACCGCGCGCACCCTCAGCACTCTGACGAAAATGGAAAGATACCGGGGGCACTTCTACAACTGGTACGACACGCAGTCTCTGGATCCCCTCCATCCCCTGTACGTTTCGTCGGTGGACAGCGGAAATCTGACCGCTTCCCTGTTGATTTTGAAAACCGGCCTGTATGCGCTCGGCGACCAAAAAATTCTCGATGAACGAATTTTCGACGGCCTGCAGGACACCCTGCGGCTCATGGAAGAAAAATCCGGAAAATTGCCGTCCGCCGAACAGGCCAAAATAAAAAAATACCTCAACGAAATCGTCGCATCCCGTCCTTCCAAACTGGCCGATCTGTATTTTTGCCTGGATATTCTCAAAAGCGCGGCCGAAGAAATGCTCATTGGCGTGAAATCCCATTTGCCCGCGGACGAGGATGAGATGCTTTTCTGGACGGAGCGCTTCCTCCGGCAAATCAACGCCGCTCAAGACGATCTGCGTTTTTTTGCTCCCTGGATCTGCGACCCCCGCTTTTTCCAGATCATCAGCGAAATTCCCGTCCTCAACGCCGTGCCCACTTTCCGCGAACTGACTGGTTTGGAGGGACGGGCCGACAGCCAGATTACGATGAAAAAAGAAAAGGATGTTGTCACGGTCGAATTGAGTCTCATCTACGAACTGAAGCAAATGATCTCCGAATCGCAGCGCCGCGCGGCCCAAACCATCGACCAGGCCCAGACGCTGGCCGGGCAGTGCGTCGATTTTTCCAACATCGAATACGATTTTCTCTACGACAAGTCCTGCAATCTTCTCGCAATCGGTTACAACGTCAGCAACTGGCGGCGCGACAACAGCTATTACGATCTGCTGGCCGGCGAAGCGCGGCTCAGCTGTTTCGTCGGCATTGCGCAGGGAAAGCTGCCCCAGGAAAGCTGGTTTTCCATGGGACGGCTTCTCACCAGCGCGGTGAAAAAACCCGTCCTGGTTTCCTGGAGCGGCTCGATGTTTGAATATTTGATGCCCCTTTTGATCATGCCGAAATACGAGGATTCCCTGCTGGATGAAACCTATCAGGGCGCGGTGGGGGCGCATATCGCCTACGGCAGAAAACGCTCCATCCCCTGGGGCATTTCCGAATCCGGATACAACGCCTTCGACAGCCACATGAACTATCAGTACCGCGCTTTCGGCGTCCCCGGTCTGGGACTGAAACGGGGGCTGGCGGACGATCTGGTCGTGGCGCCGTACGCCACATTTCTGGCCCTGATGATTGACCCGGAAAGCTCCTGCCGAAATCTGCGGCGGCTTTCCGAAGAAGGAGCCCTCGCGCAATTTGGTTTTTATGAGGCGATTGATTACACGCCATCGCGGCTAAGCCGCGGGCAGAAAAAGGCGATCATCGCCTCCTATATGGCCCACCACCAGGGCATGTCTTTTCTGGCCCTGGCGTATGCGCTGCTCGATCAGCCGATGCAAAAACTTTTCGAGAAGGATCCCCTGTTCCAATCCTCGCTGCTTCTGCTTCAGGAACGCGTTCCCAAAGCCGTGGCCTTTTACACGTCGCCGTCGGATATCATCAGCCCCCCCAGAGAGACGACGTCCGAAGAAATGCAGGTGCGGATTTTCAACTCCCCCGACACCACCATTCCGGAGGTCCAGCTCCTTTCCAACGGCAGGTATCATGTCATGCTCACCAACGCCGGCGGAGGCTACAGCCGCTGGGGCGATCTCGCCATTACCCGTTTCCGCGCCGATACCACCCGGGACGATTACGGCATTTTCTGCTATGTGTCCGATGTCGAAACGGGGGCTTTCTGGTCGACCGCCTACCAGCCGACGCGCAAACAGCCGCAACATTACGAGGCCATCTTTTCCGAAGGCCGTGTCGAATACCGCCGCCGCGATGACAACGTGGACATGCACACGCAGATCGTCGTCTCACCGGAGGACGACGTTGAAATCCGTCGCACGGTGATGACCAATCTGTCCCGCAAGACCCGAATCCTCGACGTCACCAGCTACGCCGAGGTGGTCATGGCCCCCGCAGCCGCCGACAGGCTCCATCCGGCCTTCAGCAACCTCTTCGTACAGACGGAAATCGATTCCGCCCGAAGAACCGTTTTGTGCACACGCCGGCCGCGCTCGGAAGGCGAAAAAAATCCCTGGATGCTGCACGCCATGGCCGTCCACGGAAAGGACGCCGAGCAGGTTTCTTACGAAACAGACCGACTGCGCTTCATCGGCCGCACCAAAACGCTCAACCATCCGCAGGTGATGGAATCGCCCTCCGACCTTTTCGGCACCCTCTCGGACAGCCAGGGATCCGTGCTGGATCCGATCGCGGCCATCCGGTCGCGCATTACGCTGGAGCCGGAACAATCGGCCGTCATTGACCTGATTTTCGGCATCGGCCAGACCAGGGAGGAAGCCGTCTCACTGGCCGACAAGTACCAGGACCGCCGGATCGTGGACCGCGTTTTCAGCATGGCCTGGACGCAGAGCCACGTTCTGCTGCGGCAAATCAATGCGTCCGAGTCCGACGTCCAGCTGTACAACCAGATTGCCAGCAGCCTGATTTATCCGAATGATTCCATGCGCGCCGAACCCGGCGTGATGATGGAAAACCGCCGCGGCCAGTCCGGCCTGTGGGGCTATTCCGTTTCCGGCGATCTGCCGATTGTGCTTCTGAAGATTTCCGACCAGTCCCAGATCGAACTTGCCCGTCAGCTGGTTCAGGCCTATGTTTACTGGCGGCTGAAGGGCCTCAACGTGGATTTGTTCATCTGGAACGAGGAACACGCCGGCTACCGGCAGCTTCTGCATGATCAGATCATGAGCATTGTGTCGTCGGGGTTTGTCACGGATTTAAAGGACCAACCGGGAGGAATTTTCGTCCGCGCCATCGAACAAATCGCGGAAGAAGACCGCATCCTGATTCAAACGGTGGCGCACGTCATCATCGCCGGCAATCGGGGAAAACTGATCAATCAAATCAGACACCGAACGGGCCTGAAGGTCATGGTGCCGCGGCTGATCCCCAGCCGCACCAATCGTCCCCAGCCGAAACCGACTGAGGAGCCCGCCCGCAAAGACCTGCTTTTCTTCAACGGTTCGGGAGGATTCACCCCCGACGGCCGGGAGTACGTGATTCTCCTTTCCCCGAATCAGGCAACCCCGGCGCCCTGGGCGAACATCTTGGCCAACCCCGAATTCGGCACCGTGATTTCGGAAAGCGGGATGGCCTACACGTGGGCGGAAAACGCGCACGAGTTCCGGCTGACCCCGTGGCATAATGATCCCGTCGCCGACCGGGCGGGAGAAGCCTTTTACATCCGCGACGAGGAACGCGGTCCCTTCTGGTCGCCGATGCCCCTGCCCAGAAGAGGAGCCGGCGCCTACGTCATCCGCCACGGGTTCGGCTACAGTGTTTTCGAGCATAGCGAAAGATTTATTCATTCGGAAGTCCGGGTTTACACCGCCTTGGACGCGCCCGTAAAATTTATCGTCCTGAAAATCAAAAACAACACCCCCCGGACGCGCCGGCTGTCCGTCACCGGTTTCATCGAATGGGTCCTTGGAGATTTCCGGGAAAAGACAGCGATGCACATCATTACGGAACTCGACCACCAGACCGGCGCCATCTTCGCGCGCAATCCCTACAACACCGAATTTCCCCACCGCATCGCTTTTTTCAACACCAGCGCGATCACCCGCACTTTTACGGGCAACCGCGCGGAATTCCTGGGAAGAAACGGCACGCTCGCGGATCCGGCGGTGATGAAACGCCAGCATCTTTCGGGCAAGGTGGGAGCCGGCATGGATCCCTGCGCCGCCATTCAGGTTCCCTTTGACCTGCTCAGCGGCGAGGAAAAGGAAATCGTTTTCACGCTCGGCGCGGCCAAAAACATCAACGAAGCCCGCCGGCTCGTTCAGTTCTTCACCGATCCGGGCATTGCCGCCGAAGCCCTGCAGATGGTGCGGAATCACTGGACGGACATCGTTGACACCGTGCGGATCCAGACGCCGGATCCGTCCCTGAATATCATCGGCAACGGCTGGCTCATCTATCAAACCATCGCTTGCCGCCTCTGGGCCAAAACGGGTTATTACCAGTCCGGCGGGGCCTTCGGCTTCCGCGATCAGTTGCAGGACGTCACGGCGCTGACCCATATCCGGCCGGAGCTGACGCGCAAGCAGCTTCTTTTGTGCGCCTCGCGGCAGTTCGAGGAAGGCGATGTCCAGCACTGGTGGCATCCGCCCATGGGCCGGGGCGTGCGCACCCGCTGTTCCGATGATTACCTGTGGCTTCCCTTCGCCGCCGGCCATTACATCGCTCAAACCGGCGATGAAAGCATCCTCGACGAAAAGATCCCCTTCATCTCCGGACGCCCCGTCACCATGGAGGAGGATTCTTATTATGACATGCCGCTCCCCTCGCCGAAATCAGCCTCGTTCTATGAACACTGCGTGCTGGCCATCCGATACGGCCTGCGCTACGGCGAGCACGGCCTGCCGCTGATGGGCTCGGGCGACTGGAATGACGGAATGAACATGGTGGGCATCCGGGGCAAGGGCGAAAGCGTCTGGCTGGGATTTTTTCTCTACAGCATTTTGACGAATTTCGCCCGTCTGGCCGAGAAACGCAATGACACGGAATTCTCCCGGCATTGCGCCGAGGAGGCCGAGAAGCTCCGGCGGAACATCGAGCAGTACGGCTGGGACGGCCAGTGGTACCGCCGCGCTTTCTTCGATGACGGCTCTCCGCTCGGTTCAGCGAAAAATCCCGAATGCCGCATCGACTCCATCTCCCAAAGCTGGGCCGTACTGTCCGGAGCGGGGGACGACCAACGCGCCAGGAAGGCCATGAACGCCGTCAGCCGTTATCTCGTCAACACCGACACGGGCATCGTGAGACTTCTGTGGCCGCCGTTCGACCAATCGGAGCTGAATCCGGGATATATCAAGGGATATGTGCCTGGCGTGCGGGAAAACGGGGGGCAATACACGCACAGCGCCGTCTGGGCGGCCATGGCATTTGCCCGCCTGGGAGATTCGGCGCGCGCCTGGGAAATCATGAGCATGATCAATCCCATCAACCACGCCCTGACGCCGCAGGCGGTGGATATCTACAAAGTGGAACCCTACGTGGTCGCCGCCGACATCTACGCGCTGCCGCCGCACACCGGCCGCGGCGGATGGACTTGGTATACGGGATCCGCCGGCTGGATGTACCGGCTGATTCTTGAGTATCTTCTGGGGCTGCGGCGCGAGGAAAATCGCTTGAGCGTCAAGCCCTGCCTGCCCGATGACTGGGACGGCTTCAGCATCCGTTACCGTTTCGGCAAAACGCTCTACGACATTTCCGTCACCCGCGCGGCGGGAAAAACGGAAGAACCCGTCATCTTTCTGGACGGTATGAAACTGGACGAAAATGAAATTCCGCTTGCCGATGACGCAGGCATACATCAGGTTCGGGTGATCATCTGACCCCGGCAGGGCCGGCGTTAGACGGGCGGCGCCAAAGACAGGTTCTCAAAACTCGTGAATTTGCTGACAAACGCCAGTTTCACCGTGTCGGTGGGACCGTTCCTTTGCTTGGCGACGATGATTTCCGCCGTGCCCTTGTTGGGGTTGTCCTCCGACGGATTGTACACTTCATCGCGATAGATAAACGCAATCACATCGGCGTCCTGCTCGATCGCGCCGGATTCGCGCAAATCGGACATCTGCGGGCGGCGGTTGGTCCGGTCCTCCACCTTGCGGTTGAGCTGGGAAAGCGCCACGACCGGCACGCGCAGTTCCTTGGCCAGGGCTTTGAGCGAACGGCTGATGTCGGAAATTTCCTGCTCGCGGGACTCATGGCGGCTGCCGGACCGCATCAGCTGAATGTAATCGACGATAATCAGCCCCAATCCCTTGTCGGCTTTCAGCCGGCGGCATTTGGCCTTCATCTCCAGAACGGTGATGTCCGGCGTGTCGTCGATAAAGATCGGCGCTTCGGAAAGATTGCCCGCCGCCGTCGCCAGCTTCGGCCAGTCCATCTCTCCCAGATGCCCCTTGCGCAGACGCTGCGCGTCCACCTTGGCTTCGGACGACAGCAGACGAAAGGCCAGCTGCTCCTTGGACATCTCCAGCGAGAAGATCGCCGTGGGAATGTTTTCCCGCATGGCCGCATGCAGCGCCATGCTCAAGGCGAAAGCGGTCTTGCCCATACTGGGACGACCCGCAACGATAATCAGCTCCGACTTCTGCAGGCCGGAGGTCAGATCATCGAGCTTGTCAAATCCCGTCGGCACGCCGGTGATCAGTTCCTTGCGGGCAAACAGTTCCTCAATGGAATGGAAGCTGTCCTTAATCAGATCCTTGATCGGGGCAAACGAGGGACGCACCTTGTTCTGGGAAATTTCAAAGATGCCGTGCTCGGCCCTGTCCAAAATGCCGTCCACCTCATTGTCGGACTGATAACAGCTGTCGATGATTTCCGTCGCGGTGGTAATCAGGCCGCGGAGAATCGCCTTTTCCTTGACGATCCGCGCGTAATTGACGGCATTGGCCGCGGACGGAACATTGTCCACCAGCGAAGCCAGATAAGCGGTCCCGCCGACGGCCTCCAGCATTTTTTTGTCCTTCAGGACATTGTTCAAAGTGACCAGATCCAGCGGCTCGTTTTTTTCATAAAGCTCCACAATGGCGTTGAAAATCTTGCGGTGGGCGTCGCTGTAGAAATCATCCCCGTCCGGACTGATGATTTCCAGAACACTGTTGATGACGTTGTTTTCCAGCAGGATGCTGCCCAGAATGCACTGTTCCGCTTCGACATTCTGCGGGGGCAGTTTGTAGGAAGAAACCTCGTTCGCTTTCATCATTCCTCGCCGACCACATTGATTTTGACTTCGGCATCAACCTCATGGGTCAGCCTGATTTTGATCTTGTGCTCGCCCAACTCCTTGATGTGCTCCCCATGCGCGTGGACCATCATTTTCCGGTCAATGTCAAATCCCTTTTCCTTGAGTGCCGCCTCGATGTCTTTCATGGTCACCGAGCCGAAAAGTTTCCCCTGGTCGCCGACCTTCCGGGACAAGGTGACGGTCAGGCCGGACAAGACATCCGCCAGGGCCTGAGCGTCCTTGTTCTGCTTGGCCAGTTTTTCCATCAGACTTTTCTTTTCGTGCTCAAAAACCTTGATGTTTCTCTCGTTGGCTTCCACGGCCAGGCCCTTGGGAATCAGAAAATTTCGCGCGTAACCGTCGTTGACCTTAATCACCGTGCCGGCCTTGCCCAGGGAAGGCACGCTTTGCTTGAGAATTACTTTCATGAATATCCTCCGTTTATTAAAAAATAATGAAATGCGCTCTAATCGGCGGTATGATCTTTTTGGAAATATCTTCTGAAATCAAACCAAGTATCAAAAAGCCCCAGTGCAGCAATTGGTATCACAAGCCATTGCTGAACTGCAATGAAAAAATAAAAAAAATACCTCAAAAACGGGGGAACCTCTCTGGTCTGAAAAATATAACTGAAAATCGCCAGTCCCTGCAAAAAATATACAAAGCAAACCACCCCAAAAATGTTCATGCCCGAAAATTTTAACGCCGGTTGGCGTGTAAAAATGAGCCCGCCCGAGAGGATGAAAATCCAGACCAGCCCCTCGGGCGCGCTCCAGCGACACAGGGATGTCAGACGCGGCCAGACAACCCCCTGTTTCAAGAGCAGATTTTTCCCCCAAAGCACATTAGCCCAGATGATCAAGGCCGAAAAGACGACGACAAGCGCGGGGAAAACTCGCGTGAGGCCTTCGATGATGTTCTTCTCATTGTTCACGACAAAACGGATATCTTCGGGCTGGAGGGGAAGCTGGCCGTACAACTTAATATTTTCCTGAATGATTACGGTGATATATTTTTTTACTAAATCCCAGGGCGCCATGGAATTGACATAGGCGCCGTAAATGAAAAAAACCGCCGCCGCCGTAACCAAAAAAGCCGAGGGATAAATGACCGTTTTTTCGACGGAAGCGTTTTTGGCCGCCAGCGTCGAGAGCATAAGTCCCGACAGCGACAATGTAAAAACGGCTATGGCCGGAACGGCAATCCGCAGAATAAACGCCGCAAGCAAAAGACCGCCGAAGGATATTCCCAGCGCAAGCGAGGTTTTGGCTGTTCCGTGGACTGCCGCATGGTAGAAAACGACCAGCGGCAGAAAGAAAAGAAAAACCGCGCCGGCAACGGGAAGCAATGCGGCTGAAAAAAGGAATAAAAAAATCAGCAAAAGAATTTTAAAAAAAGCAGACTCTCCAAAAGGCGCTTTCATTTTCTGCCCGAACGATAAACCTTTCAAAGACGGCCACCTTCTTCAATCAACACAAAGCGGCGGCGGAATCAAAAAAAACAGCAACGCCCGAAAAAAAGGCGTTGCCTGATGAAAATTTTGATGACAGGGGCCGCTTTCTCGAAATCCGGATGATATTAAACCCGTTTACTTTCCGTCCGCGGCCACATAGGGCATCAACGCGATCTGACGGGCGCGTTTGATGGCCAGCGCCAGCTCCCGCTGATGGCTGGCGCAGTTGCCGGTGATCCGCCGCGGCATAATCTTGCCCCGTTCTGTGACAAAATTATTCAGAATGGCGGGGTTTTTATAATCAATTTTGATATTGGAATCCGTGCAGAAACGGCAAAATTTCTTTTTGTGGAAAAACTTTTTCTGGGGATATTTTCCTGTTTTGTCTTCGCTTTGAATGGCCATTTTTTATTCCCCCTTTTTTGAGCTTTCTTCTTTGGTGGTGATCTTTTTGGGTGCGGCTTCGGTGCCCTGACCGGACTGGCCGTTCTGCTCATCAGCCGATGCGCGCGCCTTTGCGCGTCGGGCTTCGGCCTCCGCGATTTCCTTTTCAATATCCTCGCGCGTGCAGGCGCCTTCCTTCTTGACGGTCATGAATTTGATCACGCGGTCGTCAATCTTGTAATTGCGTTCCACTTCGTTGACGATGGCCCCGTCGCCGGCGAAATCAATCAGAAAATAATACCCGTCCCTGAATTTCTTGATTTCGTAGGCCAGACGCCTCTTTCCCCATTTCTCGATTTTGGCGATGACGCCGCTGCGTTCGTTGATGATTTTCTGGCTGCGATCGATGACCGCGGTGACGTCGTCTTCACTGACGTCGGGTGAAACGATGGCTATCACTTCGTATCTTTGCACAACTTTCTCCTTTCGGCTCTAAAGCCCGCGCCAGGCGGGCAAGGAGTCCCAAAAAATTTTGTTCGTGCCTTCTATATCAAACCAAACCCAAAATCAAGCGTTTTTATCGACCGGCGAATTGGTCGTGAAATCAACCGTTTGCTCAGGGGTGGAACCAAAAGGAGGCCTTCCGGATGAACATTCGCCCCAGCCTCACCGGCCGGGACGGAAAAAGTTTTCATCAAACTTGAAACGAAGCTTCAGATAGGGGCCTTCGCCGCGGTAACTTTCGCCGGTCAGATCCTCGTCAAAGCGGTCGAAACAATACCCCAGCGACAGCCACATCTGCTCGACGATTCTGTAGCCGACCTCCACAAAACCGCCGTGCATCCGGGCCTGCGTCAGATGGGCGGTGAGCAGGCGGTACTCGGCGCTGACATCCAGATTGTCGGAGAGGTCATACAAAAACCTTCCTGCGACCAGGTCCGTGTAGGACGAAAATTCGTCATCCATTTCCAGTTTCCCCGCATACTTGCCCGTCAACTGGAGAGCGGGGGTGAGCTGGTAGACGCCTTCCGTCGAGAGAATGAAGGCGTTGGTCGTGTAGCCCGGCGCCGCGGAGGGCTGACGGTTGTATTTATATTCCACCCTGCCCAAAGCGTTGAAACGGTCGTTGTCCAGCGGACGGTAGGCCAAACCCACCAGCAGCCGCGAGGTGTGGTTGTCGCCCGAGCCCGTCTCCTCGAGAAAATACCTTTCCCGCAGCAGCAGGGAGTAATCGGGATGCAGTTTGTAGGCCGTGGAAACCTCCGCCAGATAGGAGCTCTTGTCCCCGCCGATTTCATTTCGGTGTTCGAGGCGGCCGGTCACTTTGACGTTGTCCTGCCGGAGATATTCCAGAGCCAGCGCCGCCGCGTAGGCGTCGGGTTCGTTTTCGTTTTTCTGTCCGCTGATCGTGGAGAGATACTCCGCCGCGACATTGGCGGTCAGGCCGTCCAGAATCCGCCATTTGTTTTTCAGGCCCATCACCTGCTGGTTGCGGGAACCGTCGGCGCCGTTCGCCAGCCGGTATTCGTAAAACGCCGTCGTGTCGCGGAGCACCTGCGATTCAACGCCCAGCAGCGTGCGGTTCTGCGCGCCCTCCTCAAACTTGGCGTATTCCTCGCGGAGGTAGAGCCGGCTTTGGTTGTTGAGTTTGTAATTCAGACCGCCCTCGCTGATGAAGTAACCGCCCCGCCCGACGTCGTGCTTGTGGCTCAGCAACAGCGACAAATTTTTCAGCAATTCCCGCTCCAGCGCCAGTCTCAGGAACGTGGCGCGCTCCGGCGTCTCGTAAGCGTTGAAGAACGGCACCCCGTTGAGCAGTCCGGCCGGCGTGGCGGGAATTTGCGCCGGCGTGTTGGTCAGGTTGTCGCCCTCCTCGTGGGACAGCTCGGCGCTGACGGTGGTCCGGTCGAATTTCTTGGTCGCCCCGAAAGACGCCAGCAGATGTTTCGAGTCGTTGATCCGGTCGTCCTGATTCAGATACCGTGCCTTGAGTTCCAGCGTCGGCGCGGCCTGATAGAGGGCTTCCAAACCGTATTTGCGCGTGCCGCGCACCGCGTCGCTGGCGGAGGGATTGTTGAAGTAATCGCTCAAATCCCGCCAGTAGCCTTTCAGCGACAGGCCCGCAAGCGGCTTGCTTTCCGCCGTCAGCGACCAGCCTTCGCCCTCTTGAGAGACCAGCATGGAACTCTCTTCAAACAAACCGCGCGTCCGAACGTGTTCCGCCTTGATCGTCGTGTTTCCCGGCAGATTGAGTTTGACGTCTCCGCCCGCGAGGTAATTGTTTTTGACGGCGTTTTCTTCCACGACGACGGTCGCGCCGACCTGGGCGTTGCCGGTGATTTGATACGCGGCGCGTCCGCCGTAAACATAATATTTATCTCCGGCCTGGCGGCTTTCATAAGTGGCGACGATATAAACGGGATTCCCTCCGGCGTCGTGACTGGGCACCGCTTCCTTGAAAAGAATCGCACCGAGGCCGTAGTCGACTTCATAATCGGCACCGCGGGATTTGACCTCCCGCTTCAGGACACTGTCCGGCTGCAGGCGGTCACGCACTTCGATCACCACCCGTTCGGACCCGTCAACAAGATCATGGCTGTTCAAATAATATAATCCGGAAATCCCCTTGCCGGGCAGCACATCCACAAGCTGGACCTGATCGGTGTGCGCGCCGAAGCCCTTGAGCTGGAACTGGCCGAGGTCGGCTTCGATCTTCACGCCGTTGAACGAGCGCGCGTAGGCGCCAAGCGTTGTCTGGTTCAGGTCGGTGCGGTAATCGCCCAGCAGCAGATACGACCGTCCCTTTTCCAGTTTCAAATAGAGATTTTCGCGCGAGAGCGCCTCGTAGCCGGTCTTGCTCTCGTCGCCGTAAATCGGATATTTGTCCTCGGCGTCCAGCCGCGTGTCCGATTCGCGGAAAAGTTCATCGGCGCGTTTTTTGTTGGAATCGTAGGCGGCGGTCAGCACCACGTCTTTAAAGAGGCGGCCTTTCATGAAGAAGGCGCCGCGACCGTCCAGATACGTTCCGTCGCCGAAGAAGGAGCGGTTCTTCAGATAGCTCAAATCGCCGGAGGAGCTGCCGTGACCCAGAACGATTTCACCGACGCCGACGACAAACATCGGGCGCTGATGGGGCACGAAGGAAATGTCCGCTGACGCGCTCAGGCCGTTGTATTCGGCCGAAATGTTAGCCTCCCCGGTTTCCCGCGGCGCGACGACCGTGAACCGCGCCCTGCCGTCTTTGCACAGGATCTGATGGCCGTCATTGGCCGGATCGGCGTCCGTCTCCGAAATTTCGCCCAGGGAGGCATCCACGGTGATGGGGCCGCTGCAGGGCGCCGTCCACCCTCGGTTATCCTGCAGGGCGACTTCCACGGATATTTTGCTCTGTCCGTCCGCCTCCGCCCGGGTTCGGTCGGGCGACAACGTGATTTTCGCGGGTGCGCCGACCGCGGCGACCCGAATCTGTTTTTCGCCCCGGACAATGTTGAACTGATCATAGGCGCGGGCAGTCAGAATGTTGTCCTGCGCCGGCTTGAGCCGGACATCCACGAACTCATAAAGCGCCACCCCGCCTTTTTCATACTGCATCCGGGTGCCGATACGGCTCTCATCCACCGGCGCGCCGTTGACCAGCAGCGTGAGGTTCTGACCCAGCGGGAACTTCACCATGACGCGGATGCCGGGGCGGTCGGAAATTTCCCCGTCCCGCGGAGACAGAATGGCCAGCTCCGGTGTCATGGTCTTGATGCGCTCCTCCGGCGAAGAGGCCTCCGATGATGGAATTTGTGCCGGCGCGGATGGGACTCCGGACACATCGGCGCCTGCGCCCTGCCGCTTCGGCGTCACACCGGCAACGTGTTTCGGCTCCGCGGCAACATCATCCTCGGCGTCTTCGGCCATGGGCGCGAAATACATTCGGCCCGCGGACACCGCCTGCTGCGCATCCGGGGACGGAGTAGCAATCCTTTCTTCCGTCGCCGGAGCCACTCTTGCGTCCGGGATCTTCTCCGGCGCGGCGTTCTCCGCCGGGCGTTTGATTTCTTCGCAGACGAAATTCACCTTGACCAGGCCGCCGTAGGTCATCTCCACAAACTGGGAGGCGCCGCTTTTCATCGTCCGGCCGGGAATGCGTTTGACGGCCAGATCCTTCGGCAGCGTCGTTTCATCCAGACGCAGCACATGCGTTCCCGGAACAACGCCGGCAATCGAGAACTTGCCCTGCCGATCGGTGATGACGCGGGTGCCGTCTTCCAGATACAGAGCGACATCCGGCACGCCCTTGTCCTTCCGGGGCCCGCCGCCGGCATCAAGATAAACCCTTCCGATAATCGTCCCCTTGCTCGTGAAGACGCCCTCTTCAATCTTGACCTTTGCCGCGGCCCGGTTCGAGCGGACCACGCCGCCCAGGCAGCTCCCGGACGCCGTGACGCTGTTGACGCCGTCGCCCGACTTCGCGTCCGGTCCGACGACCGCGCGATAGCTTATCGAAATCGATCCGCCCGCCGGCAGGGACGCCACGCTCCACAGGAGCGTCCGCGCGGGACCCGTCCGAGGATCGGCCGCCGCCGTCCCGTTGATGCTGGTGGATTTTTCCACATACGCGATGCCGTGCGGCATGATGTCGGTGACGGCAAGGTTCGTCACCGGCGCGTCTCCGCTGTTTTCCAGCTTCACGGTGTAGAGAAGGATTTCGCCGAGGGCCGCCGTCGTTTTATTGACGGTCTTGCTGACAAACAGTTTGCCCGCCGCCGTCGGATCCACCGGAAGATCCGCAACCAGCGGGGGATCTCCGGCGTTCAGGGTGAACCCCAGGCCGCGCGACGCCGGGCCGATATGATAGCCCGGAGGCAGATCGGCGTCCGTCAGCGCCGTGGGGAAGGCATAGCCCGCCGGAGGCGTCACCTCGAAGCAGTAGTCTCCGGGACTGACCAGCGGAAATTCGAAACGGCCGTCCGCGCCCGTCGGGGGAGCGGGGTTGACCTGGCCGGGCGGCAGAGTGGGCCAGCTGGTCAGATCGCAGGACGACGTGGAAGCAACCCAGTATCGGAGCGTCACCACGGCTCCGGCCACCGGCGCGCCGGTGACGGAATCAAACACCACGCCCATGGGATCAATCAGCGCCGCCGCGGCATGCGCCGGCTCCGCGTCCAGCGGATCGGTGTAGGTCGCCACGATTCTGGAATTGACCGCAACGCTCAGCACGCCGTCCGCGGCGGACGAAGCACTCAACGACGTGGCGATGGAGCCGCGGAAAACACCGGTGTCGGGACCGGTTTCCGCAAGCGTTACGGTTTCCGTATCCCCCGTCGCCGAGTTGACAAGCACCACGGTGACGGTTTCGGCCGCCGCCGGATCGGCATTGCGGTCGGCATCGGCCACTTCAATGTAAACGGTTTCGCCGCCGGCATATCCGATGACTTTCTGCCAGGACGAATCAAACAGCGCCACCTCGCCCGGGGTTCTGCTGATGACGCCGGATACGGCGCGCGCGGTCTGCGGCGGCATTTCATGGGATGTGGCCGTGATCGTGTTTTCAATGACCTGGCCCTGGCGGACATCGGCGTTGACCTGAACGGTCAGGGAAAGGGTTCGCGCCTCTCCCGGCGCCAAAGTGCCGATGTTCCAGACAACCTCCCGGCCCCCCGCTTCCAGCGTGTAGGCGCCGTCCGCCGAAACAAAGGTGGTGCCCACCGGCAGCGGATCGCTCAGAACCACGCCCGTCAGAGGCGCGGCGCCGGCGTTTTCCAGCCTGAGCGCATAGGTGAGATGATTGCCGGCGCGGACCGGATCGGGAGAATCCATCTTCAGAAGCATGAGCGATTGCGTGGAAACCGTCGTCACGACGGTGTTGGACAGTTTCGCCTCCGTTTGACTGACAATCGAGGCCTGATTGGATATCTGCTGTCCCGGCGACGCCCCGGCTGAAACGCGGACCGCGAAGGAAAGCTCTCCCCTCGCTCCCGGAGCCACGTCGCCCAGATCCCAGGTCAGCGAGCCGCCGCTTAACATGCCCGGCGCCGTCGCGGATCCCGCCACATAGGACGTGCCGGCGGGAATATCATCGGTGATGCGCACGGCACGCGCCGCGAGATTGCCGATGTTGCGGTAAGACAAGGTGTATAAAATGGTGCCGCCAGGCGCCACGGTGGACCCAGCGCCGGATTTCTCCAGGACCAGATTGGAGGCGGAACCCACCGCCGTGGTTACGCTTGCCGCGGCCGTCATCCCCTGGTCGGACGTGATGACCGCCGTATTGAAAAGGCTGGTCCCCTCGGCCAATCCTTCCTGCGCCCTGACCGTCACGCTCAGGAGGCCTCCCGCCCCGGAAGCCAGCGTCCCGATGGTCCAGGTCACCCTGCGGCTTGCCGCGTCATAGACGCCGCCGGACGAGGCGCTTTGAAAAACAACGTCAACCGGCAGGGTATCCGCAATAGTCACGCCGGTGGCCGCGCTGTTGCCGGTGTTTTCGTAGCGCAGCGTGTAGGTCAGCAGCGAACCGGCCGCCACTGGATGGGAATCCGCCGTTTTTTCCAGGCGCAAAAGCGGCGCGCCGGAGAGGGAAATGGAAACGGTGTTGCTGATCGCGGACAGAGGATTTCCGCCGGCGTCGCCGTACTGCGCGGCGGCCGTGTTTTCAATGGGCGTTCCCGCGGGAGGGCTCAGGGCCTGCGCGCCCGCCGTCCATAACAGGAGGAACCAGGCGAGCAGACAGGCGCCGACCCTTCCCCGCGGGTTGCCGATTTCTGCGCCGAATCGCAGAAACTTCATCATGCGAAAACCTTCCGTCCAACAAAAAACATCATCCGGCCGTCACGACCGTCAATTAATCGTGGCCTGGAACTCCACGACCCACGTCGCTGTCGGTCCAAGATTGATGGTGGATCCGAGACCGGACATCACCGCGCCGGAGTCATACTGTCCACCGTCACCGTCCGCGGCATCGGTTTTCGGAGTCAGCGTGGCGACCGTGTCGCCCGCCCGAATGGTGCCGGTGACATAGGTCATGTTGGCGGGGATCTGATCCACCAGGACCAGATGGGTCAGATTGCCCGTTCCGTTGTTGGTGGCGGTTATCTGATAGGTCACCACGGAGCCCGGATAGTAGCTGCAGCCCGCGCCGGTTTGTTTGTTGGTCGGCGTGCAGGGCGATTCGCTGTAATTGGGAACGCCCGCCGGGTGAACAACCCGCACCAGTTCCTTGGTGATGGCCAGCACCGGCGCCGTGACGGTTGTGGTCCACTGCAGGCTGGCCGTCTTGGTGGCGTCGGCAAAAGACGTGCCGGTCACCGTCAACGTGTCGGTGGTCCCGTCAGCGCGGCCCGCGGGCACCGTGGCCACGGCCAGCAGATGCACGACGCCGCTCTGGGCCAGGTTGCCGGTATCCACCGTGCCGTTGCCGTTGGTATCGGTCAGCAGGTAATCGCCGTCGGTGCCGGGAACGCCGTTGTTATCCACGTCCAGCCAGTAAGCCCACGTCCAGCCGTTGGAAGAATTGGTGGTCAAATCAAAGGAGTCGGTCTTATTGCCGGCATTGGTCACATCAAAGCGGTAAACGATCTGGTCGCCCGGATTGCCGGATTTGTTGACGCTGATTTTGGTCATGGTAATTCCGGCCAGCTGCTCGACCGTGAAGCTTGCCGTGTTGGTGTTGACATTGATCGTGTTGTCGCCGGACGTGTAAGTAATGTTCGCCACGTTGGAAATGGTGGTGTCCCAGGACACGCCGGCGTTGATGGTTGTCCGGGCCCTGACGTAATAGGTTGCTCCCGGCGGCAGATAATGCGGACTGGGAATCACACCGTTGCCAGGAATCAGAATGGTCTTCGTTGCCGAATCAAAACAGGCTTCGGAGGAACTTGAACAGGCCTGAGTCCGCGGCATCCACCCCGTATCGATGCTTCCTGCCGGATAGACGAATCTCACCTCGAGGCTTCCCGTCACAAATGTTGTATTGGCATCCATGACATCCACCGCCCTGATGGCTTCCGCGGTGGCGCTTCCCGTGTTGGTCATCGTGACCGTCCACATCACCTCATCGCCCGGCCGGAACGTGGGCGTCGCCTTCGGCGTGGTCGTACCGGGAACCACCGATACCGCGCTGCTCTTCACCGCCGAAATCACCGCCGCCGATACCGTGGTCGTACAGGTGGCCTGCTGCGTCTTGGAGCTGTCCCCGTTGGACGTCACGGTGACCGTGATGACATTTTGCGATCCGTCCGGGGCGGTGGCGTTATCGGGCACAACCACGGCCATAATCACGGAAGCATAGGCATCCGCCGCGATCGCGCCGGTCAGATACGAGTTGCCTCCCGGCACGGTGGGTTCGATGAGCGTGTCGGTGCCGGCGTCATACACGCCGTTGTCGTTGACATCCGCGTACATTGCCACCGAGGTGGGGCTCCAGGTACCGCCGGTTGAATCCCAGCTGATGGTGTAAGTGTCCGAACCGTTGCCCAGGTTGTAAACCTTTCCGGGGAAATACACGGTCTGTGCGTTTCCCCCCGAGTTGCTGGATGTCGGCGGCGTAATGTTGAGGCCGTACACCTGAGCGACGGTTATCGTCACGGTGTTTGACCAAACACGGGGACGGTCATTGCCGTTGGCGTCCTTGTAATCACCGTAGGCCTGGTTGGAAATGGTCGTACCCACCGCGGTTCCCACCGCCATGGCCGGCGGCGTCGCGACGGCCGCGATCAGCAGCAGTACGGCCAGGGTTGAAAAGAATAATTTTCGCATGATGCTTACCTCCTTTTTTTGTTGATTTTTTTGCTTATCGTTCCAGAGTCTCCATCGTTTTTATTTCACCGTCGCTTTAAAGCTGACTTTCCCGGATTGCCCCGGCGCGACGGGTTTTTTTATCGCCCACCGGATATGGGTGTAGCGCTCCGGCGGAGCCGGCTTCTTTTCGATCGTCCCGTCCGGTTTTCTGAATTCCATCATTACCGGCGGTTTGAGCCAGCTGCGGCCGCCGTCAATGCTACAGGTGATCTCGGCGTCCTTTCCCTCGGCGCTGTCCAAAACATACGCAACGCCCTGCGGAATCGGATCCACAATCACCGCGTCCAGCAGGGGGCCCTTGCCCGTGTTTTCGTAGGTGATGGTATAGACCACCACGTCCTTCGGATTAGCCTTATCCAGAGGAATTCTTTTGGTCGTTGGCTTTCCCTGCCTGGTAACCGTTATTTCCTTTTCCGCCGTGGTCTTCAGCGCCAGCTCGGCGCTCGCCGGCTGGGCGCAAGAGACACCCGCCAGAAAAAAGACGCCAGCCAGGCAAGCCATGCTGGCCAAGATCCTCCGACCCCATAAACCCTTCATACGCATCAACCTCCTTTCCTTTCTTGTTTTTTGTTTTTGCTCTCGCATAAAACAACCCCTCATATTTTTTACTTAACCTTCAGTTAACCCTTACCTTGAAATACACCTTGCCCTCATCCGTTCCGGAATCGGCGACCAAGTCATCCGGATCAACGGAATAAATGATGAAAATCGCGCTGGTGCCGCTGAAATACCCGGCGTCGGCGTCGGCGGCATCCGTCAGGGCGGTGGCCGTGACGTAAGTCGAAGCGGCATTGCCGATCCTGAGGCTTCCGGCGACATAGGTGGTGTTGGGCGGAACCGTGTCCGTGATGACCAGATTCATTGCCTCAAAACCGCCGAGATTGCGGTAATGGATGGTATAGGTAACCTCCTCGCCGGGCTTGGCCGAAGAGGGCGTCACAGATTTGGTCAGCACGATCTGCGGCGGGTTCTTGACGGTGAGCGAAGCCGAAGCCGCCGCGATGGAGCCGCCCTGGACGCTGATGGTGCCGGTACTGTTGACGTACGTGCCGGCGGCGGCGCTGGTCACATTGACGGTAATTTCACAGCTGCCTTGAGCCGGAATCGTGCCGCCGGAAAGCGCGAGCGATGTTCCGTTGTTGACCGCGGTGAGCGTTCCGCCGCAGGTATTGGTGGGCGAGGCGCTGGCGGTGTTTTTCATATTCGCCGGATACGTGTCGGTGAAGGCGACTTTCGTGAGATTGGACGTGTTGGGATTGGTCAGCGTGATC
>DAOSZO010000027.1:0-31219 GCA_035382085.1 Smithella sp.
CCAGAATGGAAATGTCAAAAGTCCCGCCGCCCAGGTCGAACACGGCTATTTTTTCATCCTTTTTCTTGTCCAAGCCGTAGGCGAGCGCCGCCGCCGTGGGCTCATTGATGATGCGCAGAACATTCAGTCCGGCGATTTTGCCCGCATCTTTGGTGGCCTGGCGCTGTGAATCGTTAAAGTAAGCCGGCACCGTGATGACCGCGTCCGTGACCTTTTCACCCAGATAATCCTCGGCGGTCTGTTTCATCTTGGTCAGGATCATGGCTGATATTTCCGCCGGTGAATAATTTTTCCCGCGGATGGTTACCTGCGCGTCGCCGTTCGGCGCTTCGGTTATTTTATAGGGAATGATTTTGATGTCGTACTGCACCTCTTTGGAGGCATATTTTCTTCCGATCAGCCTTTTGACGGCGTAGACGGTATTTTCCGAATTGGTGATCGCCTGTCGTTTGGCCACCTGGCCGACGAGCCTTTCACCGCTTTCCGAAATGGCCACGACGGACGGCGTGGTGCGGTTGCCTTCCTGGTTGGCAATGACGACAGGGTCTCCGCCTTCCATGACGGCAACGCACGAATTGGTTGTTCCTAAATCAATTCCGATAATTTTTCCCATATTGCTTCCTCCTTATTCTCCAGTCTCCTCGTTTTGTTCATAAATTTCTTTTTCTTCTTTGGGCGTCTTTTTGCAGACGCAAACCCGGGAAGGCCTCAGCAGGCGCCCGTTGAGCAGGTAGCCTTTTTCCATCTCGCTGATAATCTTGTTATCGTCATGCTGGTCGCTTTCCATCTGCATTAGCGCTTCATGAAAGTTTGGGTCAAAGTCCTTGCCGGCGGCCTCAATTCTCTCCACCCCGTGTTTTTTCAAACAGCCTAAAAGCTGATCCTGTATCAGAGCGATGCCTTCTCTGAAGGCTTTGACATCTCCCGTTTCGTGTTCCAGCGCTCTGTCCAAACTGTCCATAAACGGCAGGATGTCCTTAATGATATCTTCCTTGCCGTATCGGAGAATATCGGCCTTTTCCTTGCTGACCCGTTTTTTGTAATTTTCCAGTTCGGCGACAGACCTTAGGTATTTATCGTAATTAGCCGCCGCCTCTTTTTCTTTTTCTTCAAGTTTGTTCTTCAATGCTTCAATTTCTTGACGCGGGTCCTGTGCAATCCCTTTTTCACCCGTATCGTGTTCATCTTTTTTATCATCCGGCTGATGATACTTGGCCGTATGTTCCTTTTTATTTTTCACGTAATGTCTCACCTCTTCAAATCATTTAAAATCAGGCTTCTGAAACAACTTTATATCCACCAACTCACAAATAACGTGACCGGCGAGCATATGCGTTTCCTGAACCCTCGCCGTGCTGGACGACTCTACATGTATGGAAAAATCGACCATTTTTGCTATTTCCCCGCCGTCCTTGCCGGTAAAGCCGATGGTCACCAGTCCCATTTTCTTGGCGATTTCCAATCCTTTGACAACATTGGGGGATTTGCCGCTGGTGCTGATACCCCAAGCGATGTCCCCGTGTTGACCGATCGCCCTGATCTGCTTGCTGAATATTTCGGAAAAATCATAATCATTGCCGATGCTCGTCAGGATGGACGTATCGGTCGTCAGCGCAATGGCCGGCAGAGGCGGTCTTTCGATAATGAAGCGGTTGACGAATTCCGCGGCCAGATGTTGAGCGTCCGCGGCGGAGCCGCCATTGCCGAAGAGCAAAATTTTGTTGCCCGCTTTTAAAGCGGCGGTAACCGCTTCGATAACCTGAACAAGCCTTCCCAGGTTTTCATTCAGGAAAGTATCCTTGGTTCGGCTGCTGTCCTTGAAAATTTTTATAATGTAATCTTCCATACGTGCCGTGTACAGACGCTTTGTTTTTTCTGCTCCAAAGTGTGCTTAATATATTTACGGCTCATAGGGCTGTCAAGGGCATGAGCGGGAAATTTCTCATCTTTTTTGCATAGATATTCCAAATTCCTTTTTTTCGTGCGGATTGAATAAAAGTTGTTTGGGGCGCCCTTGACAAGGATGTTTTCGTAAATATATTTAGGTTGAAAAAAGTCAAAAAATCAATGAGAGCAAATGCTTATAGAATTGCTATGCTTTGAAAGGAGGGAGGTCTATGTTTAATCCGAGCTTTTGGAGAATCAAAAGATTCGCCGACAGTATTCCTGAGATTATGGATTTGCAAAGGGAGATAAACAGACTCTTTTCCAGTGTGACGCAGACCGCCACGGATTATCCGGCGATTAATGTCTGGGAAAAAAATGATGTTATTGTTGTGACGACGGAAATACCGGGTATGGATCCTGATAAAATAAATGTTTCGGTCAACGGCGCGGTTTTGACGATTTCTGGAAAGAGCGACGCCGAGCCGCTTAAAGAAGGCGAGGTATATCTGCGTCAGGAAAGGGAGTCCGGAAGCTTCCAACGGAGTTTTGAGCTTCCTTATCAGGTGGATGCCCAAAAAGTGGAGGCCAAGTATGAAAGGGGAATCCTGCGGATAACATTGCCGAGGGCTGAAGAGGATTTGCCCAAGAAGATTAAAATCAACGCTTAAGAAAGGGGGGTGGAATTATGGCGGACAAGGACATTCAGAAAGCGCAAAACGCATCGGTGACGGAAAAGATCCGTAACGTGAAAACGTTCGCGCCCCGGGTGGATATATATGAAACGAAAGATGCCCTCTATCTGATTGCTGATATGCCGGGGGTGGATGCCAATACCGTTGAAGTGGAGCTGGAAAAGAACATTCTGACGATTTACGGCCGCGTTGAAAGCGGAAAACCCCAAGAGCACACGTTGGTGTTTTCCGAATACGAGGTCGGCGATTACGAAAGGGCCTTTTCTTTGCCGGAGGAAATCGATCAGGAAAAGATCAAGGCGACCGTCAAGCACGGCGTTCTGCGTCTAGAATTGCCCAAGGCGGAGAAAGTGAAGCCCAAAAAGATTGCCATCCAGGCAGAGTAAAAAATACGATAGGAGGTTATGATTATGAAAATCAAAAACTTGTTACCCGATGTGGTTCGCAGGACAAGATTGGAAGATGATCATCCCTTCTATTCTTTGCAAAGGGAGATGAACAATCTGTTTGACAATTTTTTCCGCGGTTTTGATCTTGCGCCGCGGAAATTTGCCGCCGATTTCGGAGGCTTCACGCCTTCCATCGACGTGAAGGAAAACGACAAGGAATTTATCATCAAGGCAGAACTGCCCGGTGTTGAAGAAAAGGATGTTGACGTTACGGTGACCAACGATTCCGTAATGATCAAGGGCGAGAAAAAGGAAGAAAAAGAAGACAAGGATAGAAATTACTACTACATGGAAAGATCTTACGGTTCGTTCTGTCGTGTGATTCCGCTGGAAGCGGAAATTGAGGCTGGCAAGGCGGAAGCGCGCTTCAAAAACGGCGTTTTGGACATCAAAATTCCAAAAAGTCCGTCAGCCAAAGCCAAAGGCACCAAAGTTCCCATCAAAGCAGGATAAAAAAGCAAAGCCTGCCCCTCCGTAAGGAGCGGCAGGCTTTGCTTTTTTTTGCGATTTTTAATTGTACCCTTCGTCAGAGGCAATCATGTCCAGATGGAGCGTGGCGATGTCTTCCACATCCATGTTCGGTTCTTCGCCGGATTGGGGAAGTTCCACGGTTTTGATATAACGGCGGCACTTGTTGCAAACATCGACGCGGTAGCGTTCATCGCCTTCGACCTCAAAGTAAGCCAGGGAACTCTGTTCATCATTGCCGCAAAACGGGCATTTGATCCTGTTGAAATACCATTTGAACCCGCACTGATTGCAGAATAAATACCGTTTCCCGTCTTCGTCTTTTCGGATTTCGCCGATTTTGGGCTCCTTGCCGCAAATCGGGCAATATCCTTCCGTCCATTCCGATTTGGAGACAATGTCCTTGTATTTTTCGGCGACATATTCAAGCTCCGGCCTGAGGCTTTCTTCAGCAAACAGGTCAATCAGGTCCAAATGCTCCTCTTCCTGATCCTCAAAGTCTTTGGAGACAGAATCTTCTTCGCTGCTGCGGTCAAAAGAGGCAAGGATCATTTTCTCCCAGTCAAATTCTGGGCTTTGAACGATTTCGGTTATGGTTTTGGCCACCTCTGGAATCCTCTTTTCAGCGATGGAAAGAAGGGAATGAAAATATTGACGCGGCAGCGTCAAATCATACTTTTTCCCGATGAAATCAACCAGCGGCAATCCCCCTTCGATCTTTTTGGAGATGAGATGTTCATCGACGTCGAAAATGGAAGCCTTCATCTTATTACGGTATTCTTCCCGCAGAATCAAAATATCGGCCATGATATCGAGAAGTTCGGTATAGTGCGGGTGGGCTGTTTTATAATCCTCTATGGTTTTCAGAGATTTTCGCAAATTTGCGGACATGTGGTCACTCCCGGTTTTATTTGAATTTTGATTTGTCATATGGAACATCGCTGAATGAACGGATTTTCATAGAACAAACTTTCAAAAGCCTATATCCGCTTTCCATGCGATGGGCAAGAAATATTTTCCCGTGCCTGCGGAAAGGATTTCATTTAACCAAAACAATAGGTTATTTGTTCAGAAAAATATAAAGGTCATGATCAGGAACAAAACCATTAAAATGGGAAGGGAGTATTTGAAAACATATCCGAAGAAACTGGGCATCCTGACGCCGGCTTCTTCTGCGATGGATTTCACCATGAAATTGGGCGCATTGCCGATGTAGGTGTTGGCACCCATGAAAACGGCGCCGATGGAAATGGCCGCCAAATACGGGATCCGCTCGACAATCATTTTTGCAACGGCTTGAGCTTCGCTCAAACCGGGATAGAATTTGCCCAGCATGCTGTTGAAGAACGTCAGATAGGTCGGCGCATTGTCCAGAAAACTCGAGAGAACGCCGACCGCCCAGAAATAATGGGCGGGCGAATCCGTCAATCGGATGAGCCAGGCGAAAGCGCCTTTTTCCCCTGCTTTCAGAATGGCCAGAGCCGGAATAATCGTGATGAAAATACCGGCAAACAGATAAGCCACTTCCAGAATGGGCGCCCAGCCGAAATCATTTTTCTTGTAGGTTTCTTTTCGCGTTACGAGAAGCGAGCCCACGCCCATCAGAATCAAAAAAGCGTCCCGGATGAGATTTTCGACGGCTTGATGAATTCCCGCAATTTCGACCTGTCCCAGTTTCACGCTTCCACTGAACAAAACAGCCGCGATAATGCCGGTCAAAAAAAGAAAATTGTAAGATCCTTCAATTCTGACCGGTTCATCCTCCTCGCCGGGTGCGAGCGTGAGATTCTCTTTTTTGTAATAGTAAGCATCCATGATGTAATACAAACCCAGCAGAACCATGCTGGCAAACGCCATTTCCGGCAGAAGATGAACTGTCCAGAAAAAAGGCACGCCGTGCAGAAATCCCAGAAACAACGGGGGATCCCCCAGGGGGGTCAGCGACCCGCCGATATTACTGACCAGAAAAATGAAAAATACCACCGTATGGGTTTTGTGAATACGCCATTCGTTGGAACGAAGAATGGGGCGGATCAAAAGCATGGAAGCGCCGGTTGTGCCGATGATGGAAGCAAAAAATGTTCCGATGCCCAGAATCGCCGTGTTGACGCCCGGCGAACCTTTCAGTGTTCCCCTGATATGAATGCCGCCTGCCACGGTAAACAAAGCCCAGAGCAATAAAATGAAGGGAACATAGTCCAGAACGATGATATGCGCTATTTCGTAGAGGGCGGTTTCACGGAAAAAATACACAAAGGGAACGGCAAAGACCACGGCCCAGAAAGCGGATACCTTGGGGAAATGATGATGCCAGAAACGCGGAAAGATCAGGGGGATCAGGGCGATGGACAAAAGAATGCCGACAAACGGAAGTACCGACCACAGGGGAAGCAGTGTTCCCAGCGCCTCAGCGGCCTGCTCCTGGGTTTGAACGCCCGCGAGACACTCAAGCGGCCTGAGCAGCGTGATAACCAGACACAAAATCAAAAATCCGTGCAAGCTCCGAAGGATGGAGCCCCCAAAATTATCCTTTATTTTTCCAAAAAAGACTTTTCTCATGATCTTGCTCATCGGGCTCCGGCCGCCGATGGGTTCTTAACATAGAGCGTTTGGGTCGGATAGGCAAATTCAATTCCCTCCTCTTTGAAACGGCGGAAGATTTCCAGATTGATGGACTCCTGGACATCCATGTAAAGAGTGTAATCAGGGTTGGTGACGAAATAAACGACTTCAAACTTCAGCGATGAATCGCCGTATTCCTTGAAATGAACACGGTCAAGACGGGCGTTTTCCTGTTTTTCGATGATTTCCGCGACAATTTCTTTTATCCGCCGGAGCTTTTCCATGGAGGTTTCATAAACCACCCCGAATTGGAACACGACGCGCCGCTCCGACATGCGTTTGAAATTGCGGATACGGGTTTTCAAGAGATCATTGTTGGAGAAGATCAGTTGTTCACCGCTGAGACTGCGGATGCGCGTGGTTTTCAGGCCGATATGTTCAATGGTGCCGGCCAGGGAATCCACCACGACGAAATCGCCGATGACGAAAGGTTTGTCCAGAACGATCGACAGGGAGGCCAGCAAATCTCCGAGAATATTCTGCACGGCCAGCGCCACGGCGATGCCGCCGATGCCCAGCCCCGCGACCAATCCGGTGATGTTCACGCCCAGATTGTCCAGAATCAAAAGCAGCACGATGACCCAAAGAACAAGGCGGGCCAGAAAGCCCAGGAACGTTATCGTCGTGGCGGTGGATGCGTCCTGTTCGGCGCGCTTCTGGATGGTTCTGCGCAGGACAAAGGTGATGCCTGCGCTCAGCCAGAAGCCGCCCTGGATAATCAGGACAACGATGACCAGTTTATTCCAAACCGAGATAAAAGCAGGCGGAAGCGTGACGGTGTGTGAGGCGAGATAAGCGGCGGCCACCATCAGAACAAGAAATTTTGTGTTTTTGAAAACATCCACCAGCATGTCGTCGAACTCATTGTCCGTGAGTTTGGCCAGGCGGGAGAGTTTCCGGACGACAACGTCCTGAATGATTTTCAGGGCGATGAGCGAAACAACAAGGACCGCCAAAGCGATCAACCAGCTCTGCAGAGCGTTGCCCAGATATACAGTTTTTAACACTTCCATTTTGTCCCCTGAAACGATACCAGATCTCTATGGCTTATCTTTGAAAGAAATCTATTTTTTATCGGGGTTTTCTTTCTCCGGAATGACCAGAATGGGCAAAAATGCCCGGTCAATGACATTCACATCAACACTGTCAAACATGTAGGAGTATATTTTGCTGCGGTGCTTATGGCCGACGATGATCAAATCAATTTCGTGCTCCCGCGCGTATTTGACGATTTCCTCCGCCGGGTCTCCCTTGGATGTGGCGTAAACAATTTCCAGGCCTTCCAAAAGGTGGGCCGGGGCTTCTTTCCTGACGCGCAAGGCGACGGCATCTTCGTGATCCGCCGGATGACGATAGCCTGCTTCGATATCGTTGACGTAAAGAATATGAATCTTGCTTTGAAACAGGCGGGCGAATTCCAGCGCCGTCTCGACGGAAGACACCGTTTCGGCATCAAGATCCATGGGGTAAAGTATATTTTTAAAACTGATCATACCAACCTCCGCCGTGAAAGTTTGAAGATTATATAATATCGGGAACTTATGTCAATCTTTTATGTCGGGGGGAATGGCATTGATTGAACGTCCTTTTCCCATGGGTGTCCGGTGCCGGTCGTGGCTGGTTTTTTTCTTGCCAAAGATGGTTATTGTGCTTGACAGGTTCTTTTTTTTTGTTAAAGAAGAACGTGGAAAAAAGTATTAAACAACCGATAAATTTCAAATCAAAAACAGGAGGATAGATATGGCTTATTCCAACATGATCGTTGAAACCAAGGATTTTGTCACCACCGTTACCCTCAACCGTCCGCCAGTGAACCTGGTCAACTGCGGCATCCGTGAAGAGTTGGATCAGCTCGTTACGGAAGTGGAAAACAGCAAAGACACCAGGGTCGTCATCATTACCGGTTCCGGTGAAAAGGCTTTTTGTGCCGGCATGGACACCACGGATCTTGCCAATTTGGACAAGGGGCCCAATGGCATTGATGTGTTCAACAGAATCGAGCGCTGCAAAAAACCCTTTATCGCGGCTATCAACGGGCACGCCCTGGGCGGCGGATGTGAAATGGCCATGGCCTGCCATGTCCGTTTCATGACGGATAATCCCAAAGCACAGATCGGCTGTCCGGAACTGAATCTGGGCATTATTCCCGGATGGGGCGGCGTTCAGCGCCTTCCGAGAATCGTCGGCAAATCCAAAGCGCTGGATCTGATTTTCTTCAGCAAGAGACTGTCGCCTCAGGAAGCTCTGGCGATCGGCTTGGTGGATTACGTTGTTCCCGCAGCTGATTTGATGAAAGAAGCCACCGAATACGCGATCAAGCTCTCGAAGCGACCTCCGCTGGCCGTCAGCGCGGTGCTGGAAGGCATGACAATCGGCTTGGAAAAAGGCCTTGATGCCGGTTTGGAATCCGACAAAAAGTGGATAGACAAACTCAAAACCAGCGCGGACGCTGCGGAAGGCATGATGGCCTTCTTTGAAAAACGCGAGCCCAAATTCAAAGGCGAATAAAGCCCAGGCAGATTTTCGAAAAGCGAAAACCTCCGTTTCCTAGATCTTCGGGGAACGGAGGTTTTTTTTACAGCATGAACATGGCCAGGGTTTCGGCAATGCAGGCGGGCTTTTCCTGTCCTTCGATTTCGATGGTATGCGTGGTCGTCACCAGCAGGCGGCCGGGGTCTTTTTCCTCCACGCCGGCGAGGATCATCTTGGATCGCACGCGGGAGCCGACCGGTACCGGCGCGATGAACCGCACTTTGTTCAAACCGTAATTCAGCACCATTTTCATGCCTTCGGGCAGATATTTCCCGGAACTGCTGAACAAAGGCGTGAGGGAAAGGATTAAAAATCCATGGGCAATCGTGCCGCCGAACGGGCCTTGTTTGGCCTGTTCCACATCCACGTGAATCCATTGGTGATCGTCTGTCGCGTCGGCAAAAAGATTGACGCGTTCCTGATCAATCAGCACCCAGTCGCTCGTACCGTTGTCCTGACCGATCATCGTCTTGAGTTTTTCCACCGGGACCATTTCAAACATTTTGTTCAACTCCTTTGTAAAGGGATTATTGATATTTCTTCTTCCGCAGTTTTACGGGTTTCATCTGCCTGTTTCGCATGCGCATGTTGAGCATCTCCACTCCCACGGAAAACGCCATGGCAAAGTATATATATCCTTTGGGAACGTGAACGTCAAATCCTTCGACCACCAGCGTGACGCCTACCAGAATCAGAAATGAAAGCGCCAGGATTTTGATGGTGGGATGATTGTCGATGAATTTGGAAATGGATTTGGCGGCAAAAAGCATCACGCCCACCGCGCAGACAATGGCGATGGCCATGATGGAGACCTCGCGGGCCAGTCCCACGGCCGTGATGACTGAATCCAGGGAAAAGACAACGTCCAGGACGGCTATCTGAAAAAGGACGGCCGTCAGGCTTGACGCAAGGGGCGTGGGCAGGCTTTCCTGTTCTCCTTCGAGACTGCTGTGAATTTCGTGGGTGGCCTTGGCCAGCAGAAAGAGACCTCCGCCGATTAGAATGACGTCGCGGCCCGAAATGTCCATTCCGAACAGTGAAAACAGCGGCGCCGTCAGACGGACGACCCAGACGATTGAAAAAAGCAGCAAAAGCCGGGTGCACATGGCCAGAATCAGTCCGGCATTGCGGGCAAAATTTCTTTGGTTGGCCGGCAGGCGGCCGACCAGGATGGAAATGAAAATGATGTTGTCAATGCCCAGCACAATTTCCAGGGTGGTCAGGGTTGCCAGAGCCATCCATGTTTCCGCATTGGTAAACCATTGAAACATAATTTTTCTCCGTTCATTCAAAAGATTGTTTTTTCTTTATAATATCTTTGAGCTCTTTGCATGAGGACTTGTGCTTGATTTTCGCGAATGGAGACTTGCGGTGCGTTCTGCAAACGCGTCTAACATCCAATTCAATGTTCATGGTTTTGCTCCAAAAACTGTGCCGGCACCCCATCAAGTCTTGACGCGGTTGGAAAAGGCGGCGGGCTTCGCTCAATATTCGATGCCCGCGCGGTCTTTGATGCCGGCGTTGTAATGGTGCTTGACTTCCCGGACTTCGCTGACGGTGTCTGCGAGATTGATGATTGCCCTGGGTGCGTAACGGCCGGTCAAAATCAAATCCAGATGGACGGGTTTGTTTTTAATCATGTCCACCACGTCTTTTAATCGGATCAGTTTGAAATCCAGCGCAACGTTGATTTCGTCGAGAATCACCATGTTATACCTGCCGCTTGCAATCGCCTTGCGGGCGGTCTCCAGCCCTTCCTGCGCCAGTTCAATGTCAATGGCCGCGGGGTTGCCCCGCATAACGAAGCTGTCCAGTCCCGACATTCTGACGGTCAGGCTGGGAAGGTATTTTTCCGCGGCGATAAACTCGCCGTATTTTCTGCCCTTCATGAACTGCAGGACGAAGACTTTGTAGCCGTGGCCGACGGCGCGCAGAGCCTGCCCGAAGGCCGCCGTCGTCTTTCCCTTGCCGTTGCCGGTCAGCACCATAACAAGCCCCCTTGGCTTTCCGGCGGCTGACTTTTTTGTTCCTGCCGAAAGCGGGGTGTTTTTTTTCACAACCGCCGCGGCGGTTTTCTTGCGTCCCGGTTTGACGGTCATTTCTCTTCCCCCTGTTTGAAAAATCTCCGCGCGATTTCCTCTGCCGCGGTGTATGGGTCGGCCTTGCGGTTTTTAATTTTTTCCGCGAAGCGCTTCATTTCTCCGCTTGCGGTCAGCGTCTGGACAATCGGTTCGAGCAGGCAGGAGCTTAGAGCGTCGTGGATTTCCGCCAGGGCTTTGCGGTGCATGCGCTCGGTGAGCTTACCGCTTTGCTGAAGATAAACGTGATGATCCTCGATTCTGTGAGCCAGTTCGGCCGTGTCCGCTGAAAAAGTCTGCGGATCAAAGGCATCGCCCACCAGGACAATGGGCGGTTTCCAGCCGTCGGCGGCCTTGTCCGAGAGGTTCAGCATGGTTTCCAGTTCCATCTGCAGTTGCTTGGCGCCCGCGCGGTTGGCCTTGTTGATGACGAAAATGTCGGCAATTTCCATCAGACCGGCTTTCATCGTCTGGATTTCATCCCCCATGCCCGGAACAAGCACCACCGCGACGCTATGCGCGTGGTTGATGATGTCAATTTCCTGCTGGCCGATGCCTACGGTTTCAACAATGATGATGTCCTTGCCCATGGCCTCCATCACGTGAATCGCGTTGCCCGCCGCCTGCGAAAGACCGCCCAGCGCGCCGCGCGTGGCCAGAGAACGGACAAAGACGCCGGGGTCTTCGGCATGTTTTTGCATGCGGATTCTGTCGCCCAGAATGGCGCCGCCGGTGAACGGGCTGGTCGGGTCCACGGCCAGCACGCCGACGGTTTTGTTTTTTCGGCGGAACTGGGTGATGAGGGCATCGGTCAGCGTGCTTTTGCCCGCGCCGGGAGCTCCGGTGATGCCGATAATGAAGGATTTGCCCGTGTGGGCGTAGAGTTTTTTGATTTTGGTTTTCGCTTCGGGGAGCTTGTCCTCGATATCCCGGATGAGACGGGAGGCGGCGCGCACATCGCCTCCGCAGATTTTTTTTATGGTGGCGTCCATAGCTGACCGTTATGAATTTCTAGTGCGGCTCGACGTTGTTTTTTATCCATTCCACGATGGATTCGAGCGATGCGCCGGGGGTGAAAACGGCTTTGATGCCGGCTTCCTGAAGCGCGGGGATGTCCCCCTCGGGAATGATACCGCCGCCGATGACGGTGATATCCTCGGCGCCCTTTTCTCGCAGCAGTTCGACGACACGCGGGAAAAGCGCCCGATGCGCGCCGGACAGACAGCTCAGCCCCACGAGATCAACGTCTTCCTGAACGGCGGCCGCCGCGATTTGCTCGGGGGTCTGATGACAGCCGGTGTAGACGACTTCGAACCCCGCGTCCCGGAAATAACGGGCCAGAATCCTGGCGCCGCGGTCATGTCCGTCAAGCCCCGGTTTGGCAACCATCACTCGAATTTTTCTTTCAGGCATATCCATGTCTCCTGGAAAATCTGTTCGTACATTCTCATCCGCCGGCGCGGGCCGAATCCCGCCGGAGTCTATCCGGTGTCCGGCTCCGCCTCAATGACGAAGCGGCAAAATCAGTACAAGCCCGGATCCTTGTATTCACCGAACACTTCCCGGTAAATGTCGCATATTTCCTGCAGGGTCGCCAGATTTTTCACGGCTTCGATGCAGTAGGGCATGACGTTGTCGCCCGTCCGACAGGCGCTTTTCAATGCGTCGAGGGATTTTTTCACCGCGGTGTTGTCGCGTCGCCGCTTGACGTCGCTGAGCCGCCGGATCTGCTCTTCGCCCACTTTTTCGTCGATTTCCACCAGCGGAATCGGACAGGGTTTATTGGTCATGTATTTGTTGACACCCACCATGATTTTGTCGCCGCGTTCGAGCTGCGCTTGGAACTTGTAGGCCGATTCGGCGATTTCCATTTGCGGGAAACCCCTTTCGATGGCCGCGATCATCCCGCCCATGTCATCAATCTTGTGGATGTAGTCCCATGCCGCCTCTTCAATCCGGTTGGTCAGGGACTCGATGAAATAGGAGCCGGCCAGCGGATCGAGAGTATGCGCCACGCCGGTTTCTTCCGCCAGAATTTGCTGGGTGCGCAGGGCGATTTCCGCGGCGTGCTCCGAAGGCAGGCAGAAAACTTCGTCGAGTGAATTGGTGTGCAGGGATTGCGTGCCGCCCAAGACCGCCGCCAGCGCTTCGACAGTCGTGCGGACGACATTGTTATACGGCTGTTGCGCCGCGAGCGAACAGCCCGCCGTCTGGGTATGGAACCGCATCCACAACGAACGGGGATTTTGGGCTTTGAAGCGGTCGCGCATGATTTTCGCCCACATGCGCCGGGCCGCGCGCAGCTTGCAGATTTCCTCGAAGAAATCGATGTGGGCGTTGAAAAAGAAAGACAGCCGCGGGGCGAAATCATCCACGTCCATTTTCTTGCGGCGGATGACATCTTCCACATACTCGATGCCGTCGCGGAGGGTGAAGGCCAGTTCCTGCACGGCGGTGGCGCCCGCTTCTCGGATATGATAGCCGCTGATGCTGATGGTGTTCCAGCGTGGAACAAACCGGGTTCCGAATTCGACCGTGTCGCTGATGAGTTTTACCGACGGTTCCGGCGGGCACATGAAGGTTTTCTGCGCGATGAATTCCTTGAGCATGTCATTCTGAATGGTGCCGCCGATTTTGCCAAGCGGCACGCCCTTGATGTCCGCCGTCGCGCAGTACATGGCCCACAAAACGGTTGCCGGCGGGTTGATCGTCATGGACGTCGTGACGTCGGCCAGCGGGATGCCGTCCATCAATTCAAGAAAATCCTCGAGCGTGTCAATGGCAACGCCGCACTTACCCACCTCGCCCAGCGCCTTGGGCGAATCGCTGTCATAGCCCATAAGCGTGGGGAAATCAAAAGCGGTGCTGAGCCCCGTCTGACCCTCGCGAAGAAGCAGCTTCCAGCGGGCGTTCGTGTCGCGCGCACTGCCCATGCCGGAGAACATCCTGAACGTCCAGTAGCGCCCCCGGTAGCCGGTCAGCTGATTGCCGCGCAGATACGGAAACTCACCGGGAACGCCGATATCTTCCGAAAAATTGATGTCTTGGATATCCTCCGGCGTATAGAGTCTTTTGATTTCCATGTCCGAAACGGTGGAAAAACGCTCTTTCTGCTCGGGATTTTTTTCCAAAGCCTTTTTGACTCGTTCTTCATATTCCCGGGTCAGCTTTTGCGATTCATCCGACGTTTCTTTCGAAAAATACACGCTTTATCCTCCCGTGTTGTTCGGAATAATTAACAATATCCGTCAGGCAAAAAGTTAAAAGGCACTAACTCAAAAATTTTATTTTTGTCAAGACAATTAAAAGGGGCGAAACAAAAAGACAAACAGACAAAACCGGCCACCCGGACCGGCTTTCCTTGGCTGGGTCAAGCGTCGGAGGATGTGAGCATGAATCCCGCGGGTGGAGGGATTCACGCTCATCATCAATTACAGAACCTTGACGTTTTCCGCTTCAAGCCCTTTTTTGCCCTTTTGTATATCGAAGGATACACGCTGGCCTTCATTGAGGGTTTTGTAGCCTTCAGCCTGAATCGCGCTGTAATGGACGAACACATCACCGCCGTCATCCTGCTGGATGAAACCAAACCCCTTGTTTGCGTTGAACCACTTCACTTTTCCTTCCGGCATTGCTAAACACTCCTTTCCTTGATTCTTCCGAGTCGAATGAACACCTTGACAAAAATTGAAAACCGGCGAAACTTTAAAGATTATAGAGAATTTTCCAGACAGGATGAAAATCTAAAAATACTTTAAAGAATGTAACGGATAATTTTGTGCTTCCGATGTCTCCATTCAACTTTGACTTCGCGGAAAATTCTTCCGCGTTCAGGCTACCTTTAAACAGAAGCGGGGTTAAAGTCAAGCCAAAATTTGTTCTTATAAAACTTAATCTTTCCAGAAGAATGTGATATAAAAACGAAAAATATGGAGAAAGGATCAATCATGCAAAAAAAATCATTGTCCCTGGCTTTTGCCGTGCTCTTGTTTGCCGCTTCCCTGGCTTTCGGTGCGGACAATATCACGCCGCAAACCGGCGGCATCTTTCCCGCCGTTGAATTATCCAAACCAACCGATGCCCCTCACCTGAAGTACTTGGGACTCTCGGGCGGCGGCACCTTTAAGCTGAACCAGATTAAAGCGGATGTGCTGATCATCGAAATATTCAGCATGTACTGCCCCTATTGCCAGGGGGAGGCGCCCAATATCAACCGTTTGTATAAAACCATTCAAGGCGACGCCGCCCTCAAAGACAGGGTGAAAATCATCGGCATCGGCACCGGAAACACCAAATTCGAAACAGAAATATTTAAAAACAAATACAACATCGAGTTTCCCCTGATTCCCGATAGCGAGTTCAAAATGCACAAAGTGATCGGCGAGGTGAGAACCCCTTATTTCTTTGTGATTAAGCTGAAAGGCAAGAAACCCATGGAAGTCATTTATTCCAAACTGGGCGCTCTGGAAAGCCATGAGTCTTTTCTGGGCCTGATCAAATCAGCAGGATTGAAATAGGAGGACATGATGAAACACAAAATAATCTTGGCCGTAGTGATTTGTTTTTTTCTGTCGCACAATGCGTGGGCCTTATCCGAGGCCTTCAAAAATAACATTTACAATCCGGGCAAATTAAAGCCCGTGGACAGCGTGTTGAAGGTCAAACTCGGTGACCGGGCACCGGACTTTACGCTCAAAGCCGTCAGCGGCAGAAAGATTTCCCTGAAAGATTACCGCGGCAAAAAAAACGTCATCCTGTCTTTTGTTCCCGCCGCCTGGACACCTGTTTGTTCCGATCAGTGGCCCGGTTACAACATCGTTAAAGAAGTGTTCGACAGCTATCATGCCACCTTGCTGGGCATTTCCGTTGATAATATTCCCACGCTTTATTCCTGGACAAACCAGATGGGAAAGCTTTGGTTTGAAGTGCTTTCCGATTTCTGGCCGCACGGCGCGGTGGCCGATCAATTTGGCATTCTGCGGACGGACGGCGTGGCGGAAAGGGCCATCTTCATCATCGATAAACAGGGCATTATCCGTTACATTTACGTGGGAGACATCAATAAACGGCCGCCCCTGGAAAACATCATCAATGAGCTGAAAAAACTTCCTTGAAAACCAACCCCTTGGATATTGTTGAGGTTTTTTTATATTTTTGCTTGACATGGGGAAAATATTCATCTATTGGCTTTTTTTATAAATGAACGGCGGTCATCTCCCGTTGCAGGGAAGACAAAAGGTTGCGCTATTGGACGTTAAAGAGAAGAAAATAAGAAAGAAAGAAAAGGAAAAGGAACTTCGCAGGAACAACATCTTAAAGGCGGCCAGAAGGCTTTTTTTTGACCGGGGATTCAAAGCCGTCACCGTTGACGATATCGCGGAAAAAGCCGGGGTCAGCAAGGGTTCCATCTATCTTTGCTTTGAAAGCAAGGAAGAAATCTACGCGCAGATTCTGATTTCGGATAATATTATTCTCAATGACATCATCAAAAATTTTTCTTTGATTGAGGCGTCCGCCTCCCAGTTGCTGAAGGAATTCGCCCGCATCTATGTCAATTATTTCTTGAATGACAAGGAACTCTTCCGCATCCTGATGACTTTCATGATGCGACCCAAGGAGATGCAATTGACGGAAGAGCAGACACGGGAACTGATCCGCACAACCAACGACAACATCCAGGTGATATCGCGGATCATTCAAAAAGGAATTGATTCGGGAGAATTCACGCCGCTGCAGGATATCCGTCAAACGCAAAACGCCATCTGGGGTATGTTGAACGGTATCATCGCCCTTTATCTTTTTACCGGCAATCCTCTCAAGAGAATGGAAAGAATCCACAACACGGTTCAGAACAGCATGGAGGTCTTTATCAAGGGATTGAAAAGACCACCCATCGAATCCTTTTTATAAACATTTTCGAATTGTCCAACCGTTGCTTCAATCCGAAAGGATGCTTTTGAGCGCTTCTTCAATATCCGGATATCTGAACTGAAATCCCGCATCCAAAAGTCGTCGTGGAATGACGCGCTGTCCTTCGAGCAGAACGGAACCGAACTCGCCGAGAATCAGTTTAATCATCCAACCGGGAGCGGGCATCCAAGAAGGCCTGTGCAGGACTTTGCCGATGGCTTTTCCCAGATCTTGGTTGCGCACCGGCCGCGGCGAGCAAAGATTCACAGGCCCTTTGATTTCCGGATGACTCAGCAAAAACATGAAGCCTTCAGCCAGGTCTTCCATGTGAACCCAGGAAAACCACTGTTTACCGCTGCCCAGGGGGCCGCCGAGGAAAGACTTGAATAAAGGAACCATCTGTCCCAGCGCACCGCCGTTTTTCCCCAAAACAATGCCAAATCGCGTGATGACAACCCGCGCTCCCTTTTCCTGAGCGCGCAGGGCTTCCTGTTCCCAATCGTAGGCTAAGCGTGCGAGAAAATCGTTGCCGGCGGGGGAGTTTTCGGCGAGTTCTTCATCCTGGTGAAAACCATAGTAGCCGACCGCCGATGTACTCAATAAGGTTATTTTCGAGGAATCCGGCGGCAGCGCGTCCACGACATTGCGTGTGGTGTCAAGACGGCTGGATCGCAGGAGTTTTTTTTGTTCCGGCGTCCAGCGGCTGAAGATAGAAGCTCCGGCCAGATTGATAATGACATCATGTTTATTGACGGCGTCCTGCCATTGTCCCCGGACGGTCGGCGTCCCTTCCAGATAGGATAGTCCGGGCAATTTTAACGCAGCGGCGCCGATGGGTTGGGTGAGAATCGTCACCGCGTGGCCCGCCGACGTGAATTTTTTTGTCAGAAATGTTCCCACAAAACCCGTGCCGCCGGTCATGAAAATGTTCATGATGATTCTCCTTTTTAAAAAGAGCGAAGCGTGGCCGCCTCTGTGGCCGATTATTTGCCGTCGCCGATCAGGGGCAAAACTTTATTGACACGGAAATAAATCAAAAATTTTGATTCGTTTTCGTATCGTCGTTTGGTTGCCCCATGTTTTTTGCGGCGTAACTGATCAATCAATGGGCTGTCCTTGTCTTCTTTCGTCTTGGTCAGGTAAAGCCTATGCCCCTTATAGGATTTTTCTTCTTTGAAAAGATATGTTGCAAAAGGGTTTTTTTTCAGATTGGCGCGCGTGAGTCTGTCGGAAGCGATAAAGGCGATCGTTTTCTTGTCCATGAAATGCGGCCTGCCGTAGATGGCGGCATTCACTCTGCCTTTGTCATCGGCGGTGGAAAGAACTCCGATGCCGGTCGCTGTTTCAAAATAATCTTCGAGCCTCATAAAACCTCCTTTTCAATTACGGCCTTTTGATTTAAGGTAAACAAAATTCAATATTTTGTAAAGAAAAAGGGGCGAGGAAAATGAGAAAAATACGATTCATTCTGATTTTGCTGTTGACCGGTTGCGTCGGCATGCCGGAAAACGTGACGCCGGTGGGCAATTTCAACATCGAACGTTATCTGGGCAAGTGGTATGAAATCGCGCGATTGGATCATTCTTTTGAACGAGGTCTTAACTCCGTCAGCGCCGAATACAGTTTGCGACCTGACGGAGGCGTGCGCGTCGTCAATCGGGGCTTTTCCATGAAAGAAAGGCAGTGGAAGGAAGTCGAAGGACGGGCATATTTTGTTCGGGGCAGGAATGAGGGATTTCTAAAAGTTTCTTTTTTCGGGCCGTTCTACGGCTCTTATATCATTCTTGATCTGGATCAGGAAAATTATTCCTACGCCTTGGTCTGCGGTCCGGATAAATCTTATTTATGGCTTCTGGCGCGAGCGCCGCGGTTGGATGCAAAGGTCACCGAACGTCTGGTGAAAAAAGCCGCCGCGCTGGGATTCGCAACGGAGCGATTAATCTTCGTCGGTCACAATAACGGCTCGTGATCCGATCCCTGACGGTCGCGGCTCGGTGTGTCCGGGCGATCAGGCTGTCGGCGTGTTTTGAAAAACGCTCACGCAGTTTTTGCCTTTGTGTTTTGACGCATAGAGCGCCGCGTCGGCTGCGTGGATCAGCTCTTCTTTCTCTTGCGCATGATCGGGATAGGTGGAAATGCCCAAGCTGATGGTCACCCGCAACGTTTTGTCCTCGTAAGGGATTTCTATTTCCGCGACGCTGGCCCGTATTCTTTCCGCGCAAACCATGGCCTGGTTTGAATCTGTTTCGGGTAGAATCATGATAAATTCTTCCCCGCCGTAACGGGCGACGATGTCCTCGGAACGGGAATTTTTCTTTGCCACAGCGGCGACTTCCCTCAAGACCTTGTCTCCAAGCTGGTGGCCGTAGGTATCGTTGAAGGATTTGAAATTGTCAATGTCCATCATGACGAGCGAAAATTTCTTGTGATGCCGTTGCGCGCGTCTGATTTCCTTGTCCAGCAGGAGCTGGAAATAACGGTGCACGTAGAGTTTGGTCATGCCGTCCGTGGTGGCCAGTTCGAAGAGGCGGGCGTTTTCAATGGAAATGGCGGCCTGTACGGAGAAACTCCGCAGCAATTCCAAACGTTCCGGGGTAAATGCCTTCTCGCTCAGATTGTTTTCCATGTATAGAATGCCGGATAACTTGCCCTTGCTCATAATCGGCGTGCAGAGGATTGATTTGCATTGCATGCGCATGATGTAGGGATCGTTGGTGAAAAGTCCTTCCTTGGCGGCATTGCCCAGAACGATATCATCGCCGCTGTGGTAAACATAATTGACGATGGAGTGGCAGATGTCGGGAAATTCCTTGAGGGCGATCGATTGCATCACCTGCAACTCGTTTTTGTCCACGTCCTCGCTGGCCTCAATGGTCAGCTCGCCGTCCGATTCCAGGATCATGTACCCGCGCTGAGCTCCTGCGTTGGTCACCGACATGTGCATGATTTTTTCCAAAAGACGGTCCAGCATGATCTCGCTGGAAATAATCTGAGAAACTTTCATGGCCGTGGAAAGATCGAGTAATTTTGTGACGCCGGTTGACCCGGTGGCGCTGTCTATCGTCAGGGTTTGCGAGGAAATCGTGCTGGTGATGGATCCGGAAGATGTCTGCTTTTTCTCCCGGGGGATCCAGGATGCATATTTTTCCTCTAGGTCTTTGGCTTTTTCCGTCGCTCCCCAAGCAAGATAGGCCTGATGGGCCTTCTGCATGAAAAAGCCGGCCTCTTCATCACAGGAATATTCCCGATAAAGGAGCGCCAAGCGCTCGCAGGCAATGGCTTCGTTTTGTCGGTAGCCGTTTTGACGGGCTCCCTCAATGGCCTGATGATAGAGACGCCGGGCCTCGAGGAAGCGTCCCCGGATTTTCATGATCTCCGCGGCGATAAGATCGTACTTATGCTGAAAATTTTCCGGACAGGCTCTTGCCCACAGACGCATTTTCACCTGATTGGATTTGAGGGCGATCCTATAGCCTGCTTTTTTCAACGGATCAGCGTCGGGGTAGGATGCGGTCAGCGTCAACGAGTGATAAAAATAAAATTCCGGTATGTGCAGATTGCCCAGGCCGGTTTTCTGCTTTACGACTTTTTGGATTTCGCTGGCGAGATTTCGACATTGGGCATAGTCGCCGAACAGGTAGTTGATTCTCAACCGGACCAGAGAGAAGTAGAAAGTTCCCAACAGATTGTTTTCGGTCTGGTAATAACGGGCCTGCTCTTCCTCGTCAAATCCGGGGCTGTTCAGGCGGCCCCGGCCCTCGGTCAGGCCTTTGAGACACAGGCACATTTGTGTGTTTTCCAGATAATTGCGCGCGATGAAGGGATCCTTGCAGCCAAGCTGAAAATCTCTATATTTGCCGTATTCCTCCAGAACGTCGTCGAGATTGTCCCCCAGCATGATCCGCGTCATACCGATCAGATTGACGCTGTGGCCGCTGAAGATGAGATCCCCGTTTTCGATGCCGTTTTTGTATGCGCTCCTGTAATAATCTACATCTTTTTTCGCGTGTTTCTTCCAATGCTGAATGAACATCGGAAAGGCGAATTCAATCCGACAGCGGTTCTTCTTGTCGGCGATCTTTTCATTCGTCCTCAAAGCCGTTATGCCGAACCGGTAACCATGCTCGTAAAAACCCAACGACGAACCGACAATCGATCCCAAGGCGATATACGCAAAGGGAGAGTATTCAAAATTGACGCCGTAATCCAACAGCATGTAAACGCCGTTGGTGGCGATAAAGGCGAATAAGTTCGGGTTGGCATAGAACGCCACCGTGCCGACGTGAATCGCCAGGTAGGCATAGGAAATCATCTCCCACAACTCCTTGACCGGATCGCTCAGCATTTTGGCCTTGGCCGGATTCTGGGCGATGTATGCCTCGGCTATTTGTTTTGCCTCTTCCCAGTTGTTGGGCATGCTCACATACTGAAGATCCGCCAAGTCTTCTATTTTCCTGCGTCCGAATTTTAATCTGAGTTTTAAAAGCTCCAGGCCCACCCGGACATCACTGACTTTTTCGGGCAGATCAATGCCGAGCATTTTCATCCCTTCCAGTCCGACCTTCAGCGCCGCCTCATAGTTTCCCTGGGTCGTATACAAGATGATCATCAAGGTATGCACGTTTGCCCGGTCAATGTAGGATTTGACGTTTTTCGCCACGATGTTAAATATTCTTTCGGCTTCCTTGAAGTTCAAATTGAGGTACTCGCACTCGATGGCTTCCCGGTAGATGGCGTAGGTCAGGTCGTAGTGGCTCTTCCAGGAATACTCCGGCAGAAGCCCCATGGCGATTTTCAGATAAGAGGAAGCCGAAGCGTACGCCGTCGATTTTTTTGACTTCTGCGCCGCTTGCAGATTAAGCTTGGCAAGCCTGATTTCCTCATCCAGTCCTTTGACCAGTCTGATGCCGCGGTTGAGCTGATCAACGATGTAAAATATTTTCTCGTGCAGATGTTCAGGGTCGGTTTTTTTCAGGACGTTGGTGCCGATCCGGTAATGCATGGCTTCCCGTTCTTCCTCCGGAATCAGGGAATACGCGGCTTCCTGGATGCGGTCGTGCAGGAACTTGTATATGTTGCCATGCAGGCTGATCATGTCTTCCTGAATCGCGGAAGTGAGATCGTCGAGAGTTTCTTCAATGGATTTCCCGGAAACGACTGCCAGCGATTCCAAGTCAAAACGGTTGCCGATGCAGGCGCAGATCTTTAGTATGTCCTGGGTCTTTTTGGGGAACCGGGAAATTTTTGCCGCCATGAATTCGATGACATTCTCGGTCACCTGCATCTGGCGGATTTCGTCTATATTCCATTCCCAGCCGATTTGGGGGTTCAGTTGCAGGAGGCGATTGTCGTAAATGTTCTTCAGAAACTGAATGACGAAAAACGGATTGCCGGCCGTCTTTTTGCTGATGAGTTCCGCCAACGGCAGCGATTTTTCGGCGTCACACATCAGCGTATTCATGATAATCACGTTGATGCTGTTGATGTTCAGCGGTCCCAGCGTAATATGATGAATGTTTCTGCCACTCTTGCCGATTTTGTTGAGCGTGAGGGTGAGCGGATGCGCGTCGTGGGTTTCATTGTCCCGGTAGGCTCCGATCAGCAACAAATACTTCGTTTCGTAGGTGGTCATTAAATTTTCCAAAAACTTTAAACTGGCCTGATCGGCCCACTGCAGGTCGTCCAGAAAAAGCACCAAGGGATGTTCTTCCGTCGTAAAGACATTGACGAATTTCTGGAAGACGATGTTAAACCGGTTCATGGATTCTTCCGGACCCAGTTCCGGCAAATCCGGTTGCTTCTGAATGATGAGTTCCAGCTCCGGAATGACATCCGTGATGACTTTTCCATTCGGTCCCAGCGCGGCAAGCAGTTTTTCTCTCCATCGCTGGATTTTCTTCTCGCTTTCGGAAATAATTTGGCGGATGAGTCCCTGGAAAGACTGTATAATGGCGCTGTAGGGAACATCTTTGCGGAACTGGTCGTATTTGCCGAAGATAAAATATCCTTTTTTGGCGATGACGGGTTTGTGGATTTCATTGACCAGCGCGGATTTTCCGATTCCCGGCTGGCCGGTGACCAGCACCATCTCGCTTAATCCCTTGCAGACCCGCTCAAAATATTTCATGAGTTCAATGCGTTCATTTTCTCGATCGACAAGGCTGCGCGGGATATTGAAACGGATGGAAATGTCCTTTTTGGCTATCGGGAAATCTTCAACATGGCCCTTTTCCAACAATTGATTCAGACATTCATCAATATCTGCCTTCAGTCCCAGACAATTTTGATATCGTTCCTCGGGGTTTTTGGACAACAGCTTCATTACGATGGAAGACAACACCGGCGGTATGGAAGAATTTACAAAATTCGGAGGCAGCGGCTGACGGGCGATGTGCGAATGAATCAGTTCCATCGGATCGCTGGATTTGAAAGGCACTTCGCCGGTGAGCATTTCATAAAGGGTTGCGCCCAACGAATAGATGTCCGTGCGGTAATCCACGCCCCGGTTCATTCTGCCGGTTTGCTCCGGAGACATGTAGGATAAGGTTCCTTCAATGACGTCCGGATTATAGAGTTCATCGTTGGCGTGGGTGATGACCGCCGAAATGCCGAAATCGGTTATCTTGACTTCCCCCTTTTCAGCGTTGATCAAAATATTGTCCGGCTTGATGTCCAGGTGAATGATATTGTTTTTGTGAATTAATCCCAAGGTTTCGGATACTTTTGAGGAAATCTGCAGCAGCGATTTTAAATCGTGTTTTTTCTTTTTTAATGTTTCCTTGAGCGATACGCCGCCGAAATCCTCTTCGATGATCGCGTATTGGTCCTGTTGTTTGACCAAATCATGTATTTTAATGACGTTGGGCACGTCAAGGGTTTTCAGAAGATTGTATTCCTGGATGAACCGGGCGACTTCCGCGGCCGTCGGATTGCTGGTTTTGAGCAGCTTGATGACGACCGGCTGCGCTTCGTTTTCCCTGTGCCCGCGATAAATCACCGAATTTCTGGTTTCATGTATTTTTTCAGTCAGGACATAATCGGAAAACTTCTCCATTGCGTTGCACCTGCCAAGGATTGAAATCCATTAAACAAAAACGAACACTCTTTTGGACACCTAATGTTTAATTTCTATAAACTTTTTCTTTTTTGGACGCAAGCCTCAATATACGGCAGGTTTTTCCGTCTTTCTTAGTCATGTTGCTGTGTCATCAGCCGAATCCCTGCCCGCAAGGACAAAAAACGCCGAACCGGCATGCTATCGTGCGGTTCGGCGTCTGGTCTGCAACGTCACAAAAGTTTTTTCAGGGCGTCTGGGGCTTGGGAGCGATTTTAACTTCCACGCGTCTGTTCTTCTGCCGGCCGGCCTCCGTCTCGTTGGATGCCACGGGCATGGTCTTACCGTATCCCACCACTTCTATGCGGTTTTCGGCGACGCCCCGCTGAACCAGCAAGGTTTTCACGGACTCGGCGCGTCGTTTTGAAAGCGCCAGGTTGTAGTCATCGGATCCCCTGCTGTCGGTATGCCCTTCGACCCGGATAAGGGTATCCGGGTATTGATTCAATATGCCGGCGATTCGGCCGATTTCGGAATAAAGGGCCGGTCTGACTTCCGCGGAATTGGTGTCAAACGTCACGTCGCCCTTAAAATTGACTGACAGGAGATTTCCTTCTCTCGACACTTCAGCCGCGTTGGAATTCTCCAGCGCCTTGCGCATATCCTGTTCCTGCTTGTCCATCATTTTGCCGACCGCGTATCCGCCGCCGCCGCCGACCGCCGCTCCAATGGCCGCGCCGATGACGGTGGATCTTGTGTCATGACCGACTGCTTGTCCCAGCAGCGCCCCGGCCACCGCTCCGCCCGCCGCGCCGATCAGGCCGCCTTTCTGGCCTTTCGTCATGGTTTCCGTTTCGGCACAGCCCGCCAAAACAAACATCAGGCAAAACAACAAACAAAATATTTTCTTATTCATTTTCTCCTCCTATGAATTTTTTTGATGATTATTATTTGGGTCCAGTTTTTATTCTTTGCGTTGAACCTAGGATAAAAACCAGCCTCTGTCAATATTATCTATCCTTGCCGTCATCTCCGAAGGAGAAGCGTTTTTACGATTGAACATCGGCGCCGCCGGTCGCCGACAGAAAAACGCCCGCCAGCGCGAGATAAGCGGCCGCCAGCATGTAATGCGTTGTGCCGGGGAGCTGCCAGGGCAGATAAAGTTCGCCCGTGGGCAGAACCGAATGGATGAAGCCAAAAAGTGTCAGCACGGCACACGCCGCAGCGCACAGTGCCGCGCGTTTCGCCCGATGGTCGATCAGAAAAGCCAGCATGCTGCCCCAGAGAAGCCCGGTGATGATAAATCCGTTGCTGAGCATGGTGAGCGTCTGCGTCATCACCTGCAGACGCGCCGGCAATCTCTCCGGCGTGACGCTCAGCGCTCCCGTGAACTGGCCGAGAATGATGAGCACCAGCGAAGCGACCGCCGGCAGCATGCTGAAACTGACGGCGGGGGAGTGAGCGGACGGCGAATCCTTATAGGCCTGCCGCATGATTTCGAAACCGATGAAGATAAAAATCGGCGCAATGACCGCGCGGGGAATGAGACTCACAAAAAGCGACAAAAGGCCCACTACCGAGCCGACACCGATAAAGACCGCCGTCATCAAGGTGTAGAGCCATGTCGCGCCCATTTTTTTGTAGGCCGGGTGTCCGATATACGGCGTGGTCTGCGCCACGCCGCCGAAGAAAGCCGCGATCAGCGACGAAAAGGCTTCTGTCAGCAGAATGTCCCGTGTACGGTAGTCGTCTCCCGCCAGCCGCGCGCTTTCCGTGTTGTTGATTCCGCCGATGATCGTCAGAATGCCGAAAGGAATGGCAATGGTCAGATATTGGATGCTTCGCGGCAGGGAGGCGATGAAGTCCATCGTGAAGACGGGCAGGGCGAAACGCACCTCCAGCGTCGGCCGCGTGAAATCCGGCAGATAGCCGCTATAACCCAGCGCGAAGTGAATGCCCGTGCCCAGCACCACCGCGACGAGAACTCCGGGCATTTTCCCCGGCAACTGCAGGCGGCTCATCAGTGCGGTGAAGATAATGCCCAGCGCCACCATCCCCACCACCGCTTCGTTGAACAGTTCAATGAGCGGCAGAAAACCCAGAAGCATCAGTCCGATGCCCGCAAGCGGTCCGAGGAGTCCCGCCGTGGGAATGACGCGCTGCACCCAGCCGCCGAAAAAGGCCGTCAGAACCTTGACCGATCCGATCATGAACAATGTCGCCATGCCGATGTGCCAGGTGAGCTGCGCGTCCCGCGTGGCGACATACGCCGGTCCCATGACGGCGTAGGCGATTCCGATGGTCGATGGCGTGTCAATGCCCAGCGGCATGGCCGTCACATCCGTCCGTCCGGTTTTTTTTCTCAACCGCAGCGCCAGCCCCGTGTAAACGAGATCGCCCACGCAAATGCCTACCGCCGTGCCCGGAATCATGCGCGTCAAAATCAGGTCGGCCGGATAATGAAAGGTAAACATTAAAATGGCGCTGAAGAAAATCAGCGTTCCGACGTTATCCAGAAAAAGGGCAAGAAAAGCGGTCATCTCGCCCCAGAAATTCCGCCGCACAGGTTGCGTATCCATCGCCACCGACCTCGTTTTTTGATCAGGAAGGATTTTTTGTGTCTATATCCAAAATTTACCCGTTTGACAACGTCTATTGACAGATGAGCAAAAAAGTATTTTTAAAAAACATAGCGTTTTCACAACCGGTGATGGGAAGCAAAACACGTTCGACAGAAGCCTAAATCTTTCAGGCGTTGCCCGTATGCGATACGAAAAAGTCACGGTCGAATGTTACAGCGGCTACAAAGCCTCTGAGAGGCCGACGGCGTTTGTGCATCAGGGCCGCCGCCGCGAACTCGTGGAGATTATCGATCGCTGGTATGAAGGCGGCCGGGAGGCAGGCCGTCCCCGCGTCGATTACTTCAAGGTCAGGACAGCCGAAGGCGAGGTCTTTTTGCTGCGCTACCTTTCCTTGTTTGATGTCTGGACCGTGCGAGTTCAGGACAAGGGAGGAAACGCTCTTTAAACCGGGGTGCCGCTTTCCAAGCCCCGAAGATTGTGATATGAAAATATGGTTGGTCATGGGCATCAGAAACAACAGGAGGATGGATATGCTCAAAGCGATATGGATCAAAGCGGGAATGATTTTGGGATTGTTTGCCCTGTTTCAGATCAGTGGATGCGCCATCGGCACAACCCGAGTGATCGTGGCGCACGAACCGCTGGATCGCATCGAGAAAAAAGCGCAGGGAACCTTGCTGGTGCGTCCCTTTACGGACAAGAGAGCCAACAAAGATTATATCGGCAACAAACGCAACGGTTTCGGCATGGTTTTGGGCCACATCGGACTGATGGAAGGGACAACACTGGAGAGCCTGATCACCGAATCCTTCGCGCAGGCCCTCCGCGAAGCGGGTTATCATGTCATCATCCAAAACGCTTCCCAACCTCCTGCGGAAACCGAAACGTGGGACGCCGTCATTGACGGAGAAATTCGGGAATTCTGGCTGGATCTCTATATGGCTGTCTGGCATTACATGGATGTTGACATCAAGGCGCTCGACCCGTCGCTTCAGCGGGTGCTCTGGGAAAAAATTTTTCGCGGAGAGAAAAAAAACATCCTGTGGGTCGGAGCGACGGCGGAGTATGAAAAGGTCATCAACGCTTCTTTAACCCATACGCTCAACGAAGCGGCTCAGGCGTTCGCCTCGGACGAATTTGCCAACGCCATACGCAAGCGCTAAACGGCCAAGGCGCGGAATAAAAAAGGCAAGGAGGGATGTTCCCCTCCTTGCCTTTGCGCAGGCTACGGGAAAATATTTACGGTGTTTTCTGACGGGAGTCTCCCGATGTCGTATCCCTGGGTTTTAAGGTGACCGTCTTTTTGTTGTTTGCCTTATTTCCCTCGGCGATCTGATTGGTCGCGTCAAGGTGCGCCGTAACGGCTGTTTCTTCCGTGACAATGAAATCAGGGATGGCGTACTTTATTTCTCCGTATTTGAGTTTCTTTTCTGGATCGAAAACGGGCAGCGGAATTTCAAATTCCTTGCCGCCGGCCGTGACTTTGAGGATAACCGCTTTTTCACCGGTTTGTTTCCATAACGCTTCGGGCATCCATCCTTTTTCCCTGACCATGGTGATCAGAATATAATTGCCGCGGTTGAGGGAAATGTCTTTTACGACGAGCTCCGGTTTCCGGGGATCATCATTCCACAGGGAGCGTTCCACGTCAAATCCATCCCCCGGATAGTCAATTAGAATCGAGCCTTCCACAACGCTGTCGGTCGGGTTCTGCAGGAGGACGACATATTTGCCCTCGACGCTCTGGCGTTCCGGATCGTCAATGACATGCTCGATGCGCGCGTTGTTGTTCGGCGCGGCCTCATCCATGCCATGAAACCATTTGGGCGCCTTCTCTTTTTTCCCCAGGATGGATTTTACCGTCTTGACCGCCCCATGGACGGCGCTTCTGATTTCATCGCCGGCAACCCACTCCAGGAAATTAAATTTATTGATTCTCATCATCCATTTTTTCCACATGCCGGGCGACATTTTATCGAAAACGCGGACATCGGCCAGCATGGTTTTCACACCCTGTTTGGATTTGGGTTCAAATTTGATCGTCTGAACATAGACGCGTAGTTTCCCCGGCCCTGTGACTTCCAGAGGATAAATCAGCGTGTAAGGATTGTCATCATTGGCGGGATAGAGTTTGAACGTTTGGTAGATCAGGCCCTTTTTTTCTTCCATGGCGTAAGCCAGGGATGCAATCAAAAGAAACCCGATGATGCAGGAAAAAATTATTTTCTTCATATGACCTCCATGAAATGTTACAAAAAACAATTTATATGAGAAAGTTTCTAAATGTCAAGAAGCATAAAGCGCCTGCGTCGCGACGGAAAAGAGCGGGGAGTTGTGCATTGAAAAAATACCATTCATTTTTACAGGCTTGAATGTTAAAATAAAAAAAATTTCATGGAGGTGGCGCGATGGCGAAAAGACCTTTCCCTCTTTCGAAAGCCTACACGCTGCTGGGATCCGGACCGGTGATCCTCATCAGTACAGCCCATAAGGGCAGGCAAAATGTGATGCCGATGGCCTGGCACACAATGATGGACTTTGAACCGCCGCTCGTGGGTTTGATTCTCAGCGATCAGAATTATACCTTTGGCCTGCTCCGGGCGAGCAAAGAGTGCGTCATCAATATTCCCACGGCGGCCATCGCGCAGAAGGTGGCGGCCTGCGGTGGTATCCACGGCGATAAGGCAAATAAATTTGAAAAAGTCGGCCTGACGCCGAGGCCGGCTTCAGTCGTCGCTGCGCCTATGATTGCGGAATGCTACGCAAGCCTGGAGTGCCGCCTCTTCGACACAACGCTGGTCAACAAGTACGGTTTTTTTGTGGTTGAGATCGTCAAGGCGTGGGTGGATCCGGCGGTCAAACATCCGCGCACGCTGCATCATCTCGGAAAAGACAACTTCATGATTGCCGGCAAAAGAGTCAGAATCCGGGCAAAAATAAAATGAACGATGTCCGGGAACAAAAGGATGGCCTGGGATAATTTTAAAAGCTGGATTTTCTTTATCCTGTGGGTTTTGCTTGGCCTGGCGGTGTTGTTCTGGGGAGTTTATGTCGGCGCGAGCAATTACGCGTTTCGAAAGCATGCCGTGGTCCTGCAGGGCGTCGTTTCGGAAATCCGTTCATCCTCTTCGGACGGCATCCCCGTCAGCAGCCCGACGGTGAAATATTTTCTGCAGGACGGCAGGGAAATGGAATATGCATCGCGTTTCGCCTCCTCCCTCTCGTCTTTCTCCACAGGAGACCCCGTGGAAATTTTGTGGGACCCGGCGACGGGGAAAGTGCGGCTGAACGCTTTTGGAGACCTTTATTTTCCCGCCGTTTTTATCCTGCTGACCGGGCTTTTCATTCTTTTCGGACCGGTTTTTTGCATCGCGGTCTGGCTTTGGATCTGGGGATGGCCGACGAAAGACAATCTCGCCAAAATGCGCGAGGCCGCCCGACTCAAACGATAAGCAGCCATGGGGACGCGGTGAACGTTTTATTTGACGATCTTAAAGAATTCCCTGGCCTTCGGGTCGGCGGCGGTGCGCAGAAGCTCGAACAGGACCATTTCCGTGCTGGTAATGTGCGCGCCGGCGCTTTTCATGGCGTCAATGCCGATTTGACGGTTTTCCGGCGTCCGGGAAGAAACGGCATCGGCCACGAGATGAATGGAATATCCATCGGCGATTAAGTCCAGGGCGGTCTGATAAACGCAAACATGCGTTTCGATGCCCAGCAGGACGACGTGCCGGCGACTGAACGCTTCAAGCTTTTCCCTGAAGAGCGGCTCGCCCCAGCAGCTGAAGGATTCCTTGGGAATGGGATTGAATCTGCTTATTTCTGCGGCGATCCGGGGCAGCGTGTTTCCCAGCTTTTGCGGAATCTGCTCGGTGACGATCATCGGCAGATTCAAGGCGGTGAATCCCTTAATCAGTTTCACCGTGTTGTCAAAAAGTTTTTCTTTATCAAACATAGCCTGGGCGAGATTGCCCTGAATGTCAACGATCACCATAACCGCAGCCGCGCGACTAATCATTTTGATATCGGTCTCCTTCATATTTTGTCAGTCTTACAAATGAGTGCCCAAAAGCAGGCCGCCGTCAATCAGAATTTCCGCGCCGGTGGTATAGCTGGAAGCATCAGAGGCCAGATACAGCGCGGCTCCGGCGATTTCATCGGGATGGCCGATACGGCCTGAGGGCAGCGCTTTTTCCACCGCCTCCTTGACTTTTTGCGCTTCTTCAGGCGGCAGGTGTCCCCAGTGAGAATTCATCATTTTGGTACTGATGGGTCCGGGAGAAATGGTGTTCACGCGGACGTTGAAACGCAGCAATTCGCCGGCGAAGGCCTTAGTCAGCATGCGGATGCCGGCTTTGGAAATGGAATAGATGCTCAGGCCCGGCTCCGGATTGTGGCCGTCCACCGAGGCGATGTTGATGATTTTACCGCCGCCCTGCTTGACCATGATGTTGGCCACGGTCTGACTCACGAAATACACGCCTTTGAGGTTCACGTCCATCAGTTTGTCCCAGAGACGCTCGTCGCATTCCAGAACCGAGCCCATCGCCGGGCTGGCTCCGGCGTTGTTGACCAGAATATCAATCCGGCCGTATCTGGCCATCACCGCGTCAACCATTTTTTTGATTTCTTCGGTTTTTCCTAAATGAGCGGGAAGCGCGTAGGCTTCCCCGCCGAAAGCTTTGATTTCGTCGGCCGTCGCTTCAAGGTCCTGCGCCTTGCGGCTGGTGACAACGACCTTCGCCTGGGCTTTGGCAAACGCAAACGCGATAGCCTGCCCGATGCCGCGGCCGCCGCCGGTGATGACGGCAACCTTGTCCTTTAATAAAAACTGGGATATCTCGAACATGCGTCTTCTCCTTTTGATATCAACGCCGATGGTTGAAACACCGCGCGCATTCTAATCTGAAATATTTTTCATTGCCAGAAAAATCTTATCACCCTC
>DAOSZO010000028.1:0-31092 GCA_035382085.1 Smithella sp.
CGATCAGCTCTGTTTTCGATTATGCAACATTTGCTTTAATGTGGTTCTTTTTCCGCTGCAGCGATTTTCTCCAGCCGACGACGGCGCTTGCGCAGAAGGAGACCCTGACGCGACTTTTTCAAACCGGTTGGTTTGTGGAGTCCCTTTTGACCCAGACGCTCATTGTTCATATTATTCGGACCCGGAGAGTCCCGTTTTTCGGCAGTCGGGCTTCCGCCCATCTGACGATGACGACCCTGATTGTTATGGCCATCGGAGCTTGGTTACCCTACTCGCCCTTTGCCGTTTATCTGGGCATGGTGCCTCTGCCACCCCTTTACTGGGCATGGATAGGATGCTTTCTGTTGACCTATGCTATTTTGACGCATGGGGTTAAAACATGGTTCTTTAAACGCTATGGAGGTGAATGATCATGGATACCATTCTGGATGCTCTTCAGGAGGGGAGACTTTTCGAACTGCCGGATAATGATAAAACAGACGCCCTGCAGTTTCTAGCCCGCATTATCGAGGCCTTTCCGGAAGTGCCCGCGGGGACGGATGTGGAAGGGCACGTGATGAAGAGGGAAGAGGCCGCCAATACGGCGCTGGGGAAGGGATGGGCCTGCCCGCATGCCCGCGTTCCCTTTGATGAAGATCTCAAGTGCGTCATCGGGTGGAGTCCGTCGGGGATCGATTACGGCGCGCCGGACGGCAAACGGGTAACCTTGGTTATTATGTATCTTGTTCCTGAAAACCAGCGCAACCATTACCTGCGCGAGGTCTCCATTCTGGCCAAGACCATCAGCACGTATCCCGACATTGAAAAAATAAAGGACGTCAAAGATCTGGACGGCATCCGCAACTATCTGCTCGACCTGATTGATGTGACGAAGACGTCGATGGTTCCGGATGTCCGCGCCCGGATGATTCGGCTGCAGGCCAAGCCTGCGCCGGAAGCGTTTGCCTTTCGCGATTTGTCGAATTTAATCGTCGAGCCCGTCATGCTTGTTGCCGGTCCGAATCTCAAACCTGTTGTTCTGGCGCAGAACCCAACGCTGACGGAGCGCCTTGACGCCGCGGGCGATTTGATTGCGAAAATAGAAGAGGAAGGCGCCTATCACGCCAATGGCTGGCGGATCATCCGCCGCAGCGCGATGGCTTACCAGGCCGGGCGCGTGGTGTATGACTGTCTGGCGGTCAAAATGCTTGGAGCCAATTCAGCATAAAAAAGAGGAAACAAATTGTGAAGGAAAGGCCGACTTGGCTTTTCCGGGGCTGGTGGCTCTGTCCGTTCGTTTTTTTTGGTTTTCGCGCTCGCGGATTTTACCTGGGCAGGTTTTCATATAAATCTTCGATTTGCTGAATCCGGAGCTTGATGTCGTCGGTCAGCCCCTTTGTTTTGGATAACAGCGCTTCAATCGTGGAGAGTTCGTCGTGGATGTACCGGATGGCCTGCGCGCGCATGTCTTCAATGGCGTTGTTGATGCTCTTTTCCCATTGATAGGCCAGACGCGAGAGGTTGATGGCCACTTCCTTGGGGATCCCCTGAATGAAATGCCGCTCGAAGGCTTTTCTGAAAATGAACATGGGAATCAGAAACCAGACCAGATCCAGGTGAATGTCGAACGATTTGGTAAAGGAAATATCCGGGTGATCGGGTTCCACAACATCAATCTTCCAGTTCATCTCCGCCAGCTTCACGCCCAGGACGTTTTCGATGTTGTCCCCGAGGAATTTGCAGAAGGCTTCCAGTGAACGCGAAAAGCCGGCATGCGCCTTTTTCAGCGTGCCCAGGAAGTTTTTGTGTTCGTTTTTGGAAATCACCCGCATTTCTTCGGAGAGCGTTTCCGAAACCCACACTTCATAGCGGCGGGACAGTTTCCACAAATTCCCCTTCCAGGAAGGAACTTCGTTTCGTAATTTACCCATGACTTTCTTTGTCAGCGGGGCCTTGAACTGTTCCAGATAAGCCTCGATCAGCGGTCGCGTCTGGCGTTGGTGTTCGCGGGCGATGATGCCGAGTTCGTCCCGCATCAGGTCTTCATTGACTTTTTCGTTGAGAATCCGTTGCTTGAGGTTCTCCCGGTTGAGGTCCGCCTGCCGGGATGCGTTGAGAGCGATTTTCAAGTAATTGAGGCAGTTCTGCGCGAGGGAGCGGACCTTGTGCTGCAGGATTTTTAGATATTCAGCATCGCGGTTAGCGCAGATCTTGTTGATGATATTCTCCTCGACGAGTTGCCGGTATTGTTCGGTATGGTTTTTGGTGGAGTAGAGATAAACGGGCAGGCTCCGGTGGAGTTCGCGCTCCAGCGTTTCCTGAAAAAAGGAAACGACTTCTTTTTGCTGTTCCGGCGACAAGATATCCGCCTTGGTCAGCAGAAGAATGATATTGGGCGTATGGCCGGTCAGCTCCCGAATGAGTTCCAGGTCGTGTTCCGAAAGCGGGCGGTCGGAACTGACGGCCAGAAGGGCGGTGCCCACCGCGGGCAGCCAATCTTCCGAAGTGGCCTGGTGATATTTGTAGACGCTGCCCAAGCCCGGCGTGTCCACGAGGCGAAGACAGGAGAACTTCCGCATCGAGGGCAGTTCAATATCCACGATCGCCACGTTTTTTTCATTGCCCGGATTTTTCGCTTCGGACGTGAACTGGTCAATATCGGAAAGGGGAACTTCGGTGATGCGGCCGTCAAAGTGACGGATCAGCGCTCTTTCCCGGTCGCCGTACTGCAGGCGGGTGATGGCGGTCGTGACCGGAATGGCGCCGACCGGCAAAACGTTCTGGCCCAGCAGACTGTTTAAGAAAGAACTCTTGCCCGCCTTGAACTGGCCCATGACCGCGACGTCAATGGGCGGATTTTCTTCCAGAAGCATCCGCGTGGCCTCAAGCGGACGGTTCAACGAAATCATCTGAAATTGCTCGGCGGCATCGCCGACGATTTGCAAAAGTTTTCTTAGCGCATTTAAATCCATTGCTGAATCATTTTTCATAAAAAAAACTCCTTCAGGTTTTTATCCTGTAGGAGTTATTAGCAACAAGTGCGGTTGGTATCGGGTGAACTCCATCACCTTTTGTTGGACTTATTTTTTATATAAAAAATCATTTTAGTCAATCGAATTTTTTACGGATGAAGCCTCAGATTTATATTGGATAATTGAGGCAAAATGCACTATAAGTGACCCCAGCGATCTTTGATCGCCATTCATGCAAAACAGGAGATGTCAAAATTTTCAGTTACCCTGATTATTTGAAAAAACTGCAGGAAGGCCGGAAGGGTTTGAATCCTTTTCTGGACTTTATGGGAGTAACTTTGCTTCAATTGAAAGACGGTTATGCCCAATTGAAAATGCCTGTAAAACCCGAATACCTGCAAGGGGCCGGTTCCATGCAGGGAGGGCTCATCGTCGCTTTGGCTGATGAGGCGATTGCGCATGCCGTGATGACGCAGTTGAAGCCGGATGAAGGTCTTACCACCATAGAATTGAAAAGTAATTTTCTTTCAGGGGTCAGTCAGGGAGAATTGATCGCCACGGCAATTGTTTTTAAAAAGGGACGGAGCCTTGTCATTGGAGACTGTTTAGTTACTGATAATACAGAGAAAAATATCTGCCGTGTTTCCGCAACCTTCCTGCTTTTAAGAAAATGATCTCATAATTAAGTCATTGTATTTATATATATATTGATTGACTCTCGGTCTTAGATTTGCTAAACAGACGCAGATTTGTTGCGTGCGGCAAAATTGATAAAAACCTATAGTCAGGATGATGTAATTGATAGATCTGCATACGCATTCCATTTTCAGTGATGGAGAATTGATACCGGCGGAATTAGCGCAACGAGCAGTAGCCGCCGGTTATCATGTTTTGGCCATCACCGATCACGTGGATGACTCCAATATTGATTTTGTTATTCCCCGCATCATCAAGGTTTGTTCCAAAATTACCAGGCAAGGGGCTGTAAGAGTCTTACCGGGAGTGGAAATCACCCATGTAGCTCCCGATGATATAGCTTTGCTGGCGGATGAGGCGCGGAAACTAGGAGCAAAGATCGTCGTTGTCCACGGGGAGACCATCGTGGAGCCTGTTCCCGCCGGAACGAATCTGGCGGCCTTGAAGTCCTCCATTGATATTTTGGCTCATCCCGGTCTCATCTCGGAAGAAGAAACGCGGCTGGCCGCGGAAAGGAACATTTTTTTGGAAATAACCACCCGAAAGGGACACAGTTTCACCAACGGCCACGTCGCGCAAATGGCCAGAAAATTCAAGGCCGGTCTTGTTTTGAACAATGATGCCCACGCGCCGGCCGATTTTGTCGGCAGGCACATGGCGACAGCGATCGCCCGCGGCGCGGGGCTTGACGATAACGAAATATCCGTCATGTTTGAAAATTCGCAAAGGATGGTGAAAAAAGCCGGCGTATGAAAAAGAAGTCCAAATCAGAACCCCTGAAAATATGTCTTTTAACCTACCGCGGTAATCCCAATTGCGGCGGGCAGGGCGTTTATATTCAGCATTTAAGTAAGGCGTTAAGCGACCTGGGGCATCAGGTGGATGTGTTGTCCGGACCGCCATACCCGCATCTGGATTCCAAAGTTCATCTGCACAAGCTTCCGAGCCTGGATCTTTACAATGCTGAGCGTCCTTTCCGCTTGCCGAAGGTGAGCAAGCTGGCCAATCCTCTCAATATGTATGAATTTCTGACCATGTGTGCCGGAAAGTTTCCCGAACCGTATACGTTCGGCGAACGGGCCTATCAATTTTTGAGAAAAAAGGAAAACCGCTACGACATCATTCACGACAATCAGTGTCTCGCCTATGGCATTGAAAAAATCGCCCAGAAAGTGGGTCCCACGATCGCGACGATTCATCATCCCATCACCGTAGACCGTCGCGAAGAGTTCAAGGCGGCCACGTCGAAGAGTAAAATCAACCGGATCAAGCGCTGGTATTCATTCATCAAAATGCAGAAAGAGGTTGCCCGTAAGTTGGCGTATATCGTTACCGTTTCCGAATGTTCAAAGTTGGATATCGCTAAAGAATTTTCCATTGATATTGCCAAATTTCGCGTTGTGCCAAACGGCATTAACAAGGATTATTTTTATCCCATCCAAAATAATGCGAGGTCGAAGCATTCCATTATCGTGACCAACAGCGCCGACACGCCCTTGAAGGGACTACGTTATCTTCTGGAAGCCGTGCATAAAGTCCGCAAACAGCAGCCGGTGGAGCTTACAGTGATTGGACAACCCAAGGAAAACGGCACCATTGTCCGGCTGGTGTCCGAACTGGCGATCGGCGATATTGTGCACTTTACCGGCAGGATCAGAAACGAAGAATTTGCTGATTATTATTCTAGGGCCACGATTGCCGTCGTTCCTTCTTTGTATGAGGGATTCGGCCTTCCCGCGGCGGAAGCCATGGCGTGCGGTGTTCCCCTCATCAGTACAACAGGAGGTGCATTGCCGGAGGTTGTCGGAAAGGCGGGTATTTTAGTGCCGCCCGCTGATTCGGATTCCTTGGCCAGGGAAATCATTTTCTTGTTGAATCATCCGGAACAGAGGGAAAAAATGGCCAAAGCCGGCATTGAACGCGTGGAAGCCATCTTCAACTGGACAAGCGCCGCAAAAGAGATGGTGGAAATTTACAGAGAGGCCATAGATGGTTACCGTCGATCTGCATGAGTTGAATTTAAAACCCAATGATGTTGTTTTGGACGCAGGTTGCGGTTTGGGCAGGCATTTGCGTCATCTGGCGAGGATGCCTGGTTTGAAAATTTTCGGCATAGACAAAAATGCTTGGGCGTTGCGCGAAACCGCAAAATCGCTGGATGCCATGCCTGACGCCCAATCGAAGGATTATCTGGTTTCCATTGCCGATATCAATCGACTGCCCTTTGCCGACGCGTCGTTTGACTGTATTATCTGTTCGGAAGTTCTAGAACATATTCCCGACCATGAACAGGCGATTCTGGAGCTCGACCGGATCTTGAAACCTCACGGAACACTGGTTGTCAGCGTGCCTCGCTTCTTTGCGGAGAGAATTTGCTGGTTAATTTCCAGAGACTATTATAATGAAGAGGGAGGCCATATCCGCATTTATAAAAAGAAACATCTTCACGACATGCTGACCCGACACGGATTTGTTTGCTGGAAAATCAACTACAAACATGCATTGCATTCTCCCTACTGGTGGCTGAAATGTTTTGTCGGTCTTAAAAATGATGATCATTTTCTTGTCAGGAATTATCGAAAGTTTTTGGAATGGGATATTATGAAAAAACCCCCCATGGTGAGAAAAATAGAAGAGCTCTTAAACCCTCTTTTGGGGAAGAGCATTGTTTACTATCTGAAGAAGGTATAGCGATGGAACTCAAGCTTTCGCTCAGCGCAGAATTCGATACGGTTTCTGTCGAAAAAATATCATCCTTTATTGCGTCGCTTCAAAAGCAAAATGGTGAAATTCCGTGGTCGGTCGGCGGGAAGACGGATCCGTGGGATCATGTGGAAAGCGCGATGGGCTTGAGTGTGGGAGGCTTTTACTCCGAGGCGCAAAGGGCGTTCGAGTGGCTGGCCAATCACCAGCTTGAAGACGGCAGCTGGTGGTCCGAATCGGTTGATGGGAAGGTGGTCAATCATACGAAAGAATCGAATTTTTCTTCCTATGTGGCGGTTGGGGTGTTGCATCATTATCTGATCACGCGTGACCGTAAATTCTTGAAGGACATGTGGCATACGGTTTCCCAAGGTGTTCAATTCGCGGTGAATTTGCAGGCGCCGGAAGGTGAAATCTACTGGGCCAGAAATAAATCCGGCGTCATTGACAAAATGGCGCTGTTGACCGGTTCCAGTTCCGTTTACATGAGCATCAAATGCGCCCTGGCGATCGCGGATATTTTGGGAAAGAAAAGACCGAACTGGCGCAAAGCGCTGGATCGGCTTGGCCCGGCCATAAAAAACAGGCCTGATCTTTTTAACATGATTAAATCCAGATATTCGATGGACTGGTATTATCCTATTTTATGTGGGGCGATAACCGGTGACGATGCGAAAAAAAGAATCGCTCATTTGTGGGAAAAATTTGTTGTTCCGGAATGGGGCGTCCGATGTGTCAGCGACCGGCCATGGGTGACCATGGCGGAAACCGCGGAGTTTGTTCTGACCCTGGCGGCCATCGAAGACCTGTCCCGTGCGAAAGCGATTTTCAGCTGGCTGAGCGATAAAAGATTTTCCGACGGCTCTTTTTGGATGGGAGTCACTTTTCCGGATGGGGTGATCTGGCCGGAGGAAAAAACCGGCTGGACCGCCGCCGCCGTTTTACTTGCCTGGGATGCTTTGCACCAGGCGACGCCGGCCGCCAACTTGTTTCATCACAAATTCTGGCAGCGATGAGCAAAACATAACCCGCTGCATTCCGCGGGCGTCCGGTTGCCGTTTTTTTTCTTTTTTCATCACGGAAATCGCAGCTAAAGGTTGAAATTGAGAAAAGATCATCGTCCATATTATCTCAAGCGCCTGGATGCCAAATTTCAGAAATGGTATGCCCGGCGTTATCTCGCGCCGCAGTTTGAATCCTTCGGTAAGGGGTCGGTTTTTATGAAACCGTGGCATGTGGAAGTTTTCGGCGGACCGGTTTTTTTGGGAGACTACGCGACCGTCATCGCCACCGCCGACAGAAAAGTGCGATTTACGGTTTGGCCGGCGTGGATGGGCAAGGGGAAAATCCAAATCGGGAATTACTGTCTGATTTGTCCGGGAACGCGGATCATGTCCGCCACCTCGATCGTCATGGGGGAGGGATGCATGACGGCCCAGAACGTCAGCATTGCAGATGCCGACTGGCATGATATATATGACCGGAGCATGCCGGTGGGCAAAACCCGGGAAGTGATTATCGGCAACAATGTGTGGCTCGGCGACAGCGTGATCGTCGGCAAGGGAGTCACGATCGGCGACAACGCCGTTATCGGCGCAGGATCGGTGGTCGTCAAGGATATTCCCGCCAACGCGATTGCCGCGGGAAATCCAGCGACGGTGGTCAAATATCTGGATTCGGACATTCCGCTGAGAACAAGAAAAGACTGGCTGGCCGATCCGGTCAAGCTGGCCAGGGATTTTGAATTGATCGACCGCGCAATGATGAAAGACAACACCCTGCTGGGGTGGCTTCGATCGTTGTTGTTTCCGCGCAGGGGGGATTAACCATGCGTATAGCCGTTGTTGCCCCGCCGTATCCTTTGGAAGAAATGCCGTCACCGCCGCTAGGAGTGACCTATGTGGCCGCCGCTTTCGCTGCGGCGGGAGCGGAGGTGAAAATCCTGGATTATATCGTTTCCGGATATTCCCGGGAAAAAATTGAAAAGCAATTGGCTTCCTTTGCGCCGGATGCGGTCGGCGCCACATCGGTGACGCTGAATTTCTTTGAGGCGCAGAAGATTCTGCGTGATGTGAAAAGCTGCAATCCGGAAATCATCACCATCATGGGCGGTCCGCATGTTTCTTTTACTGCGGAAGAGACATTGAGAAAATATCCCGAAATAGACCTGATTGTCATCGGCGAGGGCGAGGAAACCATCGCCGAACTGGCTCCTGTCTTGAAACGCAAAGAAAAATGGCGCCATATCCGCGGGCTGGCTTACCGTGGGGAGAAAGATGAAATCATCATCACGCCCCGAAGGGATTTTATCAAAGACATCGACAGTATTTCTGTGCCGGCGAGGCATCTGCTGCCGATTGCGCGGTACCGCGCTTTGGGATTTCCGGTCAGTCTCATCACGGGGCGGGGATGTCCCTACTCGTGCATTTTTTGTCTGGGACGGAAAATGGTGGGCTCGAAAGTGCGCAAAAGAAACCCGGAAAGTGTTCTGGATGAAATCGAGGAAATTCTGAATTTGGGATTCGACCGGATCAATATTGCCGATGATCTTTTTACCACCGATCGGGACAGGGTGCAGCAGATTTGTGATGGGATTCGCAAACGGGGTCTAAATTTTAAATGGAGCGCTTTTGCGCGAGTCGACACGGTCAATCAAGATATTTTTCATCTCATGGCACAGGCGGGGTGCGACAGCGTCAGTTTCGGCGTGGAATCCGGGAATGCGGAGATGCTCAAACGCATCAAGAAAGGTATCAAACTCGAGCAGGTTCACGCGGCCGTCAAAATGTGTCAGGACGCCGGCATGATCGCCCACGCATCCTTCATCATCGGTTTGCCCGGGGAAACGAAGGAAACGCTGGAAGAGACCGACCGGTTCGCCCGAAGCACCAAGGCCGTTTACGGGTATCATTTTCTGGCGCCTTTTCCCGGCACGACGGTGAGGGAAAAAATTCAGGACTATGACCTGGAAATCCTGACGGATGACTGGTCCCGTTATGATGCCAACGACGCCGTCGTCAAAACATCGTCCCTGCAGCCGCAGGAGATGCGGGATTTTGAAGCGCGCTATCAAGAGGAACTCGAAACGGACTGGAAAAAAATTTTACAGCGTTATGAGCAAGGCAAGGCTTCGCTGAAGGACAGGATGCAGATTGAAGGAAACTGGCGCATGAAATTGACGTATCAGATATTAAAGGAGGATCTCATAGAGCGTTTCGGCTTTATCGAATCCGTTGTGTACCAGGGAAAAAGACAAAACGCCGTCGAGGAATTGTGCCGCAGAATGCGGAGCCATTCGCAAATCAACCCTAGGATTGTCGATGATACCATCAGCGATTTCATCGGCCGGGGATATCTCAAAGACACCGTGACCGAGCGAGGCTGCCGATGGTCGTGGTCGGGATAATTATTTTTTTCTGATCAGGATTCCCAGGGACTCGCACAGGGACTGTTCCAGGTATATCCCGGAGACGACGGCTTTCTGATAGACGAGATAAGGCGCCTGTCCGCCTTTGGCCGGGTCCGGAAAGATGTCGTGAAACAGAAGATAGCCGCCGATCATGAGTTTGTCCGACCAGATTTCATAATCGCTTAAAACCGATTCATAGGCATGGCTGCCGTCGATGAAAATCAGACTCAGTGGCGTTTTCCATGCTTTTCCGATGACGGACGAACGGCCGACGATGGGAATGACGGTGTTTTCAAGACCAAAATCGTCAATCGTTTTACGGAAGAATTTCAGCGTGTCAATTTTGCCGGTTTCGGCATCGAACAAATCGGGATCGAAATATTCTTGTCCGGGCTGTTGTTCTTCCGAGCCTCTGTGATGATCAATCGAAAAAAGAACTGCAGAATTTTTTTTGCAGGCCGATCCCAAATAGACGGATGATTTGCCGCAGTAGCTGCCTATTTCCAGGCAGGGACCTCGGGAACTTGCTTCCAGCGCTAGATGGTAAAGACAGGCCGCTTCGCGTTCATGGAGGAATCCCTTCACCTGATTGATTTTGTCTTTTGGTATGTCCATCCGCGAAGAAACCTCATTTTTTTGTTTCAGAAGTTCGATCATCGCAAAAAATCAAGATTTACGCCACCTCAATTGAATGCATAAAGATGAGCGCTTCAGAAAGCATCATTTTCCCGAAGCGCTCATTTCAATCGATGATTTTCTTTACGCTGATCCGTCGCAGACGCCGTTACATCTTGGTCCACGTTTCACTGTAAATTTTCCAGTCATTGCCCGACTTACGCAACAGCAAGGTTTTCTTGCCCTTGTCTTTCAATATCGATGAACGATAGTGTTGGATAAATTCCGCCTTTGCCGTTTTTCCGTCCGTGGCAATCTTCAGATCCTCGATTTCAATTTGGATGTTTTGGCTCTTGTTGCGGACGTCGTTTTTGTATTTCAGCCATCCGTCCAAATTCATGCCCTGCGCGCGGAACGTGGCCGCATCATAACTGGAGGCGTAATGTTCCATATCGCCTGATTCCCAGCTGTTCAGCCAGTTGTTGACTGAATTGCGCACCTCTTCCTCCGGTGACGATGTCGCGATTTTCTCTTGAGCCTGGGGCGCACGCGAGACCACAGGAGCCGGTGCAACAGGCGCCGCGGCCACCGCAACAGGCGGAGCCTCTTTCTTGGCCAATCCGAGTTTCTTTTCAAACAGCGCCGTGATTTCATTTCTCACGTTGCCGGTATCGGAAGATTTCTTGTCCGGGTAATACCGCACGAAGTCATCATAGGCGTCTTTGCTAGGATTCTGATTGACGGCGGATGTATAATCCGCGAGAGATTTTCCGTACTGTTCCAAGCCATAATAGGCAAGGCCTCTGTTGTAAAACGAAACGGTGTCGTCGGGATTGAGAGAAATCGCTTCATTATAATCTTCGACGGCTTTCTGAAGATTTCCCTGTGTCTGATAAATATTTCCGCGGTTCGCGTAAAATCCCGCGAAATTGGGATTCAGTTCGATGGCCTTGTTGTAATCGGCAATGGCCTGCTGCAGGTTTCCCTGAGCCTGGTAGGCGTTGCCCCGGTTGGAATAGGCGCCCGCGAAATTGGGATTCAGTTCGATGGCCTTGTTGTAATCGGCAATGGCCTGCTGCAGGTTTCCCTGAGCCTGATAGGCGTTGCCCCGGTTACAGTATGCCGGCGCGTATTTGGAATTCGATTCCAGCGCCTTGGTGTAGCTGGCGATCGCCTGGGAATGCTGGCCTTTTTTGGTGTAGGCATTGCCCAGGTTGTAATAAGCTTCCGTGTATTTGGGATTGATTTCCACCGCCTTGTTGTAATCGGCGATCGCTTCATTCAATTTATTTAATTTCGCGTAGCAGTTTGCCCTGTTGTAATAGGCTTTGGCGTGCTTGGAATAGGCTTGGATGGCGCTTGTGTAATCGGCAATGGCCTGTTCCAAATTGCCTTCCTGGCGGAACTGGTTGCCGCGGTTAAAATAGTCTTCCGCCGTGCCCGCGGGAATGGGAGGAGCTTTCTGTGTTTGAGCGTAAAGGGATGGGCCGGATAAGAAAAAGACGACCAGCAAAATTAAAAAAAATGATTTTCTCATGTGTTTGCCTTCCTTTTTTGTATTTTTATTAATGCTTGGAGGTGCTGGAAAATTAAACAAAAAAAGATGGCAATGTCAAGATAAATCTGGGAAGGATTTCTTGTCTTTTTCCCCGTAAAAAATTATCTTTTTCGCAACATTCATCTTGTCAAAGAAAAAATATTGTGCTACAGGCCGTTCAATCCATTCATTTGACAAACACAAAACACATACAGGGGGGCGTATGAAAGAAGCCAGAGACTACCAGGAAATAGTGCCCGGTAAAAAGTGGTTTGCGACGCTTGTTACAAGGGTCTTTTTCTATTTTATCGGGATGGGCATGCAGACTGCCTATCGGATTGATCCGGATGTAAAAAAAGAGGTGGACAGCTGGCCGGAAACTTTTTCCTTTCGAATGGCCGTCGTCGGAGGCCCCAGCATGCTGATGCTGAAAAAAGAAGGGTCCTTTAAGTACTTGGGCGAAAAGGAGACCTTCTACTGTGATGTGGAGATGTGGTTCAAGAATATTGAATTTGCTTACCTGACGATGACCGCACGTATCAGCGTGCCCAATGCCGTGTATCACAACCGCCAGTTTGTCCGCGGCAATCTCAAATACATGATATCCATCATCCGGGTGCTCAATATCGTTCAAACGCTTTTGCTGCCTAATGTGATTGCCCGTTTTTACATCAAGGAAGTGCCGAAGCTTACTTTCAAGAAGCTGGTCAACAGGGCAATCACCTATTTCAACATCGGATACGGCGCGATCAAATAATCAAAGAATAAAACAGGAGGGGGACTGTTATGTCAAATAAAAATGAAGTGATACCTGAATACTATGAATTCTTTAATTCCGTCAAAATTATTTCCGGATACAAGGCGTTGGAAACCATTTCATTCGAATTGGGACGTCTGGGCGCAAAAAGACCAATCATCATTACGGACAAGGGCGTGGCTCAGGCCGGACTGATCAAGCATGTCGTGGACAGCTTCGCGGGGACGGATACGGTGATCGGGGCCGTTTTTGATGAAACGCCGCAGGACTCATCCAATGTGGTTGTCAACCAGATTGCGGCGATTTTCAGGGCTCAAAACTGTGATTCCATTATCGCCGTGGGCGGCGGATCGGCCATTGATACCGCCAAGGGCGTTAACATCGTCATTACGGAGAACACGGATGATTTGCTGAAGTTCATGGGAAACTACCGCCTCAACAAACCGATGAAGCCTTTTGTGGTGATTCCCACCACGTCCGGCACTGGGTCCGAAGTGACCATGGTGGCGGTGATCGCCAATCCGGAAAAAAACGTCAAAATGCAGTTCACCTCCGATTTGCTCCTGCCCAAGCTGGCGGTGTTGGATCCCCGCATGACCATGAGCATGCCTCCCAAAATCACCGCCGCCACAGGAATGGACGCGCTGACTCATGCCGTGGAAGCATACATTGGGCCGCAAAAGAACCCGGTGAGCGATGCTTTCGCCTCGGCGGCCATGAACCTGATCCGCGAGAATTTAATTGCGGCCGTGAAGGAAGGTTCAAACAAGGATGTTCGTCTGGCCATGGCCAATGCCGCACTGCTGGCGGGTCTGGCTTTTTCCAATTCCATGGTCGGCGTCGTGCATGCCTCTGCGCACGCCACCGGGGGAATTTGTCATGTCCCTCACGGGATCGCCAATTCCATTCTGCTGCCTTACGGCTTGGAATTTTACATCAAAAAGTCGCCCAAGGTGAAAGCGTTAATAGAGAATCTGCTTCTGCCTCTGGCCGGTCCGGAAGTTTATGTGCAAACACCGCAGGCGGAAAGAGCGGCCAAATCCGTTTCCTTCATCAGGGAGATGGCCGGCGAACTCAAGAAATTATCAGGTTTGCCCATGAAGCTGTCGGAAGCGGGCGTGACGGAAGATAAACTGGATGAGATTGCCCAGGCGACCATTGATGACGGCGCCATCGCTTTCAGTCCGGTGGAAGTCAGTCTTGAAGAGGCGAAGGGGATTCTAAAAGCCGCTTATTAAAACAATCTTTATCATATAAAGAGGTGGGAGATGATGAGTGAAACGCAAGAAGTCGCTAATGTCAGGGAAGAAAAAAGCCTGCCTGAAATAGTAGGGCCCAGCAATAAAGTTCTGGAAGTCGATTTGTCCTCGAAAACGTACTCGATTTATCAGGTCAAAGAGGATGAACGGAAAATGTACCTCGGGGGCAAAGGGCTGGGTCTGAAGCTGATCTATGACCGAATGCCCGCCGGTGTGGATCCGCTGGGTAGGGACAACATCCTTGCTTTTATGCCCGGCGTTTTGATGGGGACGGGGGCGCCGTGTTCGGGACGTTTTTCGGCGGTGACGAAATCTCCGCTGACCGGCATCATGGATCATGCCTCTTGCGGTGGACCGTTCGGCATGGCTTTGAAAACTGCCGGATGGGACGGGATTCTGGTCAAGGGGAAATCCGAAACCCCCGTGTATCTGGTGGTGACGTCTTCCGGCGTGGAATTTAAGGATGCTTCAGCGTTGTGGGGAAAGGATGCTTTTGAAACGCAGGCATTGCTGGGGAAAAACAAAAACGCCGGCGCGGTGGTCATCGGGCAGGCCGGTGAAAACAAAGTCTTGTTCGCCAATATCGTTTCCGAAAAACGTTTTCTGGGCCGGGGAGGCATGGGTGCGGTGATGGGTGCCAAAAATCTCAAGGCCATTTATGCCATCGGCGGCGCCTACAAGATTGTGGCGAAGGACAAGGAAAAATTCGACAAGGTGAAGAAACTGGCCACCAAGCGGATTAATGACAACGCCGTGACTGCGAACGCGTTGCGAAGATTCGGGACGCCGAATTTGGTCAACTATACCAACATGGCCGGCATTATGCCGGTGCGGAATTTTACCGATGGCGCTTCCGATAACGCCTATAAGCTCTCCGGAGAATACTTCAGCGAAAATTTCAAGACAAAGCACCATACTTGCAAGCCCTGCACGATTTTGTGCGGCAAGCAGGGAACTTTTGAAGGCAAGAATCTTTCCGTTCCGGAATATGAAACCGTTGGTCTGCTGGGCTCCAATCTGGAAATCTTTGATCCGGTTAAGGTTGCCGAATGGAATGATTTGTGCGGTCGGTTCGGCATGGACACCATCACCATGGGCGGAACGCTGGCCTGGGTGATGGAAGCCGGCGAGAAGGGCCTGATCAAAACCGACCTGAAGTTCGGGTCTCCCGAAGGCATTGCCCAGGCGATTGAGGACACGGCTTTTTGCCGCGGTTTTGGCGCGGAAATGGCCAAAGGGTCCCGGGCGCTTGCCAAAAAATACGGCGGTGAGGATTTCGCCATCCAGGTTAAGGGAATGGAACTGGCGGCTTACGACCCTCGGGGCTCCTATGGCATGGGTCTGAATTACGCGGTGGCCAACCGGGGCGCCTGTCATCTTTCTTCAACGGTGATGGCGCAGGAAAATTTTGTGCATGTTCTTGATCCCTATTCAACCATCGGCAAACATGTTTGGGTCAAATTCTTTGAGGATTTCTATTGTGCCATGAATTCCCTGCATACCTGCACGTTCACTTCCTTCGCTTACATTCTGGAGAATCCGCTGACCAAATACAATGGTCTTTTCTACCTGAAAATGGTGATGGGGTATCTCTATCCAGTCGCCATCAAGATTGCGGATATCAGCATTTATCACAAATTCTGGTCAACCATCACGGGCATGAAAATGTCGCGGTCGGAATTTCTGAAAGCCGGTGAGCGAATCCACATTCTGGAACGTTACATGAACACGCGGGAGGGCATTACGGTAAAAGACGATACGCTGCCGGGCCGTCTGCTGAAGGAAGGACGCCGGTGCGATCCCAAGGGACGCGTGGTGCCATTGGAAAAAATGCGGGAAAAATATTACCGCCTCAGATCCTATGATGCCCAGGGAATTCCCACGGAAAAAATCATGAAAAAACTTTCCATCGAGATTCGTTAAGAAAACATCTCTATTGAATAAATCCGGCGAACAGCCCAATCACAGCGGGTTGTTCGCCGGATTTTTTGTGTAGCAAACAGGCTGGCGGTTACATGATTTCCCGGGTAATCTTCCAGGCGTTGCCGATTTTTTTGAATTCCAATGTTTTCTTTCCACTGCTTTTCATGATGGAGGAACTATAGAATTGCTGGAAAGAAGCCTGAGCCCTATCCTGATTCACGGATATCTTGAGGCGATCAATGCTGATTTTGATGTCATCGCTTTTTTGGCGCACATTTGTTTTATGGGCAATCCATTCATCCAGGTTCATGCCGCGGGATTGAAATTCCTTCGCGTCATAGCAATCCCGATAAACTTTCATGTTCCCGGATCGCCAGCCGGTCAACCATTTTTGAATCAACTGATGAATTTCATTTTCCGGGGATGCGCTGCTTTCTTTCGTTTTGGTCTGAAGTGCTTTGTCGGCGGCATCGTCGACAATGTACCACTTGTCATTAACCTTTTCCAAAAAGAGTTTATTGTAAAAACCGTAAAAGTAATTTTTTGCGCTGCTGACGGCGTAAATCTGGTCGAACATGATGACGGCGTTTCTATCATTCTGGAGAATGGAGATATCTCTGGGTTGTAAAAGGAAATGGGGTTCCAGGGATTTTGCCTGATTGATTTTTTCATTGAGGTCACGCCGTCTCTCGCCCTTGATTTCCGCGCCCCGAAGATACAGAGAATCGATTTTTTTTAAATCTTTTTCGACGAAAGCCCTGTTCCACGACCAAAGAACAGCTTCGAGGTCATGTTTGGAAGGGGGGACGTAATCAGGGGAAACCCATCTGATGGTTTCAGAAATGATGACGGGTGTTTTATTCAGGTAAATGAAATCGGCCAGACGTTTCAGATCGTTGTCATGCAGGACCACGCAACCGTTTGATTGTCGGGGAAGCAGTTTTTTTGTCGTGCCGTGAATCCAGATATTGCCGCCGTTTCTGTTGGCTCGTTTATCCGGAATGGTCGGGTAATCCAGAGGAAAGGCCATGGAACCGAAAGTTTCCGGGTCGCCGGGGTTATTGACCACTTTTGTGACGAAGAAAATACCAGTGGGCGTTCTGCCGTCGCCCTCTTCTTCCTTGGGTCCCGGGTTTTTGCCCGTGGAGCAAGCGGATTCAAAGACTTTTTGAAAGCCGTTGGCTTTATGAAAGACGTATAATTTCTGGTGTTGCTTGTCGACAACCACAATGTAACCGTGGGAAAAAGACACAATGGAATCCGGAACCTTTTCCTCGCGAGCGGGGATTGCCGCATGGGATTCGGTCTCAAGGATGAGGCAGCCGACCAAGACCATCGCCGTCCATAAGATGTGATAAAGGAAAGTCAGCGAAGAATTTCTTTTTTCCATCAATGCGATCATTCCTTAAGTGTATTGAGAAAACGAAAAGTTCTAATAACAAAAAGATACAATTCGTTCAAGAATTTTAATTCAAAAATGCGAAAACCATAAAAAAACGGAAAAAACTCAACTGACAAAAACAAAAAAAAATAACAAAAAAAGTAGTTTACAAAATGACAATTTTTATTTATAAAAGCTTAAACTCTTAAGTGATAATCTTTTACAACATAAAAAAGCAGGAAATGAGGAGATTTTCTTGTCTGGCTTGAATAAAGATATCAATTCCACAGAGAAGCTTCTTAACGTCATACGCGGCCGGGATGAAAAGACTTTCTTTCGTGAGAAAAAAGCTCTATCCTTATCCGGCAAAAAACCCGCAAAAAAAAGTGCCATATCGTTTGCCGGCAATCTTTTTGACAAGAAAAATTTCGTTGTGGGCGTTGACGTCGGCAAAGATTTTATTTGTCTGGTCAAGACCCACAAGGGGAACAACGCTTTTCTCGATCACAAGATTATAAAATTCAGCCCAGATCTGTCCACAGATTCAGCCGAATTCAAGTCTTTGCTGAAGTCCTCATTGGTTCCGTTTTGCGGCGCCGTAAATCGCTGTGAAATCTGGACGAAGATATCCGCCGGAGAAGTCAACGTCTATTTTATCAAAGTGCCCCGCGTGCCCAAGAATCAGATGGATAACGTTGTGTACTGGACAGCCAAAAAAGAGGGCTTTCTTGATGAGAGCCGTTTAATCTTTGATTTTGAAATTCAGGAGCAGATCCCTGAAGAGGACAAAGCCAAGCAGTCGGTCATGGTTTATACCGCGCCGAAAGTTGAAGTCGAAAAGATCAGGGCCCTTTTTTCGGACATCGGAGTGCCTTTGTCGGGAATCACAACCGTTCCCTTTGCCATGCAGAATCTTTTCCGGTCGGGTTGGATGCCGGCATCGGAAGAAATATTCGCCAGTTTGTTCATCGGTGAAAACTATTCGCGCATCGACGTTTATGATAAAGAAAATCTGGTCATGACCCGGGGCATCAAAACCGGGAGTAGCAGCAGCATGGCGGAAGCCATCGTTTCTTCAGTCATGGAAAAGACCGGCGGCTTGCGGCTCGAGAAGGATGAGGCCAAAAAGATCTTGTTCAGCATTACGCCTGAATCCGAGAAATTAAAGACCGCGGACGGAAAGAAAGAGTTTAAAAAGGAAGAAATATTGGAGATGATTTCTCCTGTTTGGGAGCGCTTGGCCCGGCAGGTTGATTTGACGCTGAAAACGTCTTCCATCGGCAGCAAAAGGGTTGAGAAAATTTATGTTCTGTCGGCGGTCAGCATGGATAAATCCATCCTGAATTACATGAGCAATCAGCTGGGCACGGTCACGGAATTCTTTGACCCGTTTAAACAGCAAAAGGTTTCCGCGGCGGAGCAGGCCTTGAGCGCTTTTGAACGGATCCTCCTTTCGCCCGCTTTGGGACTATCCCTTTCCTGCAACAGTTACACTCCCAATCTCGTCTTCACGTATGTGGAAAAAAACAAGGAGCAGGCCTCGCAGAAATTCAGCAAAATCGCGCTCGGGTCGTTTGTTGCCGCTCTGGTGATCTGTTTCGGCGTGCTGGCTTATCAGGGTTTAAGGTACAAGGAATTGGTCCGGCAGGGTGAGAAGTTCAAGAAAGAGCTGGCTTTGTTTAATCCCCTGTTAACACAGGAGACTGTTTTGAAAGCGTCGGAGGATGTCAAGCAGCAAAGAAGCCTTGCCCGGCAATACGTTCAGAGGTATCTTTTCCTCGCCACCTTGGGGGAAATTTCTCATATCACGCCGCAGAATATCCGCCTGTTGAACTGTAAATTAACCAGGGGGGGTGTGATGCCAAGCACGGACGCCTCCGGTCAGTCCAAGCAGGAAGTGGCCGACAATATCCTCATTGAGGGTCTTGTCTTTGGAGAGAGAAACGCCCTGGATTCTCTGCTGGGGCAATATGTCGTGACGCTGGGCAATTCGCCGATTTTCGGCAACGTCAATATTCAGAAACAGGAAATCGTAAAATTTAACAACAATGACGTCATGCATTTTACGCTCAATGCCAAAATAGGTTGATTCATGAAGGATTTGAATTTTAACTTAACGAAAAAAAGTCTTTGGGCTGTTGTGGTGTATGCCGCGGTGATTGTCCTGTTTGTTTTGGTGGCGATCGTTCCTTTTTACCTGGCAAACCGAAAAATCGCCGGCGAGAATGACAAAATAAAGGCTCGGATTGAGGAGCAAAAACAGCTCGGCCCGATCTACGCTTCCATCCTTGACGAGATGAAGAAAAAAGACATGCTTGTTTTGCCTAATCCGGCGCCGGAAAAACTTTCCCGTGAAAACACAGCGAAATTCAAAAGTGATTTCAAGGCCATTGCGGATAAATCGAAGGTGAAATTGTTGTCATTTACGCCGAACTTGAGTACCTTGTCGGGCTCGTCCTCATCGTTGCTGCATCAAGTCGCCCTGAAGGGAGAGTTCAGCGGTTTTCAGAAATTGTTGATCGAGTTGGGCGGAATTCCCTATGTGGATAAAATTGAGGATATGGAAATCCGTCAGAACAACGATGGCATGGACTTGAAAATGAAGGTTTGGGTCGGTCTGAAATAGACGTAAGGGATTTATGGGCAAACTTCAGAAAAGAGAAATCGTCATCTTAGTTATCGCCGGACTGTTTGTTCTGTACGGCGCTTATGTTTACCTGGTTCCCGGATTTGGGAAAAAACAGGCGGCAAAAAGCGGCGAAACGGCCAAGGTGGAAAATTTCATCGGCACTGTGGCCGGGGATTTCAGTAAAGATAAGCTCAGCGATATGGATGAGCATGTCGTCGAATTGTCGGCCAAAGACTGGGCGAAGAGTCCTTTCCTGAGCCGGGAGTTGTACAGAACCTGGGCGGTGAGAGCGGGCGGTCCGTCAGGTCAGGAGGGCGCGAACATTGTTTATTCGGGGTATGTAGATTCGGGCAAGCATAAAATGGCGATCCTCAACGGCATAGAATATCGAGTAGGGGAGTCCCTGGAGATCGAAGGGTACATTCTCCGGCAGATCAGTCCCTCCCGCGTCGTCATTTACAACAAGAATACCGGAAATAGTTTGGAAATTCCCCTGCAAGAATAAATTTTGCGATTGGAGGTTGTCATCTTGAAATACTCTATGATCAATAAAAAAACCGTCATGCTGGTTTTGAGTTTCTTCGCGTTCCTCTTTTTATGGGGGTGCGCGGAAGATTTTCAGAGTCAAAGAAAGGATCCGTTTTTCGAAAAATGGTCGACGATGGCGGACACTGCTCAAGGACATTCTCCATACGCCCAGCCCAAGAAAATTGACACCGCCGCCCTATCGAGCAAAAAAACGGCCGCGACACCTTTGATGGGACCGGAAACGAGAAAACTGCCCCAAAGTCCGATTCACCTCGCCATGCGTCAGGCCGACCTCAAGGCCGTATTAAGGGCGATGGCCAAATCGGTCAACCTGAATCTTTTGGTGAAGAATGAACTGAAAGGTGAGATCAGCGTGGATTTCAAGGGCGTTGCCTGGGACAAGGCCTTCACGGGTTTGTTGCAGACTTACGGCTTATCGTATGTCTGGGAAGGCGACATTATCAGGGTGATGACCATTGAGGATGTCGAGCAGGAATTAAAACGCAAAGTGCAGATGCGGGATATTCAATGGGTCGATCCTCTTCTGGACCCGGTGGTCATCAATATTGATTATGCCGATCCCAAAAAACTGGCCGACACACTGCAGGATTTCCTGACCAAGGACAAGGACGGAAAACCGCGTGGCTCCGTTAAAGTCAATGAACACACCAATGCCCTGATTATTTCGGCGACCAGCGAGGACATGAAAAAGATATTGCCGATTATTGAAAAACTCGACAAGCCGACGGCGCAGATTTTAATCAAAGCCAATATTGTGGAAACCAGCAAGGGCGTGGCCCGCGATTTGGGCATCATCTGGGGCGGATACAACAAAGGAAAATTGGGCGGTCAGGAAGATTTGATCGTTACCGGCACGGGAGTGTCTCCGTTGGGCAGCATTGACAGCACGGCGAGGTTGGGCATGAATTTCCCCGCGGCGTTGGATACCTCGACCCCCTTGGGTTCCCTGGGTCTGTTTTTCGGAAAGATTGGCGGCAATATGCTGGAAGTCCAGCTGCAGGCGCTGCAGAAAGACAACAAGTTGAATATTCTTTCCAGCCCCTCCATCACGACGCTGGACAATCAGAAAGCCTATACGGAAAACGGGGAAAGAGTGCCCTATGTGACCACGGAAACGAGCGGTGGGACCACCACCCAGACAACCAAGTTTGAGGATGTTGTTTTGCGGTTGGAAATCACGCCGCATGTCATTGACGGCAAAAATTTAAAGATGGAAATTCTGGTCAAGAAAGATGAAGTGGATATGACCAGAAAATCATCCATGGGCGATCCCTATATCATCAAGAAAGAGACCAAGACGGAGCTGATTGTTCAGGACGGCGAGACGATTGTTATTTCCGGTTTGACCAAACAGAGAAAATCCAAAGGCGAAAGCGGCGTGCCGTGGCTCAAAGATGTTCCCATCCTGGGCTGGGCGTTCAAATCGGACAGCAAAGGCGACAATATGGAAGAGGTTCTCATCTTCATCACTCCTCATATATTACCGGTGGGCAGCAGTTAACGGAAGTCGGCTTCCGCAGGCCGGGCTGGAAAAAAACTGAAACAATCCAAAAAGCGTGCCGGTGCCGTGCCGGCGGTTGCGAGGGGAACCGGCTGAGTAAATAGCAATATGGCCTTTGAAGATGGATTATTACGCGATTCTAAATTTGAAAAAGGAGCCGTTTTCCAATTCGCCGGAGCCTGAATTTCTTTTTCAATTGCCTCAATTAACGGATTGTCTGCAGAAACTGGAGCTGGCGGTTCGCCTGCGGCGCGGCCTCAATGTGGTCATCGGCGATGTCGGCACGGGCAAAACCACGCTGTGTCGAAAACTGATTCAAATCTTATCGGCCGCTTCTCCCGAACCAGCCGAGATCGAAACCCATCTTCTGCTGGACCCCGAATTCAAAAACCCGCTTGAATTTCTGCAGACTTTCGCGTTGATGCTGGGGATCCGGGATGCGGAGAAAGAAACCAGCGAGTGGCACCTCAAGGAAAAAATCAAAAACATCTTGTTCGACAAAGGCGTTGACGAAAAGAAAATCGTCGTGCTCATCATTGACGAGGGTCAGAAAATTCCCGCGAATTGTCTGGAGATCCTGCGGGAATTTCTGAATTATGAAACCAACGAATTTAAATTACTGCAGATCATCATTTTCGCCCAGAAAGAATTTCTTCCCCCGCTCAAGAAACGGGCGAATCTTCTCGACAGGGTCAACCTGCTTTACTATCTCAAGCCTTTAAATTTCCGGCAAATGTGCGCGATGATCAACTACCGCCTCAAGGTCGCCGCGGAAAATGACGAGGCGCCTTCCGTATTTACTTTTTTGGGTTTTCTGGCCGTTTATTGGGTCACCTGGGGTTTTCCGCGCAAAGTCGTTTTTCTCTGCCATCAGGTCATTCTGAAAATGATTGTCCGCGACAAAAAAAAGGCCGGTTGGATGCTTGTGAGAAGCTGTTGGGGCGAAAAAGAAAAAGCGGTTGCACAAAAGTGGCGCTGGGCGCTGACGGGCGTGTTCATGATTTTGCTGGCGGGGGCGTCCGTCATGGGCATCCTTCATCGCCAAAACGCCGAAGCTCAAAAGGTTTCAGCGGCCATTCCGTCGGCCCGTGACGCTGCCGTTGTTCAAAACAGCTCCGTCGGCGCCGGATCCCTGCCGGCGGTGACGGAGGCGATCAAGCCCAAGGAAGATGTCAGCATGCCGGATCATTTGGGTGAAATCACCATGACCAAGCGAAGAACGATCTGGTGGACGTTATACAATATTTACGGTGATACCGGTTCGGATATCGTCAGCGCGGTTGTCGCCGTCAATCCTCACATACGCAAAAACATCGACCTGATCGAAGAGGGCACGAAAATAACGCTTCCGTCTCTTCCCGTCCAGATAAAGTCCGCCGGCGGGGGGAAAGCATTTGTCGCTTTAAAAGCTGGAAAAGATTTGGGAAAGATGTATAATATTTTTCGCAACCAAACCGATGATCAGATTCTTTTGCCGTTGGCTTTTTTTTCATTTTGGAATAAAAGAAACGGGATGGAATTCGCCATTGTTGTTGACAGAAGCTATACGGACGTGAATGACGCCAAAGCAGAAATAGGCAAGTTGCCGCCGGTCGCGGCTGCCGAGGCGAAGGTGTTGGCCGACTGGGACGAAGACACGGTGTTTTTCAACCGGCGCCTTGCGCATAACTGATTTTTTTGGAGGATCCATGAGAGACAAAAGACGTTTGGGGGAAATCCTGGTTAAAAAGGGAATCTTGACGGAAGAAATGCTCCAGAGAATCGTCGGAGAGCAGAAAAAGACCAATCTGAGGTTCGGTCAGTATCTGGTCCGTCAGGGCATTGTCCAGGAAAAGCAAATCATCGATATTTTAAGTGAACAGTTGAATATCAAAAAATATCAGGTCAATGAGTTTCCCATCGACATGGATCTGGTTCGACTGATTCCCATAGAAGTGGCGCAGAAGAACCAGGTGGTTCCGCTGAAAGTGAGGGGCAATCTTTTGATGGTCGGTGTTGTGGATCCTCTGGATATCAAGGTGTTGGATGCCGTTGAAAAGCTGACCAATATGGAAGTGGAACCGGTGATATGTTCGGAAATGGAGATCACGCAGATCATCAACAGCATGTACGGAATGCAGTCCGACCTGGGCGACATCATGGGCGGCATGGAAATAGAGACCAAAGAGCAGGAAGAGGGGGAGGCGAAAGAGGAAGTTCAGGTATCCCTGCTGCATGACCAGGCCGAGGAAGCTCTGGTGGTTCGTTTGACAAACTCCATTTTCGCGCAGGCCGTGCGCTACAAGGCCAGCGACATTCACATCAGTCCGCAGCAGAATTCCGTGCAGTTGCGCTTTCGCATTGACGGCAAGCTGATCGAGATGCCATCCCCGCCGAAGTCCATCTTCCTGTCGGTCATCGCGCGGATCAAGATCATCGCCAACATGGATATTACCGTTTCGAGGGTTCCACAGGACGGTCGCTTCACGCTGAAAGTGGAAAACAAGGAGATCAACGTACGCGTGTCGTCCATTCCGACCATTCACGGCGAAAACATCGTGTTGCGTCTTCTGGACATGAGTGCGGGAATTTACACGCTGGATAGCCTGGGAATGGATGAAGTGGATATGGCCAAAATTGAAATGATGTGCCGGAAACCCTACGGGATGATTTTAAGCACCGGTCCGACGGGCAGCGGCAAAAGCACCAGCCTCTATGCCATTCTCAATTCCATCAACAAGCCGGACATTAACATCATCACGCTGGAGGATCCCGTCGAGTACAGGGTGAATTCCATCCGTCAAGTGCAGTTGAACCGGAAGGCAGGAATGACCTTCGCCAATGGATTGCGGTCCATTCTGCGGCAGGACCCGGATGTCATCATGGTCGGTGAAATTCGGGACGCCGAAACCGCCGCCGTGGCCGTGCAGGCCGCCCAGACCGGGCATCGGCTGTTGAGCACCGTGCATACCAACGACGCGGCGGGTGTGATTACCCGTTTCATTGACATGGGCATTGAGCCGTTTTTGGTCTCTTCCGTGCTTCTCGTTTCGTTTGCTCAGCGCCTGGTGCGTACAGTCTGTCCCTACTGCAAGGAGCCCTATCAGCCGCCGGCGAATTCCCTGGCCCGTTTCGGCATCACCGAAGAAGAGGCAAAGCACGCCGATTTTCAGAGAGGGAAGGGATGCAACCAGTGCATGAACACCGGCTACCGGGGGAGGACGGGCGTCTTTGAAGTGCTGGTTATTGATGAGATGATTCAGGACATGATCGTCAAGCAAAGGCCGAGTCCCGAAATCACGCGCGCGGCGGTCGCCGCGGGGAAACTCAAAACCCTCCAGAGAGACGCGGCTGGTAAAGTCATGAAGGGAATCACCACGCTCGAAGAAGCGGCTTCCGCCGTCATGAGCTAAACCATACGACAAGGATGATGCAATGCCCAAATTTATTTATCAGGCCATTAATTCGGTAGGCGAAAATGTTTCGGGGAACATTGAGGCGGAATCCGCCGACGTGGCGAGATTCATCCTGCTTTCCCGGGAACTGATTCCTTCAAAAATAAGGGAATCCGACACGGAGAGAGGCCTTTTGAAGTCTGTCGCGGTCAGAAAAAAGGTCTCCACCGTGGATCTGGTGATGTTTACCAAGCAGTTTCATTCGATGCTCGTGGCCGGGATTCCCATTTTGAGGATATTATCCATTCTGGAAGAACAATCGGAGAACCCCGCCTTAAGAGAGGCGATTTCCAGGGTCATCAAAGACATCAACCAGGGTTCATCGCTTTCCGACGCTTTGCAGAAGTTCCCGAAGATATTTGACCGCCTCTATTGTGACATGATCAGGGCCGGCGAGGTCAGCGGCAATGTTCCGATTGTTCTGGAGCGGCTGATCTACATTATCGAACATGAGGCCAAAATCAAGGCGGATATCAAGTCGGCGTTGAGATACCCCGTCATCGTTCTCATCGCGTTGGTTTCGGCCTTCATCGTTCTTTTGACGTTTGTCATTCCGAAATTTGCTTCGGTTTTCAATCATGCGGGGCTGGAATTGCCCTTGCCGACGAAAATATCAATGATGCTCAACGCCTTCATCATGAAATTCTGGCCCATCCTTCTGGCTGTCGCGGCGGCAATTTTCTTCGGCCTGCGTTACTATTTCAAAACCAGCAACGGCCGGTTTGTCCGCGATTCATTTTTGCTGGAGATGCCCATTGTGGGGCCGCTGTTCAAGAAGGCGGCACTGTCGCGGTTTGCCAGCATTTTCGCCATCCTGCAGACCAGCGGCGTCCCGATCATGCAGTCCCTGAACATTCTTTCCGCGACGATGGGCAACGAGGCGCTCACCCGCGCGTTTGACAGCATCCGTGAGCGCATCAAGGAGGGCGCCGGCATTTCGACCCCGCTGAAATCCATCAAGTATTTCACGCCGATGGTCGTGGACATGGTGGCGATCGGCGAGGAATCGGGAAAGATCGACGAAATGATGCGGGCGGTCGCGGCGCACTACGACATGGAAGTCGAGTACGCCATCAAGGGTCTCAATGACGCCATCACGCCTCTTTTAATGGTGGGCATGGCCGCAATCGTCGGTTTCTTCGCCCTGGCGATTTTCATGCCAATGTGGGACTTGACAAAACTTGTGAAGTAAATGGCACATCCGAAATCAAAAGGGAAAAATCAATCCGGAAAAAATCTTTCCAATGGATTTGCCTCTTTCAAGATGAGGGGGAAAAATGTTCAGGTCAGCCTCTATGTCCTGATTCCTGTGATTTTCTCGGGGATTTCCACACTGGGCGTCATCCTGACATATCAGCTGATGCAGACGAAACTCCTGCAGCAAAACCCGAAAGTCTTCCTTTTTTTATTGGCCGCCGTTTCCGTGTTGACGCTCTTGTTCAGTGTTTTGCTCTTGCGGTTTTTCTTCAAGCCTCTTTTGAAATTCGTCCGGGAGACGCAAAAAATGCCGATCCTTAAGCATGCCGTGACACAAGAGCCGAAAATCACCCGTGATTTAAATCAGATCAACGAGATTTTCGATAATGTCACCCACATTTTGGGCAAGGTGGAGGCGCGGGAATTGTTTCCCGAAATCGTCGGTTCGAGTCCGGTTATGCGGAATGTCTTCACCCAAATTTTGAAAGTAGCGCCCACGGATGCCACGGTGTTGATTTCCGGGGAAAGCGGGACGGGCAAGGAACTGATCGCCACGGGCATCCATAAACACAGCCGGCGCAAAAACGGGCCCTTTGTCAAGGTCAACTGCGTGGCGGTGCCGGAGGGATTGATGGAGAGTGAATTTTTCGGCCACGAAAAGGGTGCTTTTACCGGTGCTGTCGAGCAGAAAAAGGGGAAGTTCGAACAGGCCGACGGCGGCACGATTTTTCTGGATGAGATAGGCGACATGCCGGAAACGACACAGGCGAAACTCCTGCGCGTTCTTCAGGAAAGGGAATTTGAGAGGGTAGGCGGTTCCAAAACGCTTAAGGTGGACGTCCGCCTGATTGCCGCCACCAATAAAAATTTGCCCCAGATGATTAAAGAAGGGAAATTCCGCGAGGATCTCTTCTTCCGCCTCAATGTTTTTCCCGTGAATCTGCCGCCTTTGAGAGAGCGCAAGGAGGACATCGCCCTGCTGGCGGATTATTTTTTGTCCCAACTGCCCAATCCAACAACGCTTTCCACGCCGGTTCTGCAGGCTTTGATCGGGTACTCTTGGCCGGGAAATGTTCGGGAGTTAAAAAACATTCTTGAGCAGGCATCCATTTTAAGCGACAACGGCATCATTGAAATGTGCCATCTTCCCGCTCTTTTTAGAAATGATATGGGAAACCGCCTCAATATCAGCGCTGACCTTTCATTGGATGAAAAACTCAATCTCATGGAAAAGGAGCTCATTATTGACGCCTTGCGCAAAACCGGAGGCATTCAGGTGAAGGCGGCCGATATCCTGGGAATAAACCAAAGGAGCCTGTGGCACAGAATTAAGAAGCTGCAAATCGATATCGGCACCATAAAGAATCTACAATAATTGTAGATTGTCCGCCAAATTTTGTATTTCAACATTTTAGAAGTGACTTTGGTTTTTTTGAAAAATTGTCTTGCCAAATGGAAAGAAATAAGTTAAATACTCAACATAAAAAAGAAAAATGTAATTATGGGCATAAAAAATCAGGCTGTTCATAATGTGGCATGAGCTTTGCTCTCTATAAATTAAAAACGAGGTTGAATTAAAACGAAAATATTTACAAAAGAAAGGAGAAAAGCAATGTTAAGAAATGAAAAAGGTTTTACGTTGATTGAAATCATCGCGGTTTTGATTATTCTGGGTATTTTGGCCGCGGTGGCGATCCCGAGGTATTTTTCTCTGCAGGAAAAAGCGGCGGACAAGGTAGCAGAGGCGACCTTATCCAGTGCTTACTCCGCTCTTTCGATAGGTTGGGCGGCGTATAAAATGAATTCAGCCAATGCGCCTAATACTCCAGCCGCTGCATGTGCCGGAGTTTCGGGAATTGGCGCTCCAAACACGGTTACTGCTCTTAGTTGTGGAGCTGGAGCATGGCCGAGCAGTGGCGGCAATGTTTCTGTTACGGTTACTTATAGCGGCGGCACAAATACCACTTTGTCCGGTCTATGGACAGTTCCGTGATAAAAGAAAACTGACGCGAAATTTAAAGAGGCGGTTTTTACCGCCTCTTTTTTTTGAGATGAAAAAGCTCCTTGCTTCGGTTTTTTTAATTGGCTTGCCATTGCCGCAAGTCAATTGTATGATGAAATCCAAAAATTGGCAGATATATTGCCCAATTCTAAAGTGGATTATAAAAAGATGGAAGGGAATCGCCTCGACCGCCCGCGCGTTCTTGTGATGAGCTCCACCTTCCCCACCCGGGAAGGCGGGGGAGAGCCCGCATTTGTTTTTGAATTGAGCCGCCGCCTCCAAGCGCGCTTTGATGTTTCCGTGCTTGCGCCTCGGACACCGGGGGCGAAAAAAATGGAAACCCTGGCGGGCTTGCGCGTCGTCCGGTTCCCCTATTTTTTCAACCGGTGGGAGAAACTGGCCATGCACGGGGGCGGTATTCTCAACCAGTTGAGGATCCATCGCCTCTATTATTTGATGGTGCCTTTCTTCCTCTTTGGTCAACTGGCGGAGCTGTGGCGTCTTCTGCGGCGGGAATCCTTTGACCTGATTCACGCCCACTGGATTGTCCCGCAGGGATTGGTTGCCGTCTGCGGATTGGCGATTACAGGCCGGAAGATTCCCCTGCTATGCACATCTCACGGCGGCGATTTGTTTGCCCTGCGCGGCAAAATATTGGAGACCATGAAAAAGCTGGTGATGCGAAGAAGCGATGCGGTGACTGTCGTCAGCCGGGCCATGAAAAGCAAGGTGGAGCAAATGGGGATTGCCGGGGAAAAAATTCATGTTCTTCCGATGGGTGTGGATTTGAGAAATCACTTTACGCCTGAACCTGCGGTGAAGCGCGGGGACTGTGAGCTTCTTTTTGTCGGCAGGCTGGTGGAGAAAAAAGGCGTTCAGGTTCTTCTCAAGGCCATGCCGCAAATTCTAAAAAAATATCCCGTCCTGAAACTGACAATCGCCGGTTCAGGACCCATGGAAGGGTTCTTGAAGAAACAGGCCGAGCGCCTTCAAATCGCCGATCGAGTTGAATTTCTGGGCCCGGTGTCGCAGACCGAATTACCGAATCTGTACAGGCGGGCGACGCTGGCCGTCTTTCCCTTTCTGGTGGCCGGAAGCGGCGATCAGGAAGGGTTCGGGCTGGTGCAGGTCGAAGCGATGGGTTGCGGCTGTCCGGTCATTTCCGGCGACCTGCCCGCCGTAAGCGACATCGTTGAACATCAAAAAACCGGACTGCTGTTTACATCCGGTGATGCGGCCGCCTTGGCCGAGGCCGTCATCCGGGCTCTTAATGATCCTGATTTACGCTTGGTGATGGCCGGGGAAGCAAGGCGACGGGTGACGGAAAAGTTTGACTGGCGGGTGATTTCGGAAAAGTACGCGGGGCTCTATGAGAAATTAATATCGAAGTGATTTTTTATTTTTTACTCCCTTCTTGTTTCAATCAGGCGTCTGTGAAAAAAATCCGCCAGTTTTGCACCCATCATATTCCACGTAGGAACTTTTATCGGCAAAGGAGAGAAGTTTTTCATCTGGCCGCGCAGGGCCTGCGCGAGTGATTCCGGGCTCTCCGGTTCATAAAGGTTTTGTGGATAATCCCTAAGCAGCTCGATCATTGGGCCGGTGGCCGCCGCTACAACGGGCACGTTGCAGGCGATGCTTTCATAAAATTTTTGGGGAAAACAATATTCTCCGAACAATGATTTGCGGTTGCAGATAACGGCGATGTCGAGAGCGGATAATACAAAAGGAACCCTTTCTGCGGGCAGCATGCCCAGGTAGTGGACGCGAGGATGGTTCTGAAGAGGCAGGTCCATGTCACAGGCGCCCGCCAGAACAAGATGAACATCGGGCCGCTCTTCGGCAAGCATTTCGAAAGCCTTAAAAAGCGCTTCAATACCGCGGGATTTGGAAATCGCTCCCGTCGTGCCGATGAAAATTCCATTTTCCGGAAGATTTAACACGCGGCGGCACTCTGTCTGGTCCAGAGGGCAAAAGGTATGTTCCGGCACGGCATTTTCAATCACTTCCATCGGACACGAACAGCGGATTGTATCGCGCACATACCTTGCCAGAGGCTTGCTTACGCAAGTGATTCCATGTGCTTTTCGCAGGGCGCGGCGGAATGCGGAGGTCATGCCGGGGAGTCGGGTTAAACCGAAACTTTCGAAATTGTCGTATAAATCAGTAACCAAAACAACTTTTAATTTCTTTGCGACTGAATATCCCAAAATCGCGTGCAAGACGTCCGAGCACGCCCAGACGATATCCGGCTGAAACGTCTTGCCGACAGCTCCAACCTTTTTCCAGTAATTTGCGGAGCCGACGGGAAACAGTTTATCCACATTTAACAAATGCCAGGCGACACTGGCGCCGTTTTTTTCATCTTCCCATACGCCTTCTTGACGGGTTCGGTAACTCAGACAGATGCCGCAAACGGAATGACCGGCTTTTGCAAGAGCAAGCGGAATCTCTCGAAAGCGGCCATAACGGTTATCTATCAAATCCTTGCTCATATATTGGCGTTTGCTGAGAACCAGAATGCGCATGATAAATCTCTAAATTGTTTT
>DAOSZO010000029.1:0-31026 GCA_035382085.1 Smithella sp.
GGCAAATGGATTCGGTAAGACGTTTTTCCGCATTTAATTTCCTTGTTTCGTTGGGGCGGACTCCACCGGCCATGATGCCGGAGTAAACTGCGATGAAATTTTCGCCCGCCTGGCCTTGATTTTTTTGAAGCGGTACTGGAGATAGGCGTCGCGGAAAGCCACATACGGATCAATCGCAGCGGATTTCAGCGCTTCATAATCGCCGATCCTCAATGACGTGGCGTTGATTTCCTGAAACGCTCTCACGCCCACGCCCGCGTACCAGGGAGAAAGATAAGAGACCGGATACAGGAAATAATCGCCGATAAGCGTCACGGTGTCGCGGGGAGAGGAAGGGCCGAACACCGGCCAGACGATATAAAAACCATGGCCCACTCCCCAGACACCCAGGGTTTGCCCCAGATCCGTATCCTGCATCTGCAAATTCAATTTGTTCTGCGCGGCGGGGTCGAGCAGACCGCCGATTCCCCAGATGGTGTTGACGGCAAAACGGCCGGCTTCCGTGGCCGCGCCGCTTATATCCGCCTGCAGCAGACAACTGACAAAGCGCGCCGGAAAGGCGAGATTGGAAAAGAAATTCTTTACGCTGATCCGCGCCGGTTCGGGCACAAGCAATTTATATCCTTGCGCCACCGGTTTGAGCGCCCAGAAATAAAGTTTATCGTTAAACTGATACATGACCCGATTGACCGGTTCCAGAGGATCGGCGACGGCGAAGGTTTCTTCCTGTGGCTGGTTTGCGGAAATTTCACCGGGCGGTTCTTCGACCTCCTCGTAATCGCCGTAATCATCCGAACCCGAAGCGGACGAGCCTGCGGCTTCCTCCGCTGGAGGGGATGCGGCTGGGGCCTGCGCCGCAAAACGCGCGGGGAAATCCGCGGCAGCGGGATGGGCAAAGGCCGCCGGCCGGGCCAGCGCCCAGCCCGCCGACGCAATCATCAGAATCAAACTGAAACGCAGGAAAGACTTCATTAAAAAAAATCCGTATGGCTGTATTGGCCGCTGCCGTTTTCGCGCCGATTTTTCTAATGCTTGCTGACCTTATCGCGCAGGATTTCCAGCAGTTTCTCCGGTGTATTCTTTGCCAGGATATCCGTGAATTGTGTGCGGTAGTTCTGCACCAGGCTTACGTTTTCCACGATCACATCATAGACTTTCCATTGACCGTTTTTCAGTAGCACGCGGTAAAAAATGGGGATTTCCTTGGAGGATGTGATGATTTTGCTTTGAATCTCCGCCTGGGTGTCGGAAAGAATGTTTTCCTTGTAAAACTGAACCTTCTCGTTGGTGTAGTCCAGGATTTTATCCGCGTAGTTTTTTTCCAGAATCTGTTTGAAAAGGTTTACAAATTCCACCCGTTGCGCGGGGGTCAAATTGTTCCAGTTGCGCCCCAATGTTCTTCTGGAAAACTCAATGTCATCAAACATTTCATCAAAAATCACCCGCAATTTCTCTTTTTTGATTTCTTTGGCCGACGGCGCCTTGAGCTTGGGATCTCCGAGGATTTTCAATACCTTGTTGACATTGGCCTCCACAGTATCCAGCGGCGCGCCGGCGTAAGCCGTAAGAGAACCCAAAAAGAAGACCACAATCCAAATTCCGATAATCCGCCATTTCATTTTTTATTTCTCCTGACCTTCTGTTTTGTTTGCCGGAGGTTTGACTTCTCCGAAAGCGTATTTGCCGACAAGATCCGCTATTTCTACCGCCGCTTGCGTCTCGGTGATGGTTCCATTGGATTCCAGAAGCGTTCCGGATCCGCCCGGATCGACGCTGATGTATTTATCGCCGATCAGACCTTCCGTTTTGACGGAAGCAATGGCGTCATCATAAATTTTTATTCCATTTTTTATTCTCAGTTTCACAACCGCGCGCTGGCTTTCCTGATCCATGGCGATTTCGGCCACCTTGCCCACTTCAATGCCCAGAATTCTCACGGGACTGCCTTCGCGCAAACCGGTGACGGAAGAGAATTTGGCCACCAGAGGGTAGGTGTTGTTTCCGAAGAAGGAAACATTGCCCAGCTTGACGGTCATGTACGCCACCAACAGCAATCCGCCGAAGACAAAAAGTCCCACGATGGTTTCTATTTTAAATTGTTTCATGTCTTTACTCCTGGACAGGACACTGCATCCGTCCGATTTCTTTTTGTTGTGACCGCGCTTCCTCCATCACCGCGTCAATTTCCGACGCGGGCTGACCTTCGGCAATTCCTGCTAAAATAGCAAAATCCACGCAATTTTCCAACCCACTATTGTGCTGCGCTTCCAACCAGATGTTTTTTATGCCTTCCTGGCGAAAATCGGCAATCAGCTCCTGCAAAACGCTTTCCGCTTCCTGGATGTTGGAATAAGGCAGCATCGTTACAATTTCATTGGATTTCAAACGGGTCGAAAATCCGCCGATCGTTCCGAAATGTTTGTCGACATAAATCCCCATTGCGTGAGTGACGGCCTGAGCGGCGTCATAGCCCATCTTTTGGACCAACGCCTCCGCGCCGGACAAGGTAAACACAATCAGACAATAATTTTCATCTCCTTTGCGACGTTTCAGCTGAAGGTGATGAAGCATTTTGAACTGCCTTTGCGAATAAAGTCCGGTCAGTTCTTTCTGCAGGCTTTCGATGCTGCGGATCACCTCATCGTTGAAAGGATGATCAAACTCATTCAATTCCTCCGGCGTGCCCTGAAAAACGACTTTTTTGTCGTAAAGCGCGAGAATGCGGTTGGAAATGAAAAAAACATCCGGAATTTCATGACTGACCAGCACGGCGGTGAAATTGAATTTCTTCTGGTATTGCGCGACCATGCTTAAAATGGCGTTTTTTCTCACCGGGTCCTGTCCGGTCGTCGGTTCATCAAACAACACCACTTTGGGATCGGTAACCAGCGCCCTGGCCAGGGCGACACGTTTCTGCATGCCGCCGGACAGTTCCGAGGGATATTTGAAGGCCGCGTCGGTCAGCTCGGTTTGTTCGATGCGGGCCATCACCCGTTGGTATATTTCGGATTTTTTCAACTTGGTTTTTTCCACAAGCGGCAGGGCGATATTGTCAAAAACCGTCATGGAACTAAACAAGGCATTGTTCTGGAACATATAGCTGATCTGTGACATCGCTTCGGCCACTTCCGCTCTTTTCATCTTATCCAAGGGCCTGCCGCGGAAGAAAATCGTTCCTTCATCCGGCCGCAGCAAACCGACGATGTGCTTGAGTAAAACGCTCTTGCCCGAGCCGCTCAGGCCGATGATGGTCGTAATTTGACCCTCGTAGATCTGCAAATTCACCTGATCCAGCACGGTTTGATCGCCGAATCTTTTGGTGACATTTTTGAATTCTATCAATGGCATATCCATCATCCACTACAAAATAAGAAGCGAAGTGACCACGTAATCCGCAATGAGAATCAACACGCAGGAAACAACCACCGCCGAGGTGGTCGCGAGGCCGACGGCTTTGGCTCCCTTGCTGTCCTGGCGTCTATGGACGTAGTACCCCTGATAACAGCAGACCGTGGCCACAATCACGGCAAAAACGATGGATTTGACAAACCCGTCGGTGAGATCCTTCATATCCACATAGGCCTGAATACTGTGGATAAAAACCCCGGCGTTGAGACCCATCAACACCACGCTGGAAATATAGCCGCCGATCATACCGATCATGTCGAAAACGGTCGTCAACAGGGGAAAGCTGATGACGGCCGCGGTAATCCGCGGACTGATAATGTAACTGAACGGATCAATACGCATGGTTTTGAGCGCGTCCACCTGTTCGGTGATCCGCTGAATGCCTATTTCGGCGGCCATAGCCGATCCGGCCCTGGCGGTAATCATGATGGCCGTCAGGACCGGCCCCAATTCCCGGATCAGCGAAAGCGAAACCAGCGTCCCCACCGCACCCTGCGATCCGAACTTCACCAGGGCGTGATAAGACTGCAGACCCAATACCATTCCCGTAAAGAGGCTCACCAGCATGATAATCGTGGTGGACATCGCCCCGATATAATAAATTTGCTGAACAACCTTGGGAATTTGCCTGGCAGAAAAGGTCTTCAGCACGGCCGTGACCAGAAAAATGGCGGCTGAACCCAGTGTGTTGATCCAGTGAATAACCCTTCGACCCAAATACGCAAAGGGCATCTCCAGCAAGGCACCGACTGAGGTTTTGCCGCTCCCCGAGGAAACATCGCGATTGTCTTCAATCAACGCCATCAAACGAATTCCTCTTTTTACTTTTAAAAGATTAAAATATCAGGCAGGTTTACACATTTATTGGATTTTGTCAATCGTTTACTGAAAAGACTCTTTCATAAAATCTTTTATGATTTTAGCTATTTCTTTTGGTTTTTCCATGGGAATCAAATGTCCAGCCTCGCTGACGGATGTATATCGTCCCTTTTTCAGCAAAGCAGCGGCTTTTTTCAGATCGATGAATTCTTTATTCGTGCTTTTTTCGCCCTCCACAATGAGAACCGGACAGGTCAGTTCCTTTAAAAGCGGCCAGGGATTTGTGCTTTTGCCGCCCATAAAAAGAGCGGCTTCGCTTCGGGGAGCGCATGTGAGTTTCAGTTCTCCCTCGGCCTGCTTCTGCATCCCGTATTGAATATAAAATTGCAGCATCCGCTCATCCCATCCGGCAAAAAGGGATTTCGATTTTAAATAAGCCAAGGCGGAGCTTTCATCCTTCCAGCTGTTCTTTCTTTTGATGGATTGCGCCGCCAGCGGATGATCCTTCAGTTTGATATCCATCGCGTAAAATTCTTCGGGCAGAAAAATCGGCTCTATCAGGATCATGCCGCAGGGCTGCAACCCGAACAGGGCCGAGGCGATGGTCAATACGGTCGCGCCCATGGAATGTCCGACCGCCAGATGGCGGGCGATATTTTGTGAACTGCAGAAACTGATGATGTCGCGGGCAATGACATCCCACGGCAGGCCTCCTGTTTCGGGGTCGCAATTGCGATAATTGCAGATATAGGGCGCCCAGGAGCGCCGGTGCGGCGTCAATTCCTCGATAATCGGATGCCAAAGCCAAGGCAGAAAACCCGTGGCATGGGCAAAAAGAATGTCCGGCGATTCACCTTCGTAATAAAGATAGGGCAGCTGGACGTCGCCGATGTCATGATATTGGAGTTCCGGTATTTCTCTGGAGCCGAGTTTATCCCTGGACATACACCTTCAAGGATTCAAATCCTCTCCTCTGTGAAGACACCGTTAAAAAATAAACACCGCGGCGGCAATCACCGTGGTGAAATTTTTGTTTTTGCAAATCGCGGACTGCGTGACATTGAGCGTCCGGACGATTTTGCCGCTGATTTTAAAAATCTCTTTCTTTTCGTCCCAGCTCTCATCGACATCGAAATCAATGCCCAGCGTCGAGGCGAGCATCGCCGCCGCCAGATCCTCGGCGTAGTCGCCGGCCTGTTTCTCGTTTTGACCGAAGGCGTGGTGCTCGCTGATATACCCGTAAGAAGATTTGTCGGCGGGGATGGCGCAGCCGACGGACGCCACCAGAAGCCTTTTGGGTTCATTGGTGCAGCAGCGGCTCAACACGCAATAGGTGATGCAGCCGGGAATGATTTCCTTGAGCCCCTGCGTTTTGGAAATCACCTTGCAACCCGGCGGAAAGATGCTGGACACCTGCACCAGGTTGCATTTTTCAATTCCGGCGTCACGCAAGGCGCGCTCGAAGGAATGAAGTTCATCTTTGTGCGTGCCCACCCCTTTGGTAAAAAAAATTTTTTTCGGCACAAGAATATTCATTTTGTCATCTCCTTAATGATTGTATGGAACCCTGATATTCGCCCTGTTTCAGCCGCCGTCCGTCTGCACAAAAGCCGTGTTGGCGTACAAATATTCCACCTTTTCCTTATGCTTCAGTTCCTCCGCCGCCATCTTCAGGAGCATGTCTCTGATTTCACCGGCCGGATGCAGATCGGCCCACCCCTTGTAAAGCTTATAGGCGTTGAGTTCCTTTTCCGCGGCCAGCAGATAGACCTCTTTGCTGTCCATATTTTCTTTGACCGCAGGCGATCCGAGCAGATCGGCCATTCCGGACACGATGTCTTCAGCGGCTTGCACGGTGTTGTCCATAAAACTTTTTTCGCGATAACGCAAAAGATATTCTTTGTGCCCCTGCTCCTGCTTCGCCAAATACTTCAGCGTATCTTTGGCGGATTCATCGGTGACCCGGTCCGCTAGTTTGATGTAAAACTGATAAGCGTCCTCTTCGTTGGCGATGGCTCTTTGAATGATGGCGTTCATTTCCTTGTTTTTCATGTGGTTCTCCTTTGGGTTGTTGTGCTTTGTTGAAGCTTTATTGGTTGTAACCGCCTGCTGCGTATCCTTTCAGGCAATCTTGATCGCTTTTTCGTGAAGAAAAACGTTTTGGTCTTGCCCAAAACACAAAAAAAGAATATAAGAAGAAAAAAAAATAAATCAAGGCGTTTTTTAATGGCCCGGAAAACCGTTATCTCGTTTATCATTGCCCTTGTCATTTTCGGCTGCACAACCCTTCCTGAAACCATCAAAGACGAAGTAGAAATCCGCCAGGATCACAAAGCGCTTGTCGAAGAAAAAAAAGCCGAACGCCCGCTGATGGATCTGCTTCTGCCGGCCGCCACCCAGTCAAAAATGGACGCCGATTACAACGCCTTTTATTTTTCCGTCTGGCATAATCCGGAACCTGTTCACGCGCGTCCCGAAAGGGTCGAACAGATCTTCAAAAGATTCAGTCTCAACCCGGGTTACGGAGAAAACAAACGGAAACACTCGCTCTCCTGGATCAGAGCGCTTCAGAAAAACGCCGCCCTGGACAACTATCCCAAAGCCATGGAGCGGGCCATTACCATCCGACAGACGAATCTGCGCATGCTGCCGACCAACCGCCCCCATTTCTACAAACCTGGCGGTGATATTGAAGGATGGCCCTTTGACAACCTGCAAATCTCCTCCGTGCCGACCAACACGCCCGTGTTGATTTGTCATCTCAGCGAGGACAAATCTTGGGCGCTCGTGGAAACCAGTTTCGCTTTCGGCTGGGTTCCCGTCGAAGACATCGCGCGCGCCGATGAAAATTTCAGGCGGACATGGGAATGCGGCCGCTACGGCGTCGTCATTAAAGACAAAACGACGATTCTGGACGAGGGCGGAAAATTCAGCATCCGGACATCGGTCGGTCAGATCTTCCCGCTCGTCGGCGAAACGGAAGGCATGATGGAAATCCTCATCGCCGCAGCGGATGAAAACGGCAACGCCGTCATCAAGCGCACACGGGTCTCCCCCCGCGTGGTCGCCGCAAAGCCGCTGCCGTTCACCTATAGCAACGCCGTGAACATCGCGAATGAATTTATCGATGAGCCATACGGATGGGGCGGTCTTTACGGCAACCGGGACTGTTCCGCCATGACACGGGATTTCTTCGCTCCTTTCGGCATCTGGCTTCCGAGACACTCCGCGGATCAGGCCAAAACCGTGGGCTCTTTCATTGACCTGCAGAATCTTGACCCGCAGGAAAAAGAAAAAATCATTGTGGAAAAAGGCGTTCCTTACTTGAGCCTGCTGTGGCGCAAGGGTCATGTGATGCTCTACATCGGCGCCCCGAACGGGCGGCCCCTGATTTTTCATAACGTCTGGGGACTGAAAATCAGAGATTGCCGGGGCCGCGAGGGACGCAAGATCATCGGCAAGGCGGTCATCACCTCTCTGTACCCCGGCGCTGAATTACCCCAGCTGGACCGCAACGACGGCCTGCTCATCAACAAAATAGCCGCCTTGACCATCCTGGCACCGTTGGAACAGGACCAGGCCAAGCAGAAAGCCGCCAGCGTCGTCTCTTCTAAGAACAAAGAGGCCGGTTCCATCTAAATGCAAGGCATCGTCCGCCGCTGTCCCCCGGACTTTGCGCCGCAAAATATTCCGCAGAAAGAGCCATGGCTTTGCACAAATACAAAATCCTTTTGGAATATGACGGCACCAACTATCGCGGCTGGCAAACCCAGAAAAACGCGCGCAGTGTGCAGGAGACGCTGATCACCGCGGCGGAAAAGTTTTTAGACGCGCCCGTCAAAGTTCAGGGCGCAGGCCGAACCGACGCCGGCGTTCACGCCCTCGGCCAGGTCGCCCACCTGGAAACTTCCAAAAAAGTTCATCCGGATTCCCTGCGCATGGGCATCAACGACAATCTGCCCGCCAGCATCAACATCCTCAAAGTGGAAAACGCCCCCGCTCTTTTTCACGCCCGTCATCACGCCGTGGGCCGCAGTTACCTCTATCTGATTTCCCGCAGACGAACGGCATTCGGCAAACGTTATGTCTGGTGGGTCAAGGACAAACTCGATTGCGAAAAAATGAAACAGGCGCTCGACATATTCCGCGGATTCCACGATTTCGCCTCTTTCGCCGACAAAAGAATGGAAAAAGAAACTTCAACAAAAGTCAACATTGAAGGAATATGGCTCAAGGAATTCGACGCTCTCATCGTCCTACGCGTTCTCGGCTCCCATTTCCTCTGGAAAATGGTCAGGCGCATCGTGGGCGTGACCGTCGAGGCGGGACGCGGAAACTTCAACGGTCGCGACATCAAAACCATGCTCACCACCTATTCGGAAATTCCCGCGCGCTTCACCGCACCGCCTTCCGGCCTTTTCCTGGAAAAGGTTTTATACGAAGGCGACAGGCTCCCGCCCATAACACCGCCGGTTTGTCTATTTTAGAGGCAGCCGCATCATTTGCGGCAACGGCAACAGATGCTACATACCGGATTTATACCGGAACGCGGATTCCTGGAACTGGCCGTACACCATTCAATATAATGAAGAAGCGCAAACATACAAGCGACAACTCAACAATATTAATTTTCATACTTTGACCTATGAAGGCGGCGGTGATGTCATCATCCACAAGCCGACGCCTACGCCGACCCTCAATACTCCTGGGATGAATACATACAGTCATAACGCATTGTGATTTTTTTCAAGAATCATCTAAGGCGTGATGGATAAGCTTGCCTGAATTCGGGATGATTCGCCTTTTTTTCAGATGCAATAATCAAACGATGAACAGATGCCTCAAAAAGATGGATATCGTAATGTTCCTTCAGCGGGATCAGCAGCGCCGCACCCCACAGCTTGTGGCTAAATATTCTTGACACACAAGACGGCGTTTCTTATACTGCCGACAACGAAAAGCAAGTTCTTATCACTTCAATTCAATTAACGTATTGGACGGCGATTCTTCGGTGAATAAAAATATTTCAGCGGCAACGGGATCATACCTTAATCCATCCGGAGCACACTTTGTCTGAAAATCTTCCACTGATCAGCGTCATTGTTCCGGTTTATAATGTGGGGGGAATATCTGCCCCGCTGTCTGGACTCCATTACAGGGCAGACCTACCGAAATTTGGAAATAATTCTTATCAATGACGGTTCAACGGATCGCTCTCCTGAAATTGCCGAAGAATATGCCAAAAGGGATCATCGGATCTCTTTGATTCATCAAAAGAACGCCGGATTATCAGAATCACGGAATGTGGGCATGCGGCTTTCGCGCGGCGATTATTTAAGTTTCATCGATTCGGACGATTTTATCGAGTCTGATTATCACGAAACGCTTTATGGGATTTTACATGCCCATGATGCCGATATTGCCATATGCGGTAAGCAGGTTATCCATTCCAGGGTTGTGCATCCGTTTCCAACGGGTGTTCCTGAGGGCATTACCCTGTATTCGGGTAGTGAAGCGCTGACGGAACTTGTACAAGATAAATGGCTTTGTAATTACGTATGGGATAAACTTTTCAAAAAGGTGCTTTTTGACGGCATTGAATTTCCAGAAGGCCGAACGTATGAAGACATAGCGGTCATGCCCAAAATATTTTATCGGGCCCGAAAGATCGTCATCACCGATCAAGTCAAATACAATTACAGGGTGCGCAAGGAATCCATAACGGGCTCACGGACCATCGGTCATCAGTATCATTGCTTTCTTGCTCATGTGGAACGGGTTTCTTTTTTTGAAAGCATCAACCGGGATGATCTCGCGCTGAAAGCATCACAGATGGCGCTTCAGACCGTAATGGATGCGGTAATGTTGTCCGTTTTGCGCCGCCCAACCGATTCGGAGAAGAATGATCTCAAGGCGATGGAAGACTGGGCGTCTTCGGTCAGAAATAAAATACATCTGCTGCCCTATGAGAGATCCTCGGAGACAAAAAAAGTGCGGTTGTTTTTCAGCTCCAACAAGTTCTTCAGAATAAGGTATGCTCCCACAGAGTTGTTCAGCAGGGGGAAGAATTTCATTAAACACCAATTGCCGGACAGTCTGATTCGATTGTATTTTATGATAAAATCGGATGTCCGGAATAATGGGGTCAGGTCTTAAAATATCATTTTTAAGACAGCCGTAACTGAGAAAATTATTTAATTTAAAGGCTTAAGATAGATTTATGGCAAGGCCATTACGAATAGAACATCCTGGAGCGGTGTATCATGTGACCTCACGGGGCAATGCGGGAAGCAAAATCGTCATCACGGGTACTGGTCATGCTGGAACAGTCTGCTGGTATCGCCTACATCGCTGTCATCGTTTCCCTACTAATCGGGTTAACAATAAATCGCCTTCGGGACAAGAAGGTGCATTCCGCTTACAAGTATGCCACCGTGCCTTTAAATTTACTTTAATTTTGAATGAGGCAGGAGGGTAAATTTTTCTATACAATGATGGAAGATTCGCAAAATTAAAAACATTGACACGTGAGGGGAAGCGCATTATTTTGCATATAAAAAATATCTTGTTTGCTCAGGAGGAAAACTATGAAGACTACGAATTCTCTATTAATTTTTACCGTGTCGTTATGGTTTGTTGCATTGCTGTCAAGCGCCGTAAGCGCCGAGCAACCGGTGACCGGCCCGAAAGCGAATACCCGGGTTGTACAGCCGCTGCCACCGCTTGTGCAAGAAGAACCCGCATCAACGAGAAAGGTATTGCAGGTGCCCATCCATGTGACTGAAGCATTGGTTAACTCCATGTCGCTTTATAATAATTTGATGTTTGCGATAGACAGGGTACAGAAGGCATATTCCCCGTTGAAATTTCACGATTGCCAGGGTGGCTGGCCCTTCCTTGAGGAAACCTATTACGGCGGATATAAAAGCTATGTCAAGCAATGTGCCAATAAAAGCTATTCCGTTCAGGATCAGCAAAACGCCGGATGCGTGGGTTCCGAGACCTTGAATCAATGCACAAACAAACTGTTCAAGTATTGCCTTAGCCGCTATGAACAGGATAAGGGTTCATATACTCAGACTCAGGAAACTTTGAAGTCGAAGATAACCAAGGGTATTGAAAAAAGTGACAAGATCAATAACGAGGCAAAAGAATTGTCCGACGCGTTAAGAGTCTTGCAGAGTCTGATGCCCTAAAATTCCCGATACTGGCAGGATGATGCGGCTTCGGGGAGTTCTCAAACATGACATCGCACGAAGTTTCATGCTTCGCAAGAAGGAGCTATGTGTCTCGAATTCATGCATCACCCAACAGAGAACTCAATCATTGAGCACGCCGTTTTTGACGCTGGACGAATTCAAAGCCCAGAAAGATGGCGCCGGTCAACGATTCCCTGCGTATAAAATGAAATATTAACGTCGAAGGAAAAAGTGCAAAGGAAGCTTGCATAGCGCCAATGGATTTACGCACCGGATTTCTATCAATTGGAATCGTCCAGAAAATCGGGCAGGTCTTTGGTGGCCGACATTTTCCAGCCCGGTGGTCGCTTCTCAAGAAAGAAGATAATCCCTTCCGCTGCATCGGGTTGACGGCAGACCCACCGAAACAGGCTGAATTCAGACTCATCCATTTCCGCAATGGTGGAGGTGAGTCCCTTCCATAGCAGGTGTTTGGAGATAGCCACAGACACCGGTGCCGTTTTTCTATACTCTCGGGCCTGCTCCAGCGCGGCCGACAGCACGTCCGCTGCCGGAACGGCCCCTGATGCCAACCCAGCCGGGCCATTTCCCTGCCGCTGGTCATGCGGCCGGAAAGCAGCAGATCCGCGGCTAAGGACGGGCCTGCGATGCAGGGCACGATGACGTGGGAACCCAGCTCCGGGGCCAAACCGCGCGGCAAAAAGGCAAACTGAATCTTGGCATTCTCTGCCACGATGCGAATGTTGCAGGTCATGGGAAAGGTGATGCCAAGAATAATGGGGTTAGGTCTTGAAATATCATTTTTAAGACAGCCGTAACTGAGAAAATTATTTAATTTAAAGGCTTAAGATAGATTTATGGCAAGGCCATTACGAATAGAACATCCTGGAGCGGTGTATCATGTGACCTCATGGGGCAATGCGGGAAGGGGCGGCCGCTTCGGTCTTTTCTCCGCGGGCAGGAAACAGCCGGCCTCACAAATATCCGTGCAGTCGCCGTCACAGGGCTCCACGTGGATGGTGATGGCCGAATCGGGAAACCTGTTGCGGATGTTTTTCTTTAATATTTTGGTAATATCGTGCGAATCATGCACGGACATCTGCGGATCCACCTTGATGTGAAACTCCATAAACCGTAGCGCGCCGGCCTTGCGCGTCCGCAGGTGGTGAAAGCCGTAAATTTTGTCCTCGCCCCGGATGATGTCGCGGATAAAATCCTCCTCTTCCACCGGCAGTTGAACGTCAACCAAATCGCGAAGGGAATTCATGGTTAATTGATAAGCCGCACGCAGAATCAGCAAGGCCACAATTATCGCGGCGACCGGGTCAATCCAGTGAATGTTCGGATCGGGTAAAATCTTATGTCCCAGCCAGATGACGCCCAGCGCCGCCATGACCCCGGCGGAAGTGTAAACATCCGTGCGCAGATGCCAGGCGTCGGCCTGCAGGGCGATGGAGTCGGTTTCCCGGCCGACCTGAAAAAGTTTCCGCGACACCATGAAATTCATGACGGCGGAAAACAACATGACGCCCACGCCCCATTCAGGGTTTTCCATCGCCCGGGGCGCGTTTAATTTTTTCAGCGCTTCAAAAATAATCCAGAACGCCGCGGCAAAAATAAGCAGGGCCTCAACAAAACCAGAAATGTTTTCAATCTTGCCGTGGCCGAAAGGATGCCGCTCATCGGCGGGTACGCCGGATGTTTTGACGGAAAACATGGCAATCAAGGCCGCCAGCAAATCCACGCCGGAGTGAATGGCTTCCGAAATGATTGAAACGGAGCCGATTGCAACACCGACAATGATTTTGAATACCACCAGAAAAGAATTCGACGCCACCGACAGAAGCGCCACCCTCTCCTTGCTTTTTTGCGTATCCATCACAGAACGTCTCCTCCGTTGTCCTGCCAAAAGACCATAGCATAGCCGGGCGTTTTTTTCCGTCCCATTTTTTATTGAACTTTGCAAGGCCGTAAATTTGTGGTAGGAAACCCATCCCTGCGGGGCGTGGCGAACGACTTTCAGGAGGCTCCCCGATAGCTTACGGGCATGCCTCATCCAACAAAACGGAGCGGACGTTGAATACGCAATTTTTTCTTTCATCCTTTAAGGCTTCGGCAACAGACTGGAACAGCTGGCGCTGGCAATTAAAAAACCGCGTCACGGGATTCGCGCCGCTGAAGCGTTTGCTGGGGAACGTGCCTTCCGATGAAACAAGCTTTAAAAAAGTCGCCGCTGTTTACCCCATGGCTATCACGCCTTATTATCTGTCCCTGATCCGGGACAATCATTTCTCCGATCCGATATGCGCTCAAAGCATTCCTCGCAGCGAAGAAATTTCCTGCGGGCGGCTTCTGCCGGAAGATCCGCTGGAGGAAGATTTGAAAATGCCGGTCCCCAAGTTAATCCACCGGTATCCGGACCGCTGCCTGGCGATGGTCACGGAAGCCTGCGCCGTTTACTGCCGGCATTGCAACCGCAAGCGTTTCTGGTCGACCGACCGTCCCGGAAGCTTGAAAAAACGATGGCAGATCATGCTGGATTATCTGGCTTCCGCCCGGCAAATCCGGGAAGTCATCATCTCCGGCGGCGACCCGCTGACGCTGGAGGACGCGGTTCTGGACAAGCTCCTCAGTTCCTTAAGGTCGTTGCCGCACATCGAAATTTTACGCATTGGCAGTCGGACGCCCGTTGTGATGCCGATGCGCATCACCCGGGATCTCTGCCGGATACTGAAACGCCACCGTCCTCTGTGGTTCAACACGCAATTCAATCATCCGGCGGAAATCACTCCGGAAGCCGCGCGCGCCTGCAACCGTCTCCAGGAAGCCGGCATACCCGTTTCCAATCAGTCGGTCCTGCTCAAGGGCGTTAATGATTTACCGGAGGTCATGAAAGCCCTGCTCAACGGCCTCCAAAAAATATCCGTCCGGCCTTATTATCTTTTTCACTGCGATCCCGCCCGGGGTTGCGCACATTTCCGCACCGACCTGACATCCGGCATGGCGCTGATGGAAGCCATGCGGCGGCAGTGCTCGGGACTTTGCCTCCCCCAATACGTCGTGGACACGCCGGGACGCGCCGGGAAAATACCGCTGAACGCCCTATCCCGGACCATCCAAAACGACCTGAAAAAGAACAAACATTTTTTTGACAAGTTCACATAAATAGATTAGAGAAACCCATAAAAAGCGCGAGGCTTTTTGTTTTGTTCATCTTATTTGCAAGGAGATTCTTATGTACACCGCCAGTGATTTAAGAAAAGGGCTGCGGCTGAAAATCGACAATGAGCCGTATGTCATCATTGAATTTAACTTTGTCAAACCGGGGAAGGGACAGGCGCTTTACCGCACCAAACTCAAGAACATGGTCACCGGAGCCCAATTCGAGCGCACGTTCCGTTCCGTGGACACATTCGAACCGGCGGATTTGCGCGAAAAGAAGATGCAGTACCTCTACAAGGAAGAAGACAAATATTGTTTCATGGATAATGAAACCTACGAACAGGTTTATCTGACCGAAGATCAGGTCGGCGACGCAAAAAATTTCATGACGGATAACATTGAAGTGGAAATTCTGCTTTTTGAGGACAAACCCATCGGGTTGAGCCTGCCCAATTTTGTCGAGCTGGTCGTCACGGAAGCGGAACCCTGGGCCAAGGGCGACACCGTCTCCGGCACGACCAAGCCGGTCAAGGTGGAAACCGGCTACACGATTCAGGTTCCCACCTTCATCACCGAAGGGGAAAAAATCCGCATTGACACGCGCACCGGAGAATATCTGACCCGCGTCAAAGGCTAACACGCGCCGGAGGGCAGCTTGGATTACCATTTCTACTTAGCCCGCAAATCACAGGCGTTGCGGGTGCGTGCCCGCCTTACGCAAAGCCTCCGCGCGTATTTCATCAGCCACGACTTTCTGGAAGTGGAAACCCCCTTGAGAATTCCGTCCCCCGCTCCCGAAGAACATATCGAGGCGTTCCCTGCCGACGGCTGGTTTTTGCAGACCTCCCCCGAACTCTGCATGAAGCGGCTTCTGGCCGCCGGCTATCAGCGTCTATTTCAAATCTGCAAATGTTTCCGCAAAGCGGAAAGAGGCCGCCTGCATCTTCCGGAATTCACCATGCTGGAATGGTATGTCGCCGGTTTTGATTATCAAAAGCTCATGGATCAATGCGAGGATTTAATCCGGTTTGCCGCCCAAGCATTGGGATTGCAAAACCTGAAGACGAGCGGCCGCGACATTGCTCTGGCACCCGGCTGGCAGAGAATGACGGTCGCCGAAGCGTTCGCGAAATACGCGCCGGTTTCCGTGGAGGAAGCGCTGGCTCAAAACCGGTTCGACGAGTTGTTGGTTGGATACGTCGAACCCCGGTTGGGCGTGGAAAAACCAACGTTTCTCCATGATTACCCTGCAAGTCTGGCGGCGTTGGCCAGGATCAAGGACGGCGACCCTTCGGTTTGCGAACGGTTTGAGCTCTATATCGGCGGCCTCGAGATCGTCAACGGCTTTTCGGAGCTTACCGACGCCGCCGAACAACGAAACCGCTTCGGCGAGGCGTTGAAAAAACGCGCCGGAAAACGCTGGGCGTCCTATGACATGCCGGAAAAATTCCTGCAATCGCTCGACGCGCTTGCCCCCTGCGCGGGCGCGGCCCTGGGCGTGGACCGGCTGGCAATGCTTTGCGTCAGCGCGGACAAGATTGACGACGTGGTCGCTTTCACGCCGGAAGATTTATGACGGCGCTGTCATCTAAAAGATATGTTGACAAGGTTGTCTTTTTCCTTTAGTTTACGCCTCAAATAAAATTCACAAGATGCGGGGATATTATGGGTTCTGTAAGTTTGAACGGGAGCATTTTAAGCATCATTTTAAATACCGGTCCGATGGTGAAGTTCGTTCTGCTCATCCTCCTGATTTTTTCGGTGATTTCGTGGGCCATCATTTTTCTCAAATGGCGCACCTACGGCAGAATCAAAAAAGAAAACGAGGCGTTCAATGACGAGTATCAACGCCTGTCCAAACTAACCGACGTTCTCGCGGCGGCGAAAAAATATTCTTTCTCCACCACGGCGGAAGTTTTTCGCGTCGGCTATGAAGAACTTTCTAAAAGCGGGGAAAAGCATTCCGATGCCCCGGCGGCCGGCGACGACATCCGCCTTTCTTCTCTGGACAATCTTGAACGCGCCCTGAGCAACAGCTGCGGCACCGAAATGACCAAGCTGGAGAGCGCGCTCGGTTTTCTGGCCACCACCGGTTCGGCCAGCCCTTTCATCGGGCTGTTCGGCACGGTCTGGGGCATCATGGAAACCTTCCAGTCCATCGGCATGCGCGGTTCGGCGACGCTGGCGGTGGTCGCCCCCGGTATTTCCGAAGCCCTGATTGCCACGGCGGCGGGCCTGGCCGCGGCCATTCCGGCAGTCATTTTCTACAATTATTTTCTGAATCAGTCGAAAAGCATGGTGCAGGAAATGGAAAATTTCGCTTCGGAATTTTTAAATATCATCGAACGCCATATCGCGCGCAAGGCAAGCTGAAGGTAAAAGGCTTATGCGGAAATTTCGAAGAAGCAATCATTCCAGCAAACCCTTGGCGGAAATCAATGTCACGCCTTTAGTGGATGTCATGCTGGTGCTTTTGGTCATCTTTATGGTCACGGCCCCGATGCTTTCCATGGGCATTGACGTCAATCTGCCGAGGGTCAAGTCCAAGAGTCTCGATTTGGCCGAGGAAAAACTGGTCCTGACCATCAGCGAATCCAAGGAAATCTACCTCAACAAAACAAGACTCCCTCTGGATGAATTGACATCCAAACTGGCGGCCATTTTATCGAGCAGGATCGACCGGGAAATTTTCCTGCGGGCCGACAAAAACGTTCCCTATGGTTTTGTCGTGGAGGTCATGGCGGAAGTCCGCCGAGCGGGCGTCGACAAATTGGGCATGATTACCGAGCCGCCAGAGGAAAGAAGATGACTTCCCGGATGCTTGCCCACGGCTGCCGCGGCAATTCCGATTCCTTCAAAAAAATGATTCTCCTCTCCGTGGCCTTTCATTTCATCGCTGTTTCCCTGATTTTCGTTTCCGTGCCGACCAGTTCTAGGCGCTTGACTTTCGGACCTATCTATTCCGTCCAACTGGTCGGCTCTGAGGCTGTTTTGCCTTCGGGCAACGCTTCGTCTTTCAACGAACTTTTCAAAACAAAAGACGTGGGCCAGACCGTCATTCTCAAGAGAAAGATCACCAGCGTTTATTCGGACGCAATGCCCTCTCAAGCCAAGAGGGAATCCGACATTCAAAAGGCGCTCAATGCCATCCGCCAAAGACAAAATACCACGGCCCCTACGGCTTCCCAGTCAGCCGTCGCCACCGGATCGCCCGCCACCGCCGGCGAAATGAATTCCGAAATCAAGGAATACATTCAAGCCGTCTGGTTCAAAGTCAAGCAAAACTGGTCGATGCCCCCATCGCTCATGCCGGACGAAAACATCACGGCTATCATCGACCTAAGCATTGACCGCAGCGGCGCCGTGGAAAAAGTCTCTTTTGAAAAACGCTCCGGCAACCGATATTTCGACGAGTCCGCTTTAAGGGCCGTCAAAAAATCTCAGCCGTTTCCCCCTTTGCCCCGGTGGGTGAGGGATCATAACATTGAAATCGGCATCCGCTTTCATTCGGCGGAACTGCGCTGATGGAATTTTTGTTTGAAAAGAACCGGACCGTCTGTTAAAAATTCCCGCATTCCAAGGAGGGGTTGTCCCGAAAAAATGAAAAAATATGCCATTGCCTTTCTTGCGGCGCTTTGCCTGCTGGGGTTCGCCGGCGGAATGACGTCGGCGAAAATCTATGTAGATATCGATTCCCCTGCTTTCCGGCTGATTCCCATTGCCATCTGCGATTTCATCACGTCGCCGGGGGTGCCGGCGGAATGGGACATTTCCCTGCCGGAACACATCAAAAAAGATCTGGCCATGACCGGTCTTTTCAATGTGCTGAACCCAAAAGGTTTTCTGGAGGACAGCACTTTCCGGACTGCGCTGACCGCCGACAAAATCCGTTTTGCGGATTGGACGGCCGTCGGAGCGGATTATCTGCTCAAAGGCTCTCTTTTGAAAAAGGACGATGCAATCATCGTGGAAGGTTTTTTGTTTGATGTCGTCCGCGGGGAACAGATTTTTCATAAAAAATACCGGACGGACACGGCTCATCTGAAAGCCGTTTCCCGGGCATTGGCTTCAGACATTCTGCTGGCACTGATTAACGATGAAGGCGATTTCAACACCAGAGTCGCTTTTGTGTCCAAGGCCGGTTCGAAATCCGACATCCACCTCATCGGTTACGACGGCGAAGATTTGAAAAAGATTACGAATCATCAGTCGATTGTCATTTCTCCCCGCTGGTCCCCCGACGGCCAATACATGGCCTTTACATCGTATAAGGATGGTCGTCCGGAAATTTACATCCGGAACCTCAAAAGCGGCGTGGAAAAAAAGGTCCCTTCGTTTGAAGGACTGAATTTATGCGGCGCCTTTTCACCGGATGGGAGCAGAATCCTGCTGACGCTGAGCAAAGACCGAAATGAAGAAATCTATGTGCTGGAACTGGGCACCCTTCAATTAAAACGTCTGACAAACAATTTTGCCATCGACGTTTCGCCGACCTGGTCGCCGGACGGCAAAAAAATCGCCTTCGTTTCCAACCGCTCCGGCTCTCCGCAAATTTATGTCATGGACGCCGACGGAAGCAACGTCAGAAGGCTGACTTATGAAGGCACCTACAACACCTCGCCAGCATGGTCGCCTCGGGGCGACCGCATCGCGTATGAAGGTTTAACGGACAACCGCTATCAGATCTTCACCGTTGACGTGGAGGGAAACTCTCCCGTTCAGCTGACCTCGGATGCGGAAAATAATGAATCTCCGTCGTGGTCGCCCTCCGGCAGGCAACTTGTTTACCTCGCACGGGGCGGCTCAAAAAGCAAAATCATCATCATGAATTCCAACGGCTCCCATCCGAGGATTCTTTATGAACAAAAATACAAACTGGCGACTCCATCATGGTCGCCACGCCTGAAATAAAACGCCCGTTCATTTTCACTTGAGTTTTAGAACTTTTTAACGTATAAAACACGCGCATTCAAAAAACCAAAACCCGTCGCGACTGATATAACAAAGGACAGGGAGAAAGCCTTTGACATTTTTTTATAAACTTCACTAATCAGGGAAAGGATGGCCTTATGAAAAAAAATCTAATCTTGACAGCATGTTTACTGGTTTTGATGGGCGGTCTCGCTCTGCTGGCGGGCTGTGCCAAAAAACAAACGGTCTCCGCCACCTCCACGCCAAGCCAACAGCAGACGGCCTCGGAACAAGGCGCAGGTCCTTCGGATACCTGGGCAAAAGACAGAGGCTCCGATATTCTGGAAGCTTCCGAAGCCCAGCCTCAAAAACCGCAGCAGGCCGCTATCCTTCAGGATCTAATCCGTGACATTAATTTTGACTACGACAGCTCCGCCATCCGTCCCGATGCGCGGGAAATCCTTCAGGCCAATGCCGCGCTCTTGATGAAGCACCGGTTTTCGTCCGTCACGATTGAAGGGCACTGTGACGAACGGGGAACGGCGGAATACAATCTTGCTCTGGGACAAAGACGCGCCGATGAAACCAAATCCTATCTGGTCAATCTCGGCATCAAGGAATCGGTCATCAAGACCGTCAGCTATGGCGAAGAACGTCCTTTGGATCCCGCCTCCAACGAAGAGGCTTGGGCCAAAAACAGACGGGCGCACTTTGTCGTGCATCCTTAATCCGATGATTGTGTGAGGTGAAGCCGTGAGGTATTTTAAATATCTTGTATTGTTCATAGCGGTTCTGCTTTTGGCGGGATGCGCCACGTCCGGGGATTTACGCGCTTTGCGCGCGGAAATGAACCAGAAGATGGATGACCGGCTGGCCACCCTGGAAACCGAGATCGCCGCCCTGAAAAAGACCACCGAGTCCCTGGAAGCTCTGCGCAATACGCAGGCCAACACCGCAGCCGACATGGCCGATGTGCGTGACAATCTTCAGCAGCTCCGCGGGCAGATTGAATCCCTGAAAAAGGATTTTTCCGCCTTCACCAAAAAAGAAGACCAGCGCTTCGAAAACATTTTGCTGAAAATCAATTTTATCGAAAATTTCCTGGAAATCGGCAATAAAAACATTTCCGGCGACACCCCGGACAAAAACGGAAAATCGGCTCCTGTCACCGCCTCAAAGGACGCCGCCCAGAAAAGCGACAAGGATAAGGCTTACTCGGCGGCTTACCAAACCTTCACGGAAGGCAATTACGACAAGGCCCGCACGGAATTCCAGAATTACCTGGCGTCCTATCCGAACAGCGAGTATTCCGACAACGCGCAGTTCTGGATCGGTGAATGCTATTTTTTCGAGAAAAAGTATGAAACCGCCATTCTGGAATATGAAAAGGTCACGAAAAATTATCCCAATAGCAATAAGGTTCCTTACGCCCTGCTGAAGCAGGGATTGGCTTTTCTGAAACTGGGAGACAAAACAAGCGCCAAACTGCTTTTGCAGGAAGTCATCAAAAAGTATCCCAATACCAGTCAGGCGCGCATCGCCCGTTCCAATCTTCAGGACATTAAATAATCAACTGCTGAAAGGATTAATTCAAATCAACGACTGTGGCATTCGGGGGGAGGTCCATATTAAACATTGAAACATCATCCGTTTTCTCCACGCTGAGATCCGTATACGTTATACCGATATAGCCCCCGTCGGCCATCGTGAAGACGATTTTTGACGGCAGGGATTCCCGCTCGTTTTCATAAAAATATTCCGCGTTCAGCCATTCTTGCGGTCCATCGCCGGAACGCGTCAACCTGATCAACCGATTGAGCTTCAGCCATGCGGTTTGAGAAACGCCCGATCGCCAGGTCATGTCCAACCGCCAAGGATCATTTTCTTGATAAAGGCGTTTCTCCACACTATCATCGGTCAAGCCGGGAATGGATCCGGTCAGCATCGGGACAATATCTGCCGCATCCAACGGCAGAGGGATGAATTTGCTTATGTTTTGCCGGGAAGGCCGTCCGGAATAAAATTCGTTTTTCGACGGAAGATAGACAATCATTTTTTCCGGCGCCGCGATGACGCAAAGGCCGGAGATGCCCATCACCGAAAGGATTTCCAAACGCAGATACGACGGTTTCTTCAAAAGCAGCGTCGCCTGCGTCGTATGGTAACTTTTGGATTTTTCCACTTCGATATTGACCATCGCCCTGACCAGATCATTCGTTCCGAGGGCGGCGTTCCATCCTCCGGACATCATCCCGTTAGACGCATCGGGAATGAGCGAAGGCTGCATGACGCAGCCGGAAAGGACGGCGCACAAGGCAAGGAAAGACATTAAGATTATTGATTTTAGGCGCATGGAATCCAAAGAAAATTTAGCGCTTGCCGCCGGTGAGCTCCTCCAGCTTTTGTTGAGCGATTTTATTCTGGCTGTCGATTTTCAGCACCTTCTCGCACATCTCTTTCGCTTCCTTGACCTTATTCAGACTCATATAAACATCCGCCAAATGCAGCATGATTTCCACTTCTTCGGGCAGCAGGTCGTGTGCCTGCTTCAAATATTTCAGGGCCTGATTTACTTTGTTCTTTTTGAAATAGACCCAGCCCAGACTGTCAATGAAATAGCCGTTGTCCGGCTTGAGTTCCATCGCCCGCAGAATCATGGTTTCCGCTTCGTCAAGATTGATATTGCGCTCGGCATAGCTGTATCCGATAAAGTTAAGCGCCTCGGCGTTCTCCGGATCAATTTCTAAAACTTTTTTCATCTCGCTGATGCTTTGTTCAAACCGGTCTGTTTTCTCGTAGAGCACACCCAGCGCGTAATGCAACTCCAGCGTTTCAGGCGAAATGCCGATGCCTTCCCGCAGCACGTTTTCCGCGGCCTTGAGGTCCTGGGCCTCCTCATAAAGCGACGACAAAAACAGGTGCAACGATATTTGGTCCTTGCGCTGCCGGATCGCATTTTCGATCAGCGCGATGGCGCCGGAAAGATTGTTGTCCTTCTTCAGGATAAATCCCGCCCGGATTTGAGCCGATGCAAACAGATCGGAGGAAACGGAAATTTTTTTATACTCCGCCAGAGCCGATGGATTGTCCTTTTTTTCTTCATACGCGTTGGCCAGAAGATATCTGACTTTGTGGTCTTGCGGGTTTTTGCTCAGAATGGAGGCGAATTCCTCAATGGCGGCGTCAATCCTGTTCATGTCATAATACATTAAGCCTAAGGCGATTTTCACTTCCCGGTTATCCGGATCGAATTTTAAGATTTCCTGAAACTCTTTTTGGGCCTCGTCATATTTTTTGCCCTTCATCAGCAACTCCCCCGTTTTCATCCGCAAACCGATGCGGGAGGGATTGATGGCCAGGTAGCTGCGATACAGGTCCACGGCCTTGTCGAGCTTGTTCTGATTTTCATAAAGCGCCGACAGATCAAACAGAGCCATCTCAAAATAAGGATTCAAAGACATGGCTTTTTTCAGCATCTTCTCCGCTTCTTCCAGGCGGTTGGCCTGGGTCAGCATTTTCGCGTAATAGTAAATGCCCATCAGATTTTCGGGATCAATCTTGAGCATTTTTTTGAATGTTTCTTCTGATTTATCGAATTTTTTCTCTTCGGCATAGGTGATGGCCAGATAAAGATGTGCGATAAGATTTTTGGGGTCTATTTCGATGACTTTCTTATCCGCGCCAATCGCCTTGTCGTAATCTTCGACATTCAGATACAGACTGCCCATGATCAGGTTCAATTCCACGCTATTGGGATTTTTGGAGAGCATCTCCTCCCCGAAGGCCAAAGCGTTTTTCATATCACCCTGTTGCGCGTATATCGAAATCAGTTCGGTTGCCAGATAGGCGGAATCGGGATCCGCTTCCCAGGCTTTTTTCATTTCCTCCGTCGCTTCTTGGAGGCGGCTGTCCAGGCGCAAAATAACGGCCAAGGAATAATGGTAAGCCGCGCTCGCCGATTTTTCCGGCACGGCCACCGGATGTTTCTCCACGGGAGCTTTGCGCCACAGCCCGCATCCGGACAAGCTCAACGCGACACATACCAGCATCAGGATGAAATATGTTTTTTGATTGCGCATCATGAATATTCTTCGCCTCTTGAAACCATCATCCAACGCTACGAGGATTTTTGCTCCGCGATCAGTCGCGACACCGGCACAATGTCGATGCCCTGTTTGCGCAAATTTTCAGACGCCAATTGGAGCGCTTTAATCGTTTCCGCATAAGGATGACCAATCAGGATGAGCGGAAAATCATTATGACCCGTGACCACGCGCATGAGATTATCGTAAATTTGTTTATAATCCCGGGCATTATCAATGAAGATTTTCCGTTGACCCATCTTCAAACCGACTTGTTGTGCCACTGTGGCCGCCTGCGTGTCGGGCGCAGTCCTCGAATCAATGAAAAACATGCGGTTTTTCTTCAGCTCGCGGAAAATCACCGTCAGTTTTTCCGGATCTGCCATGAATTTCGAGCCCATGTGATTGTTGACCCCCACCGCGTGGGGCACAGAAGCCATATTCTTCTTTAACTGCAGGATCAGTTCCTCCGGAGACATTTCCGTAAAGAGGGCCCCCTCGCCTGGCTTTTCACGGGGATAAGAAGCCGGTTCCATGGGCAAATGCAGAAGAACTTCCCTCTTGGCCTTATGCAACATTTCCGCCACTTCCCGGGAATGCGCCTGCATGGGCAAAACGGCAAAAGTCAACTCGGCGTCTATTTTCATCAAGGCTTTGGCGGCTTCCAGATTGCCGCCGATATCATCGATAATGATGGCGATCTGCCTTTTGTGCAGCGGAGGGCGGATCGCCACTTTCTCCTTTTTCGCCTTTTCAACTTTCGGCTTTTTGACGGGAGGTTTTTTAGCTGCTTCTTTTGTTTCCTTTACCGGGGGCATCTCCTCCTTAAATTGAAAAAGAACATAGAGGATGCCCCCTATCAACGCAACGATAAGCAGGACAACCACAGCATTGGTAATCGTCTTAAATGTTTTCATATTCCGGCGCGGCACGCATGTTCGAATAACTTCACTTGAGATTTTCTTTCATAATGTTCCAGCTCTTCAAGATATCCACAGCCGTTTTCAGTTGATTGTCCTTGGCGATGTCCGACAAATCTTTGATGTCTTTAAACTCCATTTCCTCCGGCGGAACACCTTCTTCCTGTTTCGGCTTAATGTGGCCTTCCAAGTCTTTTTCCCGGAGATGTTTACTGCCGCCGTCCTCGCTCTCTTCGGACGGTTTGACATATTTGACAATAATATCCGGCGTAATGCCCTCCGCCTGGATGGACCGACCTTTCGGAGTATAATAGCGCGCGGTGGTCAGTTTCAGTGCGGAGCCGTCATCCAGCGGAATCACCGTCTGTACCGACGCCTTGCCGAATGTCTGCGTTCCCACGATCAGGGCGCGTCCGTTGTCCTGAAGCGCGCCGGCGACAATTTCCGCGGCGCTTGCCGTCCCCTCATTGACCAACACGACGATCGGACAGGTGATTTCGTTTTGGTCATCCTTGGCCACCGCTTTGGTTTCCATGTTTTTCACCCGCCCGCGCGTGGACACGATGACGCCGGTCTTCAGAAAGATGTCGGAAACCTCTATCGCCTGGGTCAGCAATCCGCCCGGATCATTGCGCAAATCGAGCACCAAGCCCTTCAACGGCGCGTTGCCTTCGCTGATTTTTTTAAGTTCCCTGCGCAAATCATCGGCCGTCCTTTCCTGGAATGCGGCGATGCGGATGTAACGGATGCCCTCGTCAATCTTCTTCACCTTGACGCTCTTGACCTGAATAATGTCGCGGGTGAGGGTGATATCCTTGGGTTTGGACATGTTTTCGCGCATGATGGTGATGGTCACCTTCGTGTTCTTGGGTCCGCGCAGTTTTTTCACCGCCTCCATCAACGTGATGTCTTTCGTGGGCTTGCCGTCAATTTTGATGATCTGATCACCCGCTTTGATTCCGGCGTTATAGGCCGGCGTGTCTTCAATGGGAGACACCACGGTCAATACATCTTTGATAATCATAATCTCGATGCCGATACCGCCGAATTGCCCCTGGGTCTCGATTTCCATTTCCTTGTATAAATCCGGCGTCATAAAGGCGCTGTGCGGATCCAGAGACTTCACCATGCCGTTGATGGCGCCTTCCATCAGTTTTTTGGAATCAACCTCTTCCACATAATTTTTCCGGATAATGTCAAAAACTTCATTGAATGTTTTTATATCCTTGTAGAAGTTCTTGTCCTGCGCGGATACCTTCGCTTCATTGTCGAAATTAATCAGGAAAAAAATCCCCAAACAAAGAACGGCCAGCACGAATATTTTTTTGGATACGGTCGACATAAATTTCCTCGCCATTTGGATTATATTTTTTTCAATATATCACGTTCTTTTATTTTTTTCATTCATTTCGGCTTTTTATCAGACTTGTTTTACAAGAAAAAGCGGCTGTCAATTATTCGATCATCCAGCTGGTTTGGCCGGCGGCATCCTTCAGGACGATGTGGTGTTGGGCCAATTGCGCCCGGATGGCGTCGGCTGTCGCCCAGTCTTTGGCGGCCCGCGCGGCGTTTCTTTGCTCCACCAGGGCTTCAATGTCCGCCGCATTCAACCCCTGCTTACGAAGCTCTTTATCCCGGTCGGAGAGGAAAAAAGCATCCGCGTCCGAGTGAAAAACACCCAGTACCGAAGCGAAATAATCCATGACCCCTCTGGCGGCCGACAGCTTTCGCGCCTTTTCAGGCGGGCTCATGTGCTTGTCCGCCCCGATGTGGTTTATCCGGCGGACCGTCTCGAACACATAGCCCAACGCCTGCGCGGTATTGAAATCATCGTCCATGGCCGCATTGAACTTGTCCGCGAGATCACCGAACCCCTCTCCGAATTTCTCTTCCCGGGATGAGGGTTCTCTGTCGGAACGGCTGTTATCAACAGACGTTTTTTGCAAAACATCTTTCACCAGCTTGAGAGCGGTATAGACTCTCAGCAGGGCGCTTCGGGTTTCATTGAGCGCGCTGTCAGAATAATCCACCGGACTGCGGTAATGATTCTGCAGGATGAACAGCCGCAGGACTTCCGGATGATAATTTTTCAGAATCTCCCGGACAGGAAAAATGTTCCCCAGCGATTTTGACATTTTTTCAGAATGGATTCTCACAAAACCGTTGTGCATCCAGTAATTCGCCAGCGGTCTTCCCGTGGCCGCCATGGTCTGGGCGACCTCATTCTCATGGTGCGGAAAAATCAAATCCTCGCCGCCGCCGTGAATGTCAAAGGGGGTCCCCAGATAGCGCGCGCTCATCGCGGAGCATTCGATATGCCAGCCCGGCCGCCCCCTGCCCCAGGGGCTTTCCCAGAAAGGCTCGCCTTCCTTGCTTTTTTTCCACAGAGCGAAATCCAGAGGATTCCTTTTTTTGTCATTCACATCCACGCGCGCACCGGCCATCATTTCCTCCAGGTTGCGGCCAGAGAGTTTTCCGTAACGCTGGAAGTCCCGAATGGAAAAATAAACGTCGCCGTCCACGTCGTAAGCATATCCCTTCTCTTCCAGCGTCTTCACCAGCGCAATCATTTCCGCCATGTGCTCGGTGGCTCTGGGGGTTACCGTGGGCGGCTCCACGCCAAGGGCCGCCATTTCTTCATCATGGGCTTGAATGTAACGCTCCGAAATGGCCGTAAAGGGAACGCCCTCCCGTTTGGCACGGTCGATGATTTTGTCGTCGATATCGGTAAAATTCTTGACGAAGGTCACCCGCCATCCGCTCGCCTTCAAATAACGAACCACCACATCAAAGACGATGGCCGCCCGGGCATGGCCGACGTGACAGACATCATAGGCGGTAATGCCGCAGACATAGATGCCCACCTGACCCTCATGGATCGGTTGAAAAGTCTCTTTTTTCCGTGTCGCCGTGTTGTAAATTTTAAGGGACATGCTCCATCCTAGGGATACAGCGGCGCCATCCCCAGGCCCGCGTCTTCCGGCAGGTCGAGAATGAGGTTCATATTTTGCACGGCCTGGCCGGCCGCGCCCTTGATGAGATTATCTATGGCCGCCATGATGATGATGCGTTTGGTCCGCGCCTCCACGGCCAATCCGATGTCGCAGTAATTCGAACCGCATACGGACGACATGTTGGGATAAACGCCTTCCGGACAAACCCGGACAAATTTTTCCCCGGCGTAAAAAGAAGCGTAGAGCTCCCGCGCCTCCTTCAGGGTCATATCCTTCTTCAGCGTCGCGTAAATCGTGCTGAGAATCCCCCGCTTCACGGGGAGGAGATGCGGCGTAAAGGTCACGGCGAATTTCTTTCCGGCCAGCGCGTTGAGCTCCTGCTCGATTTCCGGCAAATGCCGATGCCTGCCGACCTTATAGGCCTTAAAGCCGCCGTCCACCTCGCAAAACAGCGACCCGATGACCGGCTCCCGTCCCGCACCGCTTACGCCGGAGGCGGAATCGGCGATGATGCTGGACGGCTCCAGAATTTTCTGTTTCAGCGCCGGCGCGAGGCCCAGGATAATACTCGTCGGATAGCAGCCGGGGTTGGCCACCATTTTCGCTTTTTTGATTTTCTGCCGGTAGAGCTCAGGGATGCCGTAAACCGCGTCTTTGATAAACTTGGCGCTTACGTGTTTCGTATACCACGCTTCGTAGGTCTTCAGATCCCGGATACGGTAATCGGCGCTCAAGTCAATCACGATTTTGCCCGCCTTGAGGAACTCCGGCGCGATGGTCATGGACACGCCATGCGGCAGGGCCAGAAAAACCACGTCGCAGAGCCCGGCGATTTGGTTCGGAGCGGCATTCCGATAGGTCAAACCGGTCAGACCCGCCAGCGCGGGAAAAACATCGGCCACCTTTTGCCCGTCAAAACGCCGGGACGTCGCCGCAACGAGTTCCACATCGGGATGGCCCGATAGAATTCTGATCAGTTCCTGTCCCGTATAGCCGCTCGCGCCGAACACTGCTGCTTTCATCATAAGAAATCTCCCAAAAAAAAGGGAGGCCAGAAGCCCCCCTTTCGGAATTTAACGTTTGGAGAATTGGAATCGCTTCCTCGCTCCGGGTTGCCCGTATTTCTTTCGTTCTTTCGCTCGGGCATCTCTGGTCAAAAACCCGGCTTTTTTCAATATGGGTCGCAATTCGTTGTCATATTCCAGAAGAGCTTTGGATATGCCGTGCTTCACCGCACCCGCTTGGCCGGCCACGCCTCCGCCGCTTACGTTTACGTATAAATCAAACTGATCTTTTTTACCAGTGATTTCCAGAGGCTGCTTGATAATCATTTTCAGGCTGGGACGCGTGAAATATTCATCAAAACTTCTTTTGTTGACGACAAAATTTCCGCTGCCCAGTTTCATGTAAACGCGGGCAATCGCGTTTTTCCTTTTTCCCGTTGCATAAAATCTTTGTTCCGCCATGAGTTCCCCACAAAATCGAATTTCTTGTTTTCCCAATTAAATGGATAATTTTTCCGGACACTGGGCTTCGTGACCATGAGCGTTGCCGGAATAAACTTTAAGTTTCTTGAGCATTTTGCGCCCCAAACTGTTTTTGGGCAACATGCCTTGAACGGCCAAACGGATTAAATTCTCCGGCTTTTCCGCCAACATCTTGCCGGCCGCCGTTTCTTTCAAGCCGCCTGGATAACCCGAATAGGAATAATATTTTTTATCCGTCAGCTTTTTGCCCGTCAGAACGATTTTTTCCGCGTTGACCACGATGACATAATCGCCGGTATCCACATGCGGCGTGTAAATCGCCTTGTGTTTTCCTCTTAAGCGGCGGGCGATTTCGCTGGCGAATCTTCCCAGCACCTTGCCCGAAGCGTCAGCGATATACCATTTTTTCTCAACGTCCTGCGCTTTTGCCATGTATGTCTTCATAAAAATCACCACTTTATTGAAAATTAAAGGCGATAGATATTCAATTTAAAATGGCTTGTCAAGCAAAATGTTTGTTATTCGCGCCTATTGCTCGGATAAAAAGCGGATTGCCAGAATGCGGTCAACGTTGAAAACCCGGTTTTGCCCGCGCGCCATGCAATAGGCATACAACCCCATAAACGGCGTGCCGTTAAATTCCGTCTCCCCGATTTCCAGCGGCCTGATCATGCGCACCGATTTTTCATCCTTCGCCTTAAGATAAACAATTTCAATGACTTGCCTCTCCTCAATCGCCTCCTCCAGCAATTTGATTTTCTGTCGGCGCGGCAAGACAAGCTCGGCTTTTGCATATTGCAGATTCGTCAGGAACTTCACCACGCGCCAATCCATCAGAACGTGGCTTTTTTTCAGCGGCGATTTGAGCACCATCCCCTCCAGCGACGTGCAGCGGGAAAGCGCCACATACATCTGGCCGTGGGCGAACGTGCCGCGCCCCACGTCAATGATGACCTTTTCAAAAGTTTTTCCCTGGCTTTTGTGAATCGTCACCGCAAAGGCCAGCCGCACCGGATAATGGCGGAAGGAGCCGACCTCTTCCGAATGCACCTCCTCGTTTTTCAAAAAATATTTATAAATTTTCCATGTATAGGGCGATATTTCCACCGTTTCGCCGTTGTCCAGATCCGCGATGATGACATCTTCGCCGTCCTCGTCACGGGCGAATTTTCTCACCCGGCCGATGGTGCCGTTAATCCAGCGCCCGTAGGAATCGTTGTTGAGCATCATGATTTGCGCGCCCTGCTTGAGCTTGAGCTCGACCGACGTCGGCAGGTACTCCTCGCCGAAATCACCCCGGGTTTCCCCGCGGGCCTTCCAGATGTTGCCGGGCAGTTGCTCCAGACACTGCTCGTTGATGCAGTCGGCCAGCTCGTTGGTGCTGGTGAGCGAAATGTAAAAGTCGTTTTCGGGCGCCTCAAAGGACGGATGACAGCGGCGGTTGAGCAGGGCGATATCCTCTTGAGTGATGGAATTGTTGCGTACCGCGTTGAGCAGGCGGATAAAATCGTCATCCTGTTGACGGTATACTTTCTCAAGTTCAATAAATTCCAGATCCAGCCCCTCCATCGCTTTGGCGCTGAAAAAGTAAGGGCTCGCGTAATGCGATCGGAAAATCTCGCGCTCGGCGCCGGTCACCACGGGCGGCAGCTGATAAAGATCGCCGATGAAGATCATCTGCACGCCGCCGAAAGGTCGTCTGGAATTCGGGCCGTTGAGCCGCAGGAATTTGTCCACACAATCCAGCAGATCGGCACGCACCATCGAAACCTCGTCAATCACAATGGTCGTGAGCTTTTTGTAAAGAGAGTTCCCAGTTTTCGCCGCGCCGCGCTTTCTGCGAATGGCGGAAGGCGTGACGGTCGGCTTAAAATTGAAGAAGGAATGAATCGTCTGCCCGCCGATATTGACGGCGGCCACGCCCGTCGGCGCCAGCAACACGGCGTTCTTTTTGGTGCTCTGGTAAAAATAATTCAGCAGGGTGGACTTGCCCGTGCCGGCGCGGCCCGTGATAAAGATATTCCTGTCCGTCTCCTCCATCAACTCCAGCGCGCGCCGGAATTCGGGATTGAATTCGATTTCAA
>DAOSZO010000030.1:0-30791 GCA_035382085.1 Smithella sp.
AACCACAGCGATGGTGGTTGTTTTCGCCTCTTTCTCAGGTTTTCTCGGCCATGTTACCCTTGGCGGATTAAGCCCTGTGTTTCTCGGAGTTATGGCTGTGATGAGCGCTTTGGGTTCTATTGTCGGGTCGCAGATGATGAAGACAAAGATATCCAGCGCACAATTAAAAAAAATCATCGGTGTGCTGCTTATGATGATAGCAGCCAAGATGATTTTTGACATCATCAAATAAACATACCAAAAGGAGGTAATTTATTATGACAACGAAATTTATTCCCCCCGAATGGGCCTTTGAGTTTCATGGCCACAAATGTCCCTTTATGCCTATCGGTTATCGAATGGGCAAATTAGCTATGGCATATCTCGGTGTTGAACGTGAGGCGGATCATGGGTTTTTTATTTTCCCAGAAATTGGCGAAGGACACCCCCAGGCCTGTATGATGGACGGACTGCAGGCAGCAACCGGCGCCACCTATGGAAAGTTACTGATGGCCAAAACCTTTTACGGTAAACTGGCAGCAACATTCTATCATCCTCAAAAAGGTGCCGTACGCTATTCATTAAAACCGGATTTCGTCGATCAGTTCGGAAAATTCGAGTTTTTCGCCTATCGTAAAAAAGGGATTGAACCTTCGAAAATACCGGCTGCCGCCGCAGATGAAGTTATGCAGTGGGTCTATGACCAACCGGATGATGCAATGTTTAAAGTCGAAGCAAAACCAGACTTCAAGTTCACGCCGGTCAAAGGGTCATTCAACAAGGCCAAATGCAGCCTTTGCGATGAATATGTATTTGAACGCTATGTACGAATCAAGGATGGCCAGCCGGTCTGTATACCCTGCTCGGGCTATGAAGTGAAAAAATGAATGTACCACAAGACGAACATGCTGGCAAAATCACGATCGAGGTGATCGGACCGGGATGTTATTTCTGCAAGAGACTCTACCAGCAGGTCCTGGAGGTTGTCGCAGAACAGGGAATCGAAGCTGATGTCTTTCATGTCACCGATATCAAGACGGTTCTGCGACACATCCCTTTCACGCCTGTGCTAAAAGTGAATGGCAAGATTGTCCATCGGGGGAAACGGTTGCCGGACAAAGACAAGCTTGGGAATCTGATTCGTTTTGCCGTGTAAAAATCAAATGTGCGCCAATGAATATCGGACAACAATCGAAAAATCAGAAACAGAGCGGGAATCTTTTCGAATATGTCGAGCGATTTTCACGAAAAGTCCCCTTGACCAAGCTCTACGTTGAACCGACCACCCAATGCAATCTGCAGTGCCGCACGTGCATCCGGAATTCCTGGGACGAACCGATCGGGTTTATGGACATGAACGTATTCCGGAGGCTGATTTCCGGAATCAAATCCTTCCGATCATTGAAGCGCGTGGCTTTCTGGGGATTTGGTGAGCCGCTCGTTCATCCGGAAATTGTCAAGATGGTCGCGCTGACTCATCAGGCAGGCCTACAAACCGAGATCGTCACCAACGGCCATTTGCTTGACCACGACACGGCGCAGGCGCTGATTCATGCCGGTTTGGACGCCCTCGTCGTCTCTGTGGACGGGGTTACGCCGTCTTCCTATGAGGATATCCGTCCCGGCGGGGATTTATCCCAAGTGGAAGACAACATCAGAAGGTTGAACCTTCTGAGGGAAAACGGGAATAAGCCTGCTTTGGGACTGGAATTTGTGATGATGAAAAGCAACATCGGCGAACTTCCCGGTTTTGCCGAAAAAGCGCTTTCGATGAACACTGACTTTATCATCCTGACGAATCTTCTGCCCTGCACCGAGGACATGAAAGATGAAATTCTCTATTGGATGAGCGCCACCGTCAACGACAGGGAGGAGCGTCCCCGGGGATCCTCCCAGCTCCAATTGCCGAGAATGGATATGCGGCCAGAATATTGGAATCCGCTTTGGGAGTTTTTGAAAACACTGAACTGGGACCTGCCGGCACACCAGGATATTCCGGCGGGGTATTCCTGCCCGTTTGTCCATAAAAGTTCTGCGGCGATCACCTGGTCCGGCGAGGTCAGTCCCTGCGTCGCGCTGATGCATTCGTACCGGAGTTTCATCCTGGGGCGGGAGAAACGCTTTGAGCGATGTTCTTTCGGAAATCTCGCCCGGGAAAGTTTCACGGATATCTGGAACAGAAAAAGCTTCCGCCGGTTCCGCAACAAGGTGCTTTCGTTTGATTTCGCGCCCTGCGTTGAGTGCAGCGGATGCACGCTTTCCGAAACCAACCAAGAAGATTGTCTGGGTAACACGCATCCCGTCTGCGGCGATTGCCTCTGGGCTAAAGGCGTCCTGCTGTGCCCATAACAAGCGAAACGGAAGAGCCCTCAACTGGATAAATCCATCCCTTCGTCAAGGACAGATCATACGCTACGCCACAGCGATTCGTCTCAACTTTTTCTTGAGCTGGCTTATCTGGTGTCTCAAACGCGATGATTTTTCTTTTTCGTTGGATTCCAGCGCCTGCAGTCTCAAGGCCTTTAACTCGCGGATTTTTGCCTTGAGTTCGGGTTTGGTCATTTTGATTTTGCCGACATGTTTCTTTTTTCCGGCCGGATGTTCATCCTTGATTCCCTTAACTTCCTTGATAAAAGCGATCAGTTCTTCTTTTTTCATCTCGTGAATCGCTTTTTCGTGGGGGAACTCCGCCGCAATTTCCCGCAGTTCCTTAATGGTCAGTTTCTCCAGGTGTTTCTCGTCATGTTCCTTTTTGTGGGGTTCCGACATCGCGCATAGACCTCCTTAATTTTATTGGAGAAATCAACTTGCAATGTTTTGAATAAGGTGCTGTTTTTATAGCACAACTTTTTATAACAATCAACTCTTACACAGAGCTTGACAAATCCAGGCTAAAATGTCATAGATTTTCCACCCAACTCAAGGAAAAAACAAAAAATCAAAAAAATAGGAGGGATAGCATGATCAGAAGACATGTCTTGATGATTGCGGCGATTGTTATGGTAGTGCTCACGACAACAGCATTTGCAGCGGACAAGTATCAGTGGAATCTGGCGGACAGCAAGGACAACTGTCAGATTTACACCAGCGCGGTGGCCGGCAAGGAATACGTTGCCGCAAAAACAACCTGTGTCATACCGGCAAGAATAGAAGTTTTGGGAACGATTCTCAGAGACATAGAAAATTATCCCAAATGGATGGAAGACTGCAAAGAAACAAAAATACTCAAGACAATCGATGACGCCAATGATGTTTTCATCTTCTGGTTTCGCCAGCATGTTGATCTGCTCAAAGACAGAGACATGGTTCTCAAAAGCAAGGTTCTGATCAACTCACCTCCGGGTACCAATCTGGTTTACGCCGATTCCACCAATGAGATGAACTATGACTCCGGTAAAGGCTACGTCAGAATGCCTTCTTTCTATTCTTTGTTTACGCTGGAGTGGATCGACAGGGAACACACACGGGTCACGTTCATGATTGATCCCGATCTCGGTCCGGGCGTTCCGGTCGGCATTGCCAACATGACGATCAAAAAGATCCCCTTCAAGACGCTGAAGAATATGGCCGAGATGGCGAAAGAAACGAAATATATTGAAGCCGCCAAGACATCCAAGTACTTCAAACTGGCGGAAGAACACGCCCAGCGCCTGAAAAAATAAATTAAAAGTATATGGCTCGATAAGAGGCGGACCCTATTTTATGGATCCGCCTCTTCATTATATGCCATAGGCCATCGCCTGGTAACCATGCTTGAAAACAGGAGCCTTTTATGACCAAACCTCTGGCGGCAATGCTGCTGCTGCTTCTTTTTTTCAACAGCCCGATTTGTCTGGCGCAAGACAAATATCAATGGAAATATTCCAGCACCGAGAATAATTGCCAGATCTATACCAGCTCCGTTCCCGGCAAAGATTACATCGCGGCAAAAGCCACCTGCGTCATTCCCGCAAGAATCGAAACCATCGGCGTTATTCTCCGCGACATCGCCAATTATCCCAAATGGATGGAGGATTGCGCGGAAACAAAGATTCTGCAAATCGTGGATGATGAAAAAGACGAGTTCATCTTCTGGTTCCACCAGCACATCCCTTTGATGACGGACCGCGATATGATTCTGAAAAGTAGGGTTGTGTTTAACTTGAAAAACGGCCGGGACACGATTTTTGTCGATTCCACGGATGAGATGAATTATGTCGCCGGAAAAGAATATGTCAGAATGCCTTCGTTCAGTGCCATCTGGACGCTGGATTGGGTGGACCGCGAACACACCCGCGTAACCTTTATGATTGATCCCGATTTGGGACAAGGAATCCCAAAATTTTTTGCCAATCAGCTCATCAGAACCAATCCCTACAAATCGATTAAGCGGATGATGAAAATGGTCAAGGATAACAAATATATCCAGGAAGCTCGGACATCCAAATACAACAGGCTGGTTGAAGAAGCCATCCGGGTGGGAAATTTGCGTTAATCCGCATCGGCCGAGAATCGGATGTTCCACAAACAAAATTCATCGCTGTCAAGATCCAGACCCGGCCCGTAAAAACCAAAAAACCGCTTTCCTTCCATAAATAAAGTCAAGGGCTCACGCCTCAAAAGTTCACGAAACCTTTGAGAAAATTTTCTGCATTTTTTTTGAGTCAATACTTGACTTTCTGATTGTATCAATATATAAGGCGCAATTCGCATGGGACGTCCCCATCGTCTAGAGGCCTAGGACACGGGCCTTTCACGCCTGTAACCGCGGTTCGAATCCGCGTGGGGACGCCAAAATAAAAAAGGCAATTTTTAAAAATTGCCTTTTTTTATTGAAGATCTCTTTATTTTTATTCCTCTTTTTTCTTGGTTGTTTTCTTTCTCGGCGATTCCTCTGATTCCGTTTCGGCAGGGGTCTGTTTTTTCGCTTTCTTCGACGCGGCATCTTCGCCGGCGGCGGGTTTTTTGGTTTCCTTATCCTTTTTTTCTTCTTTCGCCGCCGATTCTTTTTGAGGCGCCTTCTCCGCCTTTGCCGTCTTTTTCTTGGGCTTTTCCTCTTCGGGCTTTTCATCCGCCGATGCTTTGGCGGCAGCCTTTTTATCTTCCACCGGCTTTTCGGCTGATTCGGCCATTTTCTGCTCTTTGACTTTGGCCAATGCCTCGGTCTGTTTCACCAGTTTCTCAATCGCGGCGATTCTTGCCTTCGTTTCCTTGATTTTGGCCTTCAAACTTTTTATGATCACATCCGTTTGAATTTTTTCCTGGCTGACGCCCTTCTGCATCAGATATTGCAGCCGCGAGTCCAGCTTCTTTTCGAATGCCTGAAGCTGCGCCATTCTCACTTCTTTGCTCTTTGATGCCATTTTTTATCTCCTTTTTATGAAATATTGTTGGGAAATATCAATTTTTCGATTTTAAATCTACAAATATTTACGGGTTCGTCTTCAAGCGGCCAACTCCAGCAATCCAATGACTTCAATATGCTGTGTTTGCGGGAACATATCCAGGGGCAAAAGATTCTTCAAGACATAGCCGCCGCCCAAAAGAAACCGCACGTCACGCGCCTGAGTCGCCGGATTGCAGGAAATATAAACAATTCTTCGCGGCTTCAATCGCCCTATCATCTCCAGGACGGTTCTGGGGCAGCCGGCACGCGGCGGATCCAGAATCAACACCTCCATTTTCCTGCCGACCCGCAAAAAATTATTCTCCAAAACCGACATAACATCTCCGCAGAGAAATTCCGCATTAACAACGCCGGACTCCTCAGCATTCTTTTTGGCAAAATCCACGGATTGTTCATCCAGTTCGATCCCAATGATTTTCCGCGCCCACGGAGACAGAAACACCGAAAAAAGACCGCAGCCGCAATAGGCATCCACAAGGGTGCCCGCCTTTTCCGCAGCAACCATCCGGCAGACCTCATCCACCAATCTGTCCGTCAAATATAGATTGGCCTGAAAAAAACCCTCCGGCGGCACAAAAAACTTCCTGTTTTTGACCATCCGGATGACGGCTCGTCCCCTGTGCGTCTGTTGCGCGTCATGAGCCGACCAGACGGTTGACCGCATTCTTTCGATGCCACGGCTTGGCTTTCTTTCTCTCAAAAGACGCAACTGTTCATTGATGCTCTCGTCCATGATGGCGCAGGATTCTATATGCATAAGATTTGCGCCCGAAACATCCAAAAACCCCAACCGCAAATCCTCGGATGCCGCTTCGACATGCACCTGCGCCTTGCCCCGGTAATGATAAACTCGGGGCGAAGCAACCACATCCGAAACAGGAGGACGGACGATTTTGCCAATTTTACTGAAGACATCCTCCACCTGCTTCTTCTTGACGGCCAGCTGATACGGATAATCAAGGTGCTGGTAGCAGCAGCCGCCGCACTCCCCGTAATATGGACACAACGGCCGGACACGCCAGGGCGAAGGCGTGATGATGCGAGATATCCGGCCGCGCAAAAATCTTTTTTTTACCTGCGTGATGACAATCTCCAGCTCATCTCCCTCGGCGGCAAAAGGCACAAATACAACAAAGTGATTCACCCGGCCGACGCCATCACCGCCGAACGCAATTGATTCAATTTTCACCTTCACGCGATCATTGACTTGCAACAACAAACACCTCTTTTTACTTGAAAACATATCGTTTCCGCGGCCATCCGTCAACCGGCGACGCTATTTTTCTTTACAACCGCCGCTATTGCTGGTAATGAAGCCCAGCAAATGAAACCCAACGAAGGCAGCCATGACGGAAAGAAAATCCATCTTGTGTCCCAATTGCCGTAAATTAATCAGCCTGGACGAACCGGAGTGTCCCTACTGCGGGCTTTCACGGCCGGGTCTGCACCACAGAGCCGGCTCTGTCAGAAAAATCTTTTTCGGCGTTGACCCGGTAACCGCCATTATTTACATAAACATCGCCTTCTATCTTTTGTCTGTCCTGTTGGACCCCCGGGGACTTTCGGGCGGGGGAGGATCTTTCAGTTTCCTTTCGCCGTCCCAGCAGAGCCTGTTTTCATTGGGGGCAACCGGCACCATCCCTGTCTGGAGCGCCCACCGTTACTGGACGCTGATTTCAGCCTCTTTTCTACACGGCGGGATATTGCATATCGGATTCAATATGCTGGCCTTCTATCAGCTCGGCCCCTTTATCCTGAGGGAATTCGGTTTTCATCGTTTCATCAATTTATACGTTCTGACCGGAACCGCGGGCTTTGCCGTGTCGGTTTTCTTCGGCGTGCCCTTCACGCTCGGCGCCTCGGCGAGCATCTGCGGTCTAATCGGCGCCATTCTTTACTACGGAAAAAGCCGCGGCGACTATTATGGAGAGGCCATATACAAACAGGCCATGGGCTGGGTGATCGGCCTGATCATCTTCGGACTGATTTTCAGCGGCATCAATAACTGGGCGCATGGCGGCGGACTTTTGTCGGGCGTCTTTCTGGGTTATTTGATGAAATACAACGACATCAGACCGGAAAGCGCCTGGATGAAGAGCCTGGCCTATGCCTGCATCGTGATCACCCCAGCCGTCTTGTGCTGGGCCGTTATCAGCTCCATTGCGGGTTGAGAGGCTCTCGCCGCTTCAACCCTAAATTTCACAAAAAAAGGAGAGGATCCTTAAAAACATGCCGGAGACGACATTTAGCCCCGAACCGACACTCAAAGCAGGCGACGAATTGCTTGGATTTGTCGTCCTGAGGGTTCAGCCCCTGCCCTCGATCCGCATCACCGCCTATGAGCTGGAACACCGAGCCACAGGAGCGAAACTGCTGCACCTGCACGCTTTTGACCGGGAAAATTTATACGCGATATGTTTTCGCACGCCGCCGCCCGATTCCACGGGCGTGCCGCATATTCTGGAACATTCCGTTTTGGCCGGTTCACAAAAATACCCCCTCAAGGACGTTTTCAAAGAACTCATCCGCGCCACGATGCAGACCTTTGTCAACGCCTTCACCTATCCGGACAAAACCATCTATCCGGTGGCCAGCCAGATTAAAAACGATTTTTTCAACCTCGCGCGCGTTTACACCGATTTGGTGTTTCACCCGCGGCTGTTGGAGGAAACGTTTCTTCAGGAAGGCCGTCACCTGGAGTTGGCCCGCCCCGACGACATGTCAAGCGACCTGATCATTTCGGGGATTGTTTATAATGAGATGAAGGGGGCTTACTCGTCGCCGGACACATTGATGTATAAAGTCTTGCAGGAAAACATTTATCCGGACACGGTTTATGCCTTTGACTCCGGAGGCGATCCCGAGGTGATCCCATCGCTGACCTACGAGCAGTTCAAGGATTATCACCGCCGTTATTATTCCCCGTCGAATGCCAGATTTTTCATCTATGGAGACATTGAAACCGCGGAACATCTTTCTTTTCTGGCCGAAGCGCTGGCCGGTTTCGGCAAAACATCCATCCATTCCTCGATTGCCAGTCAAAAACGCATTTCCGAACCCCGCGTGGTCCGCGGCACCTACCCGCTGGGAAAGGAAGAATCCCCCGAGCGCAAAACTATGGTCAACGTCGCCTGGATGCTGTCCGAAAACACCGATTACGAAACATCCCTGATGCTGGAAATTATCTCCACGCTGTTAGTGGGAAGCGCCGCCAGTCCCCTGCGCAAGGCCTTGATTGATTCCGGACTGGGAGAAGACCTGACGCCGGTGACCGGCATTGAAGGGGATTTAAAACAACTGATGTTCTGCGCGGGTCTGAGAAACGCGGATAGCGCCGACGCGGAGAAGATCGAAAAGCTCATCCTGGAATCGCTGGAAAAGATTGTCGAGGAAGGCTATGAAACCGAGCTGATTGAAGGCGTTTTGCATCAGGTGGAATTTCACGGAAAAGAGATTGTACGGGGATCCTATCCGTACGGAATCTCTCTGATGAACAACGTTTTCCAGACCTGGCTCTATGATGGAGACCCCCTGATCGGGCTGGATTTCCCGCGGATCATCGAAACGATCCGCGCGCGCTGGCAAGAAGATCCGCTCATATTTCAGAAAATCACGAGAAAATGGCTGGTGGAAAACCGACACCGGATCACGGCCATCATGGAACCTGATGTTGATTTCAACGACAAAAAGGAAAGGGCCCACCGGGAGAAAATGACCCGGTTCAAGGCATCGCTTTCCAAACATCAGCTTCAAGCCATCAACGAACAGACCAAGAAACTCCGAAAATATCAGTTGGAACCCGACATCCCCGAGGCAGCGGCGAGTCTTCCCAAAACAAAAGTAAAAGATATCCCCAGAAATATCGAAACGATCCCCACCAGCCGGCGATTCATCGAGGCCATCGAAGTTCTGGAACACGACATCTTTACCAACGACATCGCGTATGTGGATCTGGCTTTCGACGTGTCGCACATCCCGGAGGAAATCCAGATTTATCTGCCTCTGCTGGGAAAAATACTTACGGGGATGGGGGCGGCAGGATATACTTACGAGGAAATGGCCAAACGCATTGCCCTCGCACTGGGCGGATTCGGTTACAGCCTGGTTTCGGGTTTCACCGCCGACGGCCAGAAAACCTGGCAGAAAATGATTTTTTCCTTCAAAGCCTTGTATCGCAATCTTCAGAACGCGTTTGACATCGTCAGCGACGTCGTTTACGAGGCGGATTTGACCAATGAAGCGCGGATGAAAGATTTGATTTCCGAAAGGAAGAACAACCTTCTATCCGCCATTATTCCTTCAGGTCATCTTTTCGCAAGGACGGCGGCGGGTGCCGCGCTGACGCTCCCCGGCTACCGAGACGAACAATGGCATGGCCGCACCCAGTTTAAATTCATGCAAGCCGTCGCCGGAAAATTCCCTGAAATGAAAGAGGATATCCGGAAAAAGCTCGACGCGTTGCGCCATCTTTTGTTCAGAAGGCAAAACCTCCTCATCAATATCACCGCCGACACGGAAGGATTGGACAAAATAAAAGAAAACATCCGACGATTCGCGGAAAGATTGCCGTCAAGCGGGGAAACGAAAGAGTTTACGACGCCCGATCTCAAACCGGTTTATGTCGGCATTTCCGTCCCCTCTCAGGTGTCTTATATCGCCTACGTCTTAAAGACCCCGGCCTACACCGATCCGATCTCTCCGTATCTGGTGCTCGCATCAAAAGATTTATCCAACAATTATCTTTATAAACATATCCGCGTGCAGGGCGGAGCCTACGGCGGAATGTCTTCTTTTGACACGGCGCTGGGTCTCTTTTCTTTTCTTTCCTACCGGGATCCCCATATCGCGCAAACGCTCACGACCTTTAAAAACGCGCAGGAATATTATCTGAACCATGAGCTATCGGAGGATGATCTGGAAAAAGCGATCATCAGCTCCATTGCGGTACTGGACAGGCCGACCGATCCCGCGGGACGGGGCTATCTCGCCCTGATGAGACATCTGGGCGGCGTCACGGATGAAATGAGGCAGAAGTTCAGAGAAGCCATTTTGTCCGCCACGCCGCAGAAAGTGAAAAACGCCCTGGCGGAATATTTCGCCAGCGCGGTCAAGTCGGCGTCCGTAGCGGTCCTTTCATCGCCGGAGAAAATAGCGGAAGCCAATTCGGTCATGGAAATCAAACTCAATATCGAAAATATTTTTGAATCAACATAGCGACTTGTAAAAAAGCATTCGTACGCAACAAAAAAAGCGGAGGCTGAAAAAAATTTCACCTCCGCGACTCATCTCAACAATTCAAGAATTATTTTAATTAATTCAAATACTTCAGAACTTAAAGGTCAACCCCAGCGTAATAATGCTCGCTCGGTAGTCAAGATCAACATAGTAACCATCTCCGTACTCATCACCGACGGTTGGGTAGGCCGCAAAATATTTATATCCCACACCGATACTCATATTTGGGGCGACATCAAAATCCAATCCGGCCAGAAATTGCCAGCAGAAACCACCGCCTGACTCACCTTCCCAAATTTCCGTTCCCGAACCGCCGTATTCTCTTTCGGTGATTTCTCCCACGCTGGCATAGGCGTACCCCAATCCAAATCCGGCATAGGGATGAACCGGCCCCTGGGGATAACGCGCCTTGAGATTAAATAAAACGGCGTGCAGGCTCATGTTCCCATCCAATGTCGCCAGAGAGGATAATCGGGCGAAGGAATAACCTTGCTCTTATCGAAATCATGGTTGAAATAATTATACTCTATTTCCATAGCCATAATGCTTTGGGTAAAAGGCGTGAGCCATCCGGTCTTGACAGCCAGATTGTAACCGTTTTCCAGTGTCGCATCGAAATACTCATAGCCGTCATCCGGATCGGAAAAAGACATTGTCTGAGGAATGACGTAACCGCCGGCAAAGCCAAAATAAAATCCGGTTTGGGGCGCGGCAAATGCGTTTTGCGCGAAAAGCAAAAATAAAATCATCAGACCAATTCTTTTCATTTTTCCCTCCTTAGATAAAGAACTTTCTTTTTTTAAATTATAATCCCTTGTAATCAAATATAGCTTCTTTCATAATTTAAGAGAATATCTCTTCTGTGTCAATGGAAATAAAAAAATCCCCTTGGCTGTTCGTAAAAACAACCAAGGGGACAATTTTTTCAAAAACCAAGCGTTGCGGATTAGAAGTAGTAGTGTATCCCGAACGTCGCCGTGATGCCGCTGAGATTCAGATTTATGTATTCATAAGGATCATCATTGACCTTATTGTCATAGATCAGCCAGGAATATCCCACATCAAAATTGAAACCGACTTCGGGAAGCTGCGGGAAACTCCATTCGGAACCGATGAACAAGCCGGGGGTCCAAAAGCTGGTGCCGTCGATTTCTTCATAGGGTTCCGAAGTGTTGACCTGGCCATAACCAATTTTTCCGCCGGCATAGAATTTGCTGTAATTCCTTACAATAAAAGCAAACATGGCTTTGGCTTCAATCGTCCAAAGATCGCCTTTTACTTCATGTTTTCCGTAACGGCCCTCTTCCATCTCCACGCTTGCCCGACCATAAAAGCCGCTGGCTTCCAAGCCTACTCGGTCGCCAATCCATCCGCGCACGGAAAGGCCATTCAGAAAATCACCGACAACCATTCCCTGATAGCCCACACCCACTTTATTGGAAATGAAATTCTTGTTTTCGTCTGCGGCAAAAACTGATGCGGCAGATACAAAAACCACCAACACGGCCAACATCGCAATTTTCAAAAATGCTTTTTTCATAATGCCCTCCTTTTGATTTTAAATTTACCGAACTTGAAGACAGACATCTCTGTCTCCTTCTCTTATTTTTTTAAATTTTTGAAAAAATATATTGACGATCTTGGAAAAAGTCAAGGCATCCTCAAAAAAAATAATAAAATCGTCCCAAGTAAACGATTTTCTTATTAAAATGGATATATTTATTATTTACTTTTTATCCGAAACGTTGATGCGGGCGATGGCGCGCGCCAACGCGGCCCTCATAATCTCGTATTCCGTGTCTTCCTTTGTCAATTGTCCCAGACGCGTCTCCGCCCGATCCTTGGCTCTCAGGGCTCTTTCCTTATCTATCTGGTCCGACCTTTCCGCCGTTTCAACCAAAACGGTGACTTTACTGGACGTCACTTCAGCATAACCGGTATTGACGGCGTAATAAGTTTTCTTGCCATCCTTGAGAAAGTTCAGTTCACCAATATCCACCGAGCTCAAGAACGCCTCATGACCTTTCAATACGCCGAACTCACCTTCGGTACCCGGTATCGTCACCTCTTCGACTTTATCTGAAAAAGCCAATTTTTCCGGCGTCACGATTTCCAACATTAATTCATCAGCCATTTATCTTCTCCCGATATTATCCATTAACCGGCAATCTTCTTGGCTTTTTCCACAGCCTCTTCGATACCACCGACCATGTAAAAAGCCTGTTCGGGCAGATCATCGTGCTTTCCTTCCAAGATTTCTTTGAAGCCCCTTATCGTGTCCGCCACGGAAACAAATTTGCCTTCCGTTCCGGTAAACTGGGCGGCGACAAAGAAAGGTTGCGACAGGAACCGCTGAATCTTTCTGGCGCGGCTGACCGTGAGCTTGTCTTCTTCGGAGAGTTCATCCATACCCAAAATGGCGATAATGTCTTGCAGGTCTTTATATTTCTGCAGGGTTACCTGCACCTGACGTGCCACCTGATAGTGTTCCTGACCCAGAATATTGGGGTCGAGGATACGGGATGTCGAATCCAGAGGATCCACCGCCGGATAAATGCCCAGTTCCGCAATCGGACGGGACAAAACGACGGTTCCATCAAGATGCGCGAATGTCGTCGCCGGAGCAGGGTCGGTCAAGTCGTCGGCGGGAACGTAAACACACTGAACAGCTGTAATCGAGCCTTTGGTCGTCGAGGTGATACGTTCCTGCAATTCTCCCAAGTCAGTTGCCAATGTGGGCTGATAACCAACCGCGGAAGGCATGCGTCCCAACAGAGCCGAAACTTCGGAGCCGGCCTGCGTGAAACGGAAGATGTTATCCACAAAGAACAGCACGTCCTGACCTTCCACATCGCGGAAATACTCGGCGGCCGTCAGACCTGTCAAAGCCACACGGGCACGGGCTCCGGGAGGCTCCGTCATCTGGCCGTAAATCAGAGCGGCCTGTTTGATAACGCCGGACTCCAACATTTCACGGTAAAGGTCGTTGCCCTCACGGGTTCTTTCACCCACGCCGCAGAATACCGAAATACCACCGTGGTGCATCGCGATGTTGTGAATCATTTCCATCATGACGACGGTTTTGCCGACGCCGGCGCCGCCGAACATGCCCATCTTGCCGCCGCGGGGGAACGGCACCAGCAGATCAATAACCTTGACGCCCGTTTCCAAAACGTGCACCGATGTATCCTGTTCCAGAAACGCCGGTGATTCACGATGAATGGGAGAATAGTTCTGAGCATTGACCGGTCCCAATCCGTCCACAGGACGCCCGACAACGTTCAATATCCGGCCGAGGCATTCTTTGCCGACCGGTACTTTAATGGGAGCGCCTGTATCTTTGGCGATCATGCCGCGCACCAGACCATCCGTAATATCCATTGCGATGCAACGGACAACATTATCGCCAAGATGCTGAGCGACTTCAATAACCAAATTATCTTCCTCGTTATTGATGGCCGGGTTGGTCACAGTTAAGGCATTTAAAATACTGGGAAGTTTCCCTTCTTCAAAGGCCACGTCAACAACAGGTCCAATAACTTGAACAATTTTTCCGATATTCATAACTATCTCCTTGCAAATAGTCGTATTAAATTATTTTACATGCGGTCTCCCGCAGAAAAATCATCGCTTAACCGCCAGATTTGGCCAGCGCCTCCGTTCCGCCGACGATATCCATCAACTCCGCCGTAATCGCCGCCTGCCGGGCTTTGTTCATTTTCAACGTTAACGAATCGATCAATTCCTGGCAGTTGCTCGTCGCATTATCCATGGCCGCCATCCGGGCGCCGTTTTCACCCGCTGACGTTTCCAGCAAGGCCCTGTAAACAAGAACATGAACATACATCGGAAGCAATCTCTGCAACAGGGCTTCATCCGAAGGCTCGTAGGTGTAATCCAGGAATCTGTCGGGATCAACGTCAGCTTCCTGACCGATGGACGGCAGAGGGAACAGCCTCACAACGGTCGGCTTCTGAACGGACACATTGATAAACTGATTATAGATCAAATAAAGCTCGTCATATTCTTCTTTGATGAATGGAAGAATGACTTCATCGGCAATGGAAACCGCCAGCGTCATGTCGAATTTGCTCAACACATCGGTTTTCTGGGCGATGATTTTTGCCTTTTTCTTAAAAAAATCCCTTGATTTCCGGCCAACCGCGATGAGAGAAACATCTTTGCCTTCTTTTTCCTTTTCCTTGATGAATCTTTCCGTGGCTTTGATGACGTTGGTATTAAAACCACCGCAAAGTCCGCGGTCGGATGTCATGCAGATCACGCGTATTTTCTTCGGATCGCGAACAGCAAGCAGCGGATGCGTCGAACTGTCCACACGCAATGCCAAGCTATTGAGCACTTCCATGAATTTCCCGGCATAGGGGCGGAAGTTTTCCATTTTCAATTGAGCAGATTTGAATTTTGAAGCCGCAACCATGTTCATGGCGCGTGTGATCTGCTTGGTCTTCTGAACCGCGACAATCTTTCTTTTTAAATCTTTTAGCGAGGGCACTTAACTTTCTCCTCAACCTTTATTGCAATGGCACGGGTCGAGGCCCGTGGCAATCCCATAAATTTATTCCGCCACAAAGACAGAATCAAATTCAGTCAGAACGTCCTTCATTTTCTTTTCCAGTTCTGGCGAAATGACTTGTTTTTCTTCTATCTCCTTCAGGATTTCAGGATGTTTTCCTTCCATGAAGCTCAACAGCTGTTCCTCATAGATCCTGACCTTGTCCACATCATATTTGTCAATGAATCCCCTGGTTCCCGCAAAAAGCACGACAACTTCCTGACTGAGAGACATCGGTTGATATTGGGGCTGCTTGAGCAATTCCACCAGACGGACACCGCGATCCAACTGCGCCTGGGTCGCCTTATCCAAGTCAGAACCGAACTGCGCAAAGGCCGCCAGTTCGCGGTACTGAGCGAGATCCAGCTTCAAGGTTCCGGCGACCTGTTTCATCGCCTTCACCTGGGCGGCACCGCCGACGCGGGACACCGAAAGACCGACGTTGATGGCCGGACGGATACCGGAGAAGAACAAACTCGGTTCCAAATAAACCTGACCGTCCGTAATCGAAATAACGTTGGTCGGAATATAAGCGGAAACGTCACCGGCCTGGGTTTCAATAATCGGAAGCGCCGTCAGAGAACCGCCTCCCAGTTCCTTGCTCACGCGGGCCGCGCGCTCCAGCAGACGGGAGTGATTGTAGAAAATGTCACCAGGGAAGGCCTCACGTCCGGGGGGACGACGCAGCAACAGTGAAATCTGGCGGTAAGCCACGGCCTGCTTGGACAAATCGTCATAAATAATCAAGGCATCCTGGCCGTTGTCTCTGAAATATTCGCCGATGCTGCATCCCGAATAAGCAGCGATATACTGCAGCGTCGCCGGGTCGGAAGCGCAAGCGGCGACGACACAAGTGTAGGAAAGCGCATCGTATTGTTTCAATTTCTCCACCACCTGCGCCACGGTTGATTTCTTCTGGCCGATGGCAACATAAATGCACTTTATTCCGGTATCCTTCTGCCGGATAATGGCATCGATGCAGATGGCCGTCTTGCCGATCTGGCGGTCGCCGATAACCAGCTCGCGCTGACCTCGCCCAATCGGCGTCATGGCGTCGATGGCTTTCAGACCGGTATACATCGGCTGATTGACCGGCTGACGTTGAATAACGCCTGGAGCCACCATTTCGATGCGGCGGAATTCTTTGGTTTCAATCGGACCCTTGCCGTCCAGCGGTTTGCCCGTTGCGTCAATGACGCGGCCCAGCAGACCTTCACCGACGGGAACCTGAGCGATTTTTCCGGTTCTCTTGACAATGTCGCCTTCCTTAATGTGGGTCACTTCACCAAGAACCGCGACACCGACATTATCCGCTTCCAGATTAAGAACCATCCCCAAAATCCCGCCGGGGAATTCCAAAAGCTCCATGGCCATCGCGTTCTGGACGCCGTAGACACGGGCAATGCCGTCACCCACGGATAAGACCGTACCGGTTTCGCTTATATCAAGCTTTTTCTCATAGCTCTTAATTTGCTCAGAAATAATTTGACTAATTTCTTCCGCTTTAATTGTTTCCATGTCCTATCTTGCCTCCCCTAAGAGATTCCTCATATTATTCAATTGATTTTTGATGCTACCATCGTAGAGCGTGTCGCCAACACCGATTACCACGCCGCCCAGCAACGTGGCATCTTCTTCCACCGTCATCTCAACCGTCTTGCCCATTGATTTTTCCAGGTTGGTCCTGATGAAGGACTTCAATTCCTCGGAAAGGGGAAACGCTGTCTTGACATTGACCCGCACCTTTTTCAGCGCTTCATCCATGAGCTGGCGATAGCCGACAACAATATCGCTCAAAATATCAATTCTTTTCTTATCAACCAAAAGCCTCAAAAAGCTCGCCGACATGCCGGAAAGATTCAACTTGCCGATTATACTTTCCACAACACCTTTTTTGCTTGCCTGTTCAAATATCGGATTCGCCAGAAATTCTTTCAGGGATTTGTTCTGAGAAACGACAGAATCAAACTGATTCAGCTCTTGATAATATTCTTCTATTTTGTTCTGTTCACTGGCAATATCAAAAAAAGCACGCGCGTAACGTTTGGATATATTGCTGATCAATGTTTGGTTACCACCTTGTCAATATATTCTTTGACCATCTTGGCATGGTCTTCTTGGGTGATGTTTTTTTTGAGAATCTCTTCAGCCATCTGGACGGAAATCTCTACCGCCTGCGCCTTGAGCATATCTGTTGCCTTTTTCGTTTCCTGTTCAATGCGCGCCTGAGCGTCTTCTTTCATTTTCTTGGCTGTTCTTTCCGCGTCTTCAATAATCTTTTGTTTCTCGGCGACCCCCTGCGCTTTAATCATTTCAAAGATATTGTCGATCTCCATCGACGCCTTATCCAGCTTTTCCGAATACTCTCTGAATTTCTTTTCCGCCTCGGCTTTTCGTTCTGCCGCCTTCTCAATGCTTTCCTTGATTTCCGCGCGGCGTCCGACGAAAAAATCCTTTATTTTTGCCGCCAGAAGCCAATAAAGCAAGCCGATAAGGACAACAAAATTAAAAGTCTTTTTTCCCAAATCAATCCATTTTTCGGCACTGTGACCGCCCTCGCCCTCGCCGGAAGCCAGAGCAATCCCGACAAAAACTAAACAAGTCGAAATCGCTGCAATCCATGACCATGTTTTTTTCATTGCACCGGCCTCCCCAATATTTTCTGGGCAATTTCCAAGGACAACGTTTTATAATGGCTGTCCAGAACCGCTTTTGCCTTGTCAATTTCCTGCTCCATCTTTTGCTGGTATTCACGAGCAATGACGGGAATTTCATTGCGAACGGCATCAATGATATTTTTTGCCTGATTCGCTCCTTCCTGAATAATTTCTTTTTTCAGTTCCGAGGCTTTGATTTTCGCCTGCTTCAATTTTTCTTCGTATTCGGCAACTCTTTTTTCCACCGATTCATTAAACAGCTTAATTTCATTTTCGGACTCTTCGAGTTGTTTTTTACGGCGGTCAATAATTGATAAAATAGGCTTGTAGAGAAGAAAGTTGAGGATAAAGATAAGAAGAACAAATAACGCCATCTGAATTAATAGAGTGTAATCAGGAATGACTTTAACCATTGCTTACCTCGTTTTATTGCCCCGTCATGATTGGACTAAGAGAAAATCTTAAACACGTTTTTGAGAATGATCCGGTGCAATAATTTTTTCACGTGCTTCTTGAATACAACCGGCGGGGATTGAATCAACCCTGCTGTTCATACTCAAACTTGCGTGGTTAATAAACACATCAAAGCCTTCTTGTCAAGCATTTTCTGACCAGCAGTCTATTTTTTTCCGGAACAAAAAAACTTCGAAGGGGAAATAACAAAATTTAATAATCATCTCAATATTTTAATACAAATTATACCTATATCAAATCAATGAGAGTTCGGTTTTATCGTCCCCATTTTTCCCACCCGTACTATCCATATGTGAACGCCCGTCAAAAACAGCTCCTTCCTCCATGACAAATACCGGCGTGCGGACGTCTCCGAAAAACCTGCCGCTGGAATGAATATTTATTTTTTCTTTAACTTCAATGTTCCCCTGCACTTCTCCGCTGATATAGATGCTCCCCACGTCTATGTTCGCCCTGAGCGAAGCACCCTGACCGACAACCAGCGAACCCCGCCCGTGAATTTCACCGCGGAAAATGCCATCAATTCTCACGGAACCTTCAAAAATCAGCTTTCCCTCAAACTCGGCCCCCTGCCCTAAAAAGGCCTTAATATCCTCAACCTCTTTTTTCTTTTTTTCCCACACGTTGTCCTCCTCGCTTCGATGAATTATTTTTCACGTCATAATCCATTATCGTCATCGTTGCAAAATAAATCTTCGCGCGCTGACATTCATCAACAAGCCGACTGCCAGCAGCATCGAAAACATTGCCGAACCGCCATAGCTGAAAAAAGGCAGGGGAATGCCCACCACGGGCAAAATCCCCAAAACCATGCCGGTGTTGATAAAAAATTCCCAGGAAATAAGAGCCGTAATTCCGAACGCGATGATTGTTCCCGTCATATCCTTGGCCTGGGAGGCAATTTTCAACCCCCATAAAATCACAATCATGAATAGGGCGACTAAAATTATCGTGCCCACAAAACCCCACTCTTCCGCAAACACGGAAAAAATAAAATCCGTTTGCTGTTCAGGCAAAAACTTCAGCTGCGTCTGCGAACCGCTTAAGAATCCCTTTCCGAAAAATTTTCCCGACCCGACGGCAATCATTGATTGGATGACGTGATAACCGGCGCCCAGAGGATCTTTATCAGGGTTGAGGAACGTGATCAACCTCTCCCGCTGATAGTCCTTCAACAAGGACCAGGCCACGGGCATGCATACCAAACCGACGATGACAACGGTCAAAAGCGATTTTTTGTCGATGCCCATGAAAAGGACGAGAGACCCGAAAATAATCATCAACATCAAGGCCGTTCCCAAGTCAGGTTGCTTCACTATCAGCAAGAAAGGAAGTGCCGCCAAGAAAAAAGGCACAACCAGTTCTTTCAGTTGATAGGGTTCGTTGGACTTGTGATTTTCGAAATATCTGGCCAAGGCGATAATGATCACGACTTTCATCAGCTCCGACGGCTGAAAAGAAAAGAAGCCGATGTTAATCCACCGCTGGGAACCGTGCGACGAATAGCCGAAGATCATGACCAGCAACAAAAGCGCGACGGCAACACCGTAGATGACATACGCGTACTGAACGACGACGCGATAATCGATGAAAAACACTGCCAGCATCAAAACCAGTCCCAGGCCAAGCCACTGGATCTGCTTGAGGTAAAGAGGAATCTGCTGCTGGCCTGAACTGAATCCCGTCGAATAAATATTTAGAATGCCGATCCCGCAGATGGCCAGCACAAATCCCAAAAGCATCCAGTCAAAATACTGAAATATCCGGCGATCGAATTTCAAGAAAATCATGGGCATCTCACCTGTTTTGCAACATCTCCAGCTCCCTACGGCTCACGAACCGCCGCGTCTTCTTCGATGACTTTGTTTTCGCTTCTACGTTCCCTGTCTCTTTTCTTGCCGTCCATGTAAGCCGACAAAATCCGGCGCGCCACCGGAGCGGCTACCGCGCCGCCACCCCCCGCATTTTCCATAATGACCGCCACGGCTACCTCCGGATTCTTCATCGGCGCGTAACAGGAAAACAAGGCATGATCTTTATGGAAAGCCCCGATGAACTTTGCGCGCCGAGCCTTTTCATTTTGCGGCAATCCCACCACTTGGGACGTTCCCGTTTTTCCGCAGACATCCCATCCCGGTATCTGAGCGGCTCGGCCGGTTCCCCCCGGTTCGTTGACCACTCCACACAGGGCGCTGTTCAATACCTCAAGCGTCCGTGGACTCAGTTTCAATTCCCCTCTTTTTTCCGGGGAAAATTCCCGGTATATTTTCCCGTCCGGTGATTCAATCCGTTTTACCAGATAAGGTTTCCATACCGTGCCGCCGTTTGCAAAGGCGGCAAATGCCATCGCCAGTTGAAGCGGCGTTGTTAAATTATAACCCTGTCCGATAGAAATGGAGATGGTCTCGCCCATTTGCCAGGCTTCCTTTCTTTTCTTAAACTTCCATTCTTTGGTGGGAACCAGACCCGCCTTTTCATTGGGCAAATCAATGCCGGTGACGTCCCCCAGCCCGAACCGCCTGGCATATTGGGCGATCTTGTCCACCCCGAGCATTTTCCCGAGTGTGTAAAAATAGACGTCACAGGAGCCCACAATCGCCTGATGCAGATCAATATAACCGTGACCGCGCTTGTTCCAACAGCGGTAGATTCTGTTCCCCAGCGTAAATGATCCATTGCAGAGAATTTTTGTGTCGGGAGAAATGACGCCCTCCTCCAGAGCCGCGGCGGCAATAATTAATTTATACGTCGAGCCGGGAGGATACTGCCCGGCAATGGCTTTGTTGGACAGAGGCGACCAGGGATTGGTCTGCAGTTTGTTCCATTGTTCGCTGGAAATGCCGCTGTCAAACAAATTGGGATCGAAAGAGGGAGAACTGACCATGGCCAGTACCGCCCCGTCTTTCGGATCCAAAACGACGGCGGCGCCCGGTCTCCCCTGCAGCGCCTCCCAGGCGGCTTTCTGCAAGTCGGCATCAATCGTCAGGGTGATATTATATCCGGAAAGCGGTTCGATTTTCCCCAGATTCTTTATTTCGCGCCCGAAAGCGTTGACTTCCACCAGTTCCGCTCCCCGTCGGCCGCGGAGATAGGCATCAAAGAATTTTTCCAATCCATGCTTACCCAGAATATCGCCGTAAGAATACGCGCCGTTGCTTTTTGCGATATCCTCTTTGCTGACTTCTCCCGTGTAACCGATGATGGGCGCAAGAATTTCACCATCCAGATAAAGCCGGATCGGCGTCACGTCAATGTAGATTCCCGGCAAATCCAAAGCGTTGGTTTCAATCAAAGCGACCTTGTCCAAGCTGACATTTTTCTCCAGCCTGACCGGAATGTAGGGAGGAACGTTCTTCAAAAGAGCGGTATCGAAAGAAAATTCCAGCGATTTGTTTTTGTATAGTTCTCTGAGTTTCTCCACCGATACATCGCTGCCCTTTTTCTTGCTGGGCATGAAGACGATATCAAACGAGGGTTTGTTATCCACCAGCACCACACCGTTTCTGTCCCTGATGAGCCCGCGCAGGGGCTTGATTTGACGGAAACGAATGGAATTATTTTCCGACTTTTTCTGAAATTCTTCGCCTTTGATAAGCTGAAGATAAGCCAACCTGAACACCAAAATGACCATGCCCAGAGAAATGACAAAAGCTGCAATTTTAATTTTCTGCTTCAGATCCAGAGGTTCATGTCCGTAAAGAGGTTTACGGCCGATCTTCATAAACAACCTCCCCCAAGCGACGCATGCCGTAAAAAACGACAGGGGCAAAACATCCGGCAATCAGCGACTGGGCAATAACCGCCAGATAACCGCCGGCAAATAAGTTGGTTTCCAATGTCAGGCTGTAGAAAGAAAGCAGCAGCACTTCTTTGAGCAGAACGCAGACAAAAACGAAAGACGTGATAACGTAATTTTTCCCCGTATCCAAAAACTCGGAAACAAAAAAAGAACCCAAGAAAATCAAGACATAAACAAAAGAAGACACGCCCGGGATAAAGCCGCCGATGCAATCGACGATGAAACCGGCGATAAAAGACAAAAAGACGCCCTTGAGCAAATCCAAATGGAAACCGGCGAAAATTACGACAACGAGCGAAATCTCCAGGATCAAAAAGCCATGGAAAAAAAGGCCACTCAAGGTCGATTGAATGACCATCAGCAGAATCAACAACAATGGCGTCAGAACGTAATACAACATTGTCAATGAATTTCTTGAGCCGCAGACGTTAGGACCAATACTTCTTCCAGCTTGGACAAATCGGTGAAAGGCAATACGCTGATCTTTAAAAAAAGACCGGTGTTCTTCCGATCAACATCATGGACCAGACCCACCATCAGCCCCGCGGGGAAGATCCCGCCGATACCCGAAGAAACGATGACATCTCCCTTCTGAACATCCTGCGTTTGGGGAACATACTTCAGAATCATCCCCTCGGGTCCCGCTCCACTGATAATGCCCTGAGTTCTGTTGCGCTGGACAACGGCATCCATATTGCTGTTCTCATCAATCAACAAAAGCACCTTGGAATAATGCCAGGAAACATCCGTCAACCGGCCGATCAGACCGGGAGGAGCCAGCACCGGCATCCCCGTTCTCAAACCGTCCGATGAACCTTTATTGATCAACAAGGTTCGGGAAAGAGAGCCGAGTTCTTTGCCGATGACGCGGGCACACACAAAGGTGTGATTGCTTTCATTTTCTACCGCCAAAATCTTCCTGAGTCTTTGCGCCTCGAGGTAACCTTCCTTGTATGTATTAATCGTCGCTTCCAACTCACCGATCTTCTTTCTCAGATTTTTATTTTCTTCCTGAATGCCGACGAGGAAGATATAGCGCAGCCAGGCGTCGCGAATGCTTTTGACGGCATAATCCAGCGCCCCCTGCACGGGGGAAGCGATTTCCATTACGATTTTCTTCAGGAAGATCCGCTCTGAACCATATCTCAAGCCGTAGAAAACAAAGCTCAACGAGACGATGAGAACCGCAGCGATCAGTATGGCTGTTTTATATTTCCTGAAAAGAAACATGCGCCGTACAACCGACAATTATTTTATTCACTGAAATCGAGTATCCTTGGCCAACGATTGCAGAGGATCGACAGAAAAAATTAAATAAAGCAAAACGGAACCTCAGCAAAAATCCAGAGAATCCCATTGGAATCTCCGGACGCTAAAAAGACCCGTTTGACGCAGAACGGCACGATTTTCTAAACCTCAAGGGCAATATCTTTCAGCACATTGATCTGATCGAGGGCCATGCCCGCTCCCCGGGCGACTGCCGTCAGCGGATCATCCGTCACGGTAATCGGCAAGCCGGTTTCCTCTCTGATCAGAACATCCAGATTGTGCAGCAGCGCTCCGCCTCCTGTCAGGACGATTCCCCGGTCAACGATATCGCCGGCCAGTTCGGGAGGGGAATTTTCCAGCGTGTCCTTGATGGCATCCACAATGAACGTGACCTGTTCGTTGATCGCTTCCCGGATTTCCTCGGAATTGGTTTCGGCGATTTTGGGAATCCCGGAAATCAAATCCCGCCCCTTGATGCAACCGACTTTCATCTCGTCAAAGGGATAAGCGCAACCGATTTCCATCTTAATCAGCTCCGCCGTTCTTTCGCCGATCAGCAGATTATGTTTTCTCTTCATGTATTGGACAATGGCCTCGTCAATTTTGTCGCCCGCCACGCGCACCGACTTGGAATACACGATGCCCGCCAGAGAAATGACCGCCACTTCCGTCGTGCCGCCGCCGATATCAACAATCATGGAGCTCGTCGGTTCGGCGACCGGCAGCCCCGCGCCGATCGCCGCGGCCATCGGCTCTTCGATCAGATAAATTTCCCTGGCGCCGGCCGATTCCACCGTTTCGCGAACGGCCCGCCGCTCCACCTGCGTGATGCCGGAAGGCACGGAAATGATGATTCTCGGTCTGACTAGCGATTTGCGGTTGTGCACGCTGAGAATGAAATGTTTGAGCATCGCCTCCGTAATATCAAAGTCTGCGATGACGCCGTCGCGCATCGGTCTGATCGCAACGATGTTTCCCGGCGTTCGCCCCAGCATGCTCTTGGCTTCGTTGCCAACGGCCAGAACTTTTTTCACGCCCTTGGAATCCTGGTGCACCGCCACCACCGAAGGCTCGTTGAGGACGATCCCCTTTCCCTTGACATACACGATGGTGTTGGCGGTTCCCAGATCAATGGCCAGATCATTGGAAAATTTTCCAAAAACATAATCAAACAGCATGAATCCCCTCCCGTATTTTCATAAACAATATAAAGACTTCGCTCAATCCGGCTTCCCTATACAGTATTTCAACAGGGTAAGCAACGCCTTTTTAAATTATATTTGCATTTTGCCCATGACTATAATAGAGAGATTAACGCTTTAAGATGGTTTGGCAAAATTTTTTCCGCATCTCTGAGGTGATTCTATGCTGAAGTTTTTTCGTAAACACGCGCGCGGTTGGTTCATGACCGCGGTTATCGGAATTATCATCATTGTCTTTGTACTTTATTTCGGCTCGAGCCGGGGAGGCCGGCACGCAAATGTGGTCGCCAAGGTGGATAAAAAACTCATCAGCGACGGCGAATTTTACAAGGAATATGAACGACTGCTCGACATGGCGCGTCTTCAATTCGGAGAGCAGCTGACGCCCGAAATGGTCAAGAAGATGAATCTCAAGCAGGCGGCCTTCGACAATCTGCTCAATCGGCAGATCATCATCGCCAAGGCCGATGATTTAAAAATTCAGGTCTCCGAAGAAGAACTTCGATCCAGCATCACCTCCCTGCCCATGCTGCAAACCGAAGGCGTCTTCGACGAACGGAAATACCGCCAGCTTCTCCGCTTCAACCGGATGACGCCGGAAGAATTCGAATCACTGCAGAAGGCGGATCTGACGGCAAAAAAAATAGAGTCGTTCATCCGCGACGGCATCAAAATCTCCTCCCAGGAGATTCATGATTTCTATGTTCTACAGAATCAGAAAATCAATCTCCGGTTTGTGAAAATATCCGGCGACGATTTGCGCAAAAACATCTCGCCGACCCAGCAAGAGTTGGAAGATTATTTGAAAAGCAACGCCGATACTTTCCGGGTCCCCGAACAGATCAAAATCAAGTATTTGTTTTTCTCCGCCGAGCGTTTTGCCCCGAGCATATCTGATGCCGACGTGAAAGATTACTACAACGGCAACCGGCAGAACTTCAAAGCAAAAGACGGCCGGCTGCTTTCTTTAACTGAAGCCCAAACGATGATCGTTAAGGAACTTAGGAAAAGCAGGGGAATGATGAACGCTTACGCGGAAGCCAAGAAGGCGCGCGAAACCATTTATCAGGAAGACAATCTGGATGCTCACGCGGCCAAGAACAGCCTCAACGTCTATGCCACGGACTCTTTTACGCTCAACAAGATTCCGGCGGAACTGGCTGGCGTCAAAAACCTCTCCGATGTGCTTGTGGATCTGCAAGCCAACGACTTAAGCAAAATTCTGGCAGCGGACAACGGTTATTATTTGCTGAAAGTCGTTGACAAGAAAGCCGCCCACGTGCCTAAGCTCGCCGACATAGAAAACGACGTCCGGAAGCGCTACATCGAAAGTCAAAGCCGCGTGCTGGCGGAAAAAGAGGCCCTTGCCTTTTTGGAGAAAATCAGATCCGGCGGAAGCCTGGAGGTCCTTGCCAAGGAAAAGAAACTGCCCGTTGGGACAACCGGGTTCTTCCAAGCGAGCAACAACATTCCCAAGGTCGGCTCTCACCAAGACGCGCTGGAAGTTATTCTTCAATTGTCCCCCCATCGGCCTTATTCGGAAAAACCTCTTTTCATAAACAATGCCTACTTTATCTTCCAGCTTCTGGATACGCAAAAACCCGAAGAGACGGAATTTGAAGCCCAAAAAGCGGTCTATGAAAAGGCCCTGCTGGCCATGAAAAAAGAGGAAGCTTTCCGAACATGGATCGAAGGCAACAAAACAGAAATGATTAAGGAAAAAAGGGTAAGGATAATTAAACAGGTGGACGAATTATAAAAAAGTTCAAAAGCAAAAAGGGAAAATTGCCCAAGCAATCTTCCCTTTGTTTTTTGGTGGAGCTGAGGAGGATCGAACTCCTGACCTCTTGAATGCCATTCAAGCGCTCTCCCAGCTGAGCTACAACCCCAGAAAAATCGGCTGAATTGCGCCATCAGTTAACACAAGCCGCCATTATTTGTCAAACAGATTTTGAGCTTGACTTTTTGCCCCCCGTCTATATAATCCGCCTTGCTCGCGCCGGAGTGGTGAAACTGGTAGACGCAGGGGACTCAAAATCCCCCGTCCCTCGGGGACATGTCGGTTCGACTCCGACCTCCGGCACCAAATAAAAAAAGGCCTGCGACGTTTCATCATCAGGCCTTTTTTTATTGCACCGCGGGAAATGATCCCCCCGACATCCGAAACCCCTCATCCGATCGTCTTTTGCTCCGTTTCAGAAGTCAGCGGTTTGCGCTTTCTTCGCTGGTTAAAAGCGACAATAATGGCTTCCGTGGCCGCCGGAGCCGAGATTTTCTCGGTGTTGATAATCATGTCGTAATGATTGGGATCATTGATGTCGGCGTTAAAATACTTCCGGGCAAACGCTTTGCGGTTGTTTTCCGTTTTAATGACGTACTGCTCCGCCTCCGCCCGGCTGTATTTCCTGTCCTCCATGAAATGCCTGATTCTCAATTCCAGAGGCGCAATGATTCTGACTTTAAATGTTTTTTCACGCGGCAAAATGTAACTGGCGCCCCTGCCGACAATAATTACATTGCCGAAAATGCCGATGGTTCCCACCACCCTCATCAGGTGGTGCAGAAATTCTCCAGGCCAGGGCCAATTGTCCCCGAACAGCGAGGAAAGAAGCGTTTCCCGAAAAGTCACCTCCCTTTCATCAAGCGATTCGATGACTTTCCGGCTCATTTTGGCGCTGTCCGCCACATGCTGGATGATTTGTCCGCCGATCAAATCCATGTTCAGGGCCCGCGCCAATCGGCGCGCGATCTCACTGCCACCGGCGCCCGGTTCTCTCGAAATCGTAATGATCGGTCCGCCCTTAAAATCCTCCATCTTCATGCCCTGCTTGAGCGCCCGATCCAAGAGCATGCGCCATTTATCCACCTGCTGTTGGACCATCCGATCCATGATGATTTTTTCATCTTCCTTCTCTTCGGTGGCCGCCACCTTAATCGTCAAGTCTCTCGTATAATCAGGGCAATGGCTTCTGATAAACCCGTCTTTTTCCAATTTAAACTTCTTCTGACATTCCCTGCGCCAGGCGCATATTCCGCAAACGTACAATTCTCCCATAATGCTCACCTTCTTTCTTTTTTTATCCTTTGATTAACTCAACGCCTCAAAGCCGGCAACAATGTCCAGCAGTTCTTCGGTAATCGTCATCTGTCGCGTGCGGTGAAACTGCACGTGCAGATCCTGAAGTTGCTCCTCAATATTTTTTTCCGCATTTTGCATGGAAGCCAGACGGCTCGCATTCTCGCTGGCCAACGATTCCGCAAACGCCCGGTAAAGGGAAACGAACAAGTATTCACGGATTAGGGAAGAAAAAATCCTGTCGCCATCCATCCGGTAGATGGGCAGGCTCTTCGAATCCCATTTCTTCCGGGCAATGTCCTTGAGCCAATCATTATTCACCGGCAATAACTGAACCTTGTGAGGCTGATAATTGGAACCACTGATGTAATCATTATAATAAAGGATAAAATAATCAAGGTTATTTTTGAAATGCCATTCTTCAATAATCATGACAATCTCCTGCACCAACGGCGTGATGCCCGCCGTGGAACCGGGCGTATTGAGCAACTCGTCGATGGGTTGTCCGGCATCTTCAATATAATCCGCGACACGCGCGCCGACGGCCAAAACCTTCCGGTTTTCTTTTTTGACGCCTTGCGCCTTGAGATCGTCCAGGGCGAAAACACAGATTTGCTCGTTAATCTGCCCGCACAGACCTTGATCCGAACCGAAAATGATCGCCCCCATCTTTTTCGCGGCGGATGCCTTCGTCTGCGTCAGGTGGCTTACGCGATCCTTGAGAACAATCTGCAGTCCCATTTCCACGGTCCGGTTGTAATCATCAAGCGACTCTACGGCTTTCTGGTACTGGCGGATGCTGACGGCCGCCAGCGCTTTCATCGTTTTCACGACCGATAAAAGATCCCCCGCGCTTTTAATTTTTCTTTTCAGGGATTCAATGGTCTGCATCTTTTTCCTCTGTTTCTTCCAGGGGCGCCACCGCCGTTTTGATTTCCGCAACCATATGATCGCGATCAACCATCTCCATTTTTTTACCTTCTTCAATGCGTCCGCACAGTTCCGGCAGATGTTCATTGACGGCTTTAAGAAGAACCGCCTCCGCTTCCCGAATTTTCTCGATGGGGACCGAATCCAGCGAGCCGGAGGTCACCGAAATCAGCGAGGCGATCTGCTCCGAGGCGCGAAGCGGTTTGTACTGCCCCTGTTTCAGAATTTCGCGCACTCGCCAGCCGCGCTCCAGGGTCCTTCGGGTGGAATCATCCAGCCGCGTTCCGAACCGGGAAAAGGACTCCAGTTCCTCAAACTGCGTGTAGGAAAGGCGCAGGTCGCCCGCCACGGAACGATACGCCGGCAACTGGGTTTTGCCGCCGACTCGGGACACGGACTTGCCCACATCCACCGCCGGCAAAATGCCTTTATTGAAAAGGACCGGCGATAGATAAATCTGACCGTCGGTGATGGAAATCAGATTCGTCGGAATATAGGAAGATATATCCTGCGCTTCGGTTTCCACGATGGGCAGGGAGGTGAGCGACCCGCCCCCCAAATGGGGTCGCAGATGCGTGGACCGTTCCAGAAGACGTGAATGAATGTAAAAAATGTCACCGGGAAAAGCCTCGCGTCCCGGAGGACGGCGCAAAAGCAGAGACACTTCCCGGTAAGCGCGGGCGTGCGAGGTGAGATCATCATAGATAATCAGAACGTCCTTGCCCTGTTCCGTGAAATATTCGCCCATGCTCGTGGCGGCGTAGGGCGCGATAAACTGCAGCCCCGGCGTATCCTCGCCCGTGGCCACAACGACGATGCAGGACTTCATCACGTCGAAATCCCTCAAATCCGCGATGACCTTGGCGACATCGGCGCTCTTCTTGCCGACGGCGCAGTAAATCGAGATGATGCCTGTCTCTTTCTGGTTGATGATCGTATCCACGGCAATCGCTGTCTTGCCGGTCTGACGGTCACCGAGAATCAGCTCGCGTTGACCCCGGCCGATCGGGATCAGCGCATCGATGACCTTGATGCCGGTTTGCAGCGGCACGGTGACCGGCGCGCGATCCATGACCGCTGGCGCCGGTCTCTCGACCGGCAGACGCATGAACGCGCTGACTTCTCCCAAGCCGTCGAGCGGACGCCCCAGCGGATCCACCACCCTGCCCAAAAGACCCTCCCCCACGGGAACATCCAATACGCGCTTGGTCCGATGCACTTCCGAACCCACCTGCAGGTTTTCGCTTGGATCCAGCAAAATCACGCCGATTTCCTTGGGGTCTATGTTAAACACCAGCCCCATGTAGTTACCCGAGAAACGGACCAGTTCCTCGGCGCGAATGTGCGGCAACCCGCCGACCCGGGCGATGTCGCGTCCGACAAACTGTACTGTCCCGACTTCGTACTGCCGCAGCTCTGGATTCTGTTCATCCAGAATTTTCTCCATCGTGGAAAACGTATCCTCCAGAAAATCTTTTAATTCTTTGCTTTCCAATTGGCTGGTATCCTGACTCATTACACGCCTCCTCCGTTTTTCACCTTACGCCGCGTGCGCTTCTTTTTGAAGGGTTTCCATCATGCTTTCAACCAAGCTCTCCAGGTACTCGTTAAAACTCCACGCGATTTTGTATCCGTTGACCCGCAATTCGATGCCGGAGACGATTTCCGGCTGCCGGACATAGCGAAGCGTGAAGCCGTTGCTGATCTGCTTTTTTAAAGCCTCTTCCAGCCGCGCCTTTTGGCCATCGGAAATGCCAAACGCGCTCTGCACGGTCACCTGATTGCCTCCGCCTTTGACGGCATTGCGTATCTGAACGCTTTTTTCCTCATCCAGAAAGTTGATCCGCCGGATAAACTCGTCCACGATCCTCTCCTCCAGATCGGCACCTGCAAGATCGCCCAGAGCGCGGCGCGCCGTCTCATAGAGCTGCTTTGCCGCCCGCTGACGCAGTTCGCCGAAGAAAGCGCTCTGCTCGCGAAGCAGCATGTCCTGCCATCTCGCCTTGAGCTGCTCCACGTCGCGGCGGACGCCCTCCATCAGTTCCTTTCTTTTGGCTTCCGCGGCCATGGCGGCCTCGTTGAGCATCCTGTCCTGGGCCTCATCGAGCATCTGGTTGCGCTTTTCATAAAGGGCGGCGGCCTCGTCGGCTTTTTGTTTGAGTTCCTCCGCCTCGGCGACGGTATAGGTGAAAGGTTTCTCGACGAATACGT
>DAOSZO010000031.1:0-4357 GCA_035382085.1 Smithella sp.
CGTCTCCGGAGAAGTAAGAATAGTTGAAGGTGTAGGAAAGGCCGATTGTTCCTTTTTTCAAGAGGGTGTATTGGCGTCCCGCGGCGGAGAGAATGTCTTCCACCGATTTGCTTTTTTCTTCTTCCGGAACTTCCAGTATTTTCCTGGCTTCATTTTCGTTTCTTATTCTTTGGATTTCTTCACGGAGCTCTTGAATTTCCTGCTCCAGACTTTTAGGGTATTCACCTGTCGCGGCGGGTTTAATCTCGGCCGCCTGGGGCTTAGGTTTTTGCGGTGCCGGTTCGTTTGTGGCGGCATCGGCATCATCTGCGTTGATTTCCCGCAGCGCCAGCTGGGTTCCTCCCAGAGGGCCTGCCATTAAGGGAAGGGAAAAGAAAGCCAAAGAAATGAATACAACAAGAAATGTCAACAAGTTAACAAGTTTTGTGTTTTTCATTACCATCCTTTTGAGGTGAGAATTTCCTGCTCCGCCCGCTTTTTACCTGAAATCAGCCCTGAACAATTTAGTCAAACCGCAGTCGCGAATCTAAATTGATGCCATATGGAGTTTCGATAAGAACGGACTTTTTTATTTAAATATCCAAAGATATTCGTAATGTTCAAAAAAATGTTTTTTTGTTGTGCCGGTTTGTTCAAAATGTGGTTTACACATATAGGAGGACAGGGGCGTTGTCAAGGGAAAATCGTTAATTTGAAAGAAAAAATTTTTTTGTGTCCGTGCCGTTGCCAATAAAAAAATTACAAAAAAATCGTTTGATTTTTTTGTAAGAAATCTTTTTGAAAAAGGATTAAAAATTATTTTTTTATTAGATCTATGACGGTTATTTCAGCGGGGGCCAAAAGTCGAACGGGAGGGCCCCAGGTTCCCGCGCCGGAGCTGACATAAAGGTGCTTGTCTTTACCCAGATGAAAGTATCCGGTATTTTTTGGAAAAAACAAACGCGTGAAGAACATAAAGGGAAAAATCTGGCCGGCGTGGGTATGTCCGGAGAGCTGGAGATTGAAATTCAGGCGGTTATCAACACGCGGCTGATGTTTTAATATCAATGTAAAACCGTCGGGGCGGAACAAGCGCTGAAAGAACGCTTTGTCTGCTCTCCAGAGAGAGGCCCTGTCAGTTTCATCGTTGAAGCCGACAATGTTAATGCCGGCGACATGTCGGACCTCATCCCGCAGAATTTCAAATCCGGCTTTTTGTGTAAATTCGAGAGATTTTTTTATGCCGGCATAGTATTCATGATTCCCCGTGACGGCGTATTTGCCGTATTTCGCCTTGAGTCCGGCGAATTTTGAAGCTTCCTCCGTAACATTGTCCAGTTCTCCGTCAAGCAGGTCTCCCGTGGAAACCAGAATGTCCGGCCGGCATTCCCCGATGCTCTGAAGAATTTTCTCCAGTCTTTTTCCCCGAACAATTAATCCCACATGCACATCCGATATTTGGACAATGCGGATTTTGTTTTCGGGGACGGCGATTCGGCCGGCGGGGATTTCAAGTTTTGTGACACGGACATTTTGGGCATCGTGATATCCGTAAATCAATAAAGCGAGGGTGATAACGCATGCCGCCGAAAAGAAAGCTGCATCGCGCGCTTCAACCAATGCACCCGGAACAATGAACTTCAAAAGGCATCCGGTCAAATCTAAAGTTGCGTGCAGAAAGAAAAATAAAAAAACGAAAGCCATCCAGAGATAACCGACCCAAGCCAGGGCTCGCGCGAACGTTTCCCAATGCAGTCGTTCCATCAATTTTATGATAATCGGATCAAGAATCAGCGCGAAAAGGCCAATTACCAGAATGATCCGCGTCGCGCCGGAAAAATGAAAGATCTTATCCGCTTTGAGGAATACGTAAAAGTTCATGCCCCCGTAAAGAAGCAAGATAAAAGAGAGAAAAATGACCATTCTGATATTCATCGTTCGCCAATAACCTAAAAACTTGACAAGAAAAATCCCTTAAGATAAAAGGGCTCACGCTGGATGCGTTGCGTGCCGATGTAGCTCAGCCGGTAGAGCAACTGATTCGTAATCAGTAGGTCACCAGTTCGAATCTGGTCATCGGCTCCATTTTTCTTCCGCAAAAAAATCTCCTTCATTGAAAATGCTTCAGCCTTGATAATGTACATAACGCGTCGGCGGCTGCAGGACGTCCCCCCAGCGCCGATTTCTGAATTCCCTGAATCGGCCGGCCAGAAAGATGCCGCCCGCGGCAGCTTTGTACAACGGATTGATTTTTCCGAAAGATTTTTCAATTTGTATTCGCAGATTTCTGATCATGCCCCGCATAGACTCCGTGGGCACAAGGGACTCCATGGCCGCAAGCAATATTTTATACGTTCTCATCTGTCTGGCAAAGTAACTGGCTCGTGCTCGAAGATGCGGTTTTTCACAGTGACGCAGGTACTCCCATCCCCTGTATTCCGTTTCAATCAGACGAAACACCGAAGGTCCCAGTTCATGAAAATCACGCTGGTAGGCTTCCTCCTGAATATCTTTCCCCTCCTTCACGGTGAAATGGGGATGATAAAACCAGGGTTCATGAAATGCGTGCATGTCTTCCCATGGAATTCCGGGAATAAGCCTGTTTTCTTTGCACATTCTTTCCCACAACGCCGTTCCCGGCACAGGGGCGTAATGGGAAAACTGACTGAAAGCCGGGCGGCAGGCGAGGTGTTCATCAATGTCTTCACGGATGTTTTCTTTGGTATGGTGATCAAGCAGCAGAATGGAACTGAGAATGGTTTTTATGCCGTAGCGGCGCAGCTCATCCACCAGGGTCTTCATGTCGATTCGGCGGTTTTTGGGATAGTTGGAAAAACGACCTTCGCGGCCGATCCAAATGATGCTCACGCCCATTTCGGCGAGTTTTTCCACACCAAAATCCATCACTTTGTCCGCCGATCCGAATATCATAAGATTATACACCTTCTTGCTTGCAATCATGCATTGCCTCAATTCCTCCGCCCTATTGAGATCAATGAGAAAGTTGTCGTCGCCGATCAGCGATATCAGATCCAAGCTGAAGGATTCGGACGCGCGTTGGATCGCTTCGAACAGAGCCTTACCCGTCGTGTAGAATCGGATATGTCTTCTGCCGAAAAAGTGGCTCGGGCTGCAGAAATCGCAGCCGTAAGAGCATCCCAAACCGATAACGATTTGGGGAATTTTGGGAATTCCGAAAAGAGGCACGCCCAGCAATTCCCGCAAATCAGTTTTCACGTCAGGATTTTTGAATGTATATTTCTCCGGCAGCCCCAGCAGGGCCCGCATGAAGCTGATGCCTTCACCAATGCACACGTAATCCACATCCAGAATTTTCTGCAAATTGGGAATGCTAGCGCAGAAACCGCCGATGATGATTTTGGATCGCGGAGATTTTTTGCGGATTTGTTCCACCATCCATTTCACTTTCTGAAAATTGTGCACGATGGAACTGATGCCGATGAAATCATACCCCTTTTCAATTTCCCGGAGAAATCTCTTTTGTGTTGGAAAATCAAGAACGGTGCAGGGAATGCCCAGATTGTTGGCGATGGCGTGAATGCCGTAGGAGTCGTAAAACGTGCGCAGGGAATAGATGCCCTGAACTTTGGTCAACTGATTGTGGAGCAGTTCAATGATGGATTCTTTCCGCGAATAAATGTCATTGACTGCAAAAGGTTTAAAAACAGAGGTTAAAAGGACTTTGGGGATCATCCGGAACTCCTCTCGGCAACATCAGGATTTCTTCTTGGAAAAATATTTTGTTTTTAAAATACTCATCATCTGTTTTCCATAAAACGCTTTCAGAATATCGATACGGGGATTGTTGTGCTTCACATTCAAATAAATGATGGAATAAATGAAGATGGGCAGCTTCAGGAAATACGGGATGGCCCTGGCCGCTTTATACGTCAGCCTTTTCCTTAAAAAGAGAGGCAGTGAAGGCACCACCTTAAAAATAAAATAGTACTGGTTATGAAAATCCTGGGAAGCCAGAGAACTTTCAAAATAGCTGTGCGGATTGCCTCCCCGATTGATGAGATCCATCCGCTCATCATTGAGAATGCCGAGTTGGAAGGCTTTTTCCAGAATTTCCGTTTGGGGATGGTAAGACATCCAGTAAGGCTCGATGATGTCGGGCATATTTTCCAGAAAAAAGAGACGTGCTTCCTCGTAATGTTCTATGGTGTCCCCGGGCAGGCCGATGATGTAATCGGCGAAGGAAACGATTTTGTATTTTTTCAGCAACTGAATCGTCTTGATGATATTTTCATTGGTTTCGTGGCGCTTGAGGTAAGTTTGGCGGTATTCCTCGTTGATATTCTGAATGCCGAAATCCACCCACCGGCAGTTGGCTTCCTTGAGCCAGCGCGCGATT
>DAOSZO010000031.1:4457-30624 GCA_035382085.1 Smithella sp.
GGAGACGTGGATGCCGCCGAAGACGATTTTCGCCCGAGGACAGAGTCGCCGGCAACGAAAGGCATACTCCGTGGCCAGTTTGTAATGGTATGTCACGACGGAGAAGGCGATCAAGTCCGGTTGGTATTCCTTCAGTTGCCTGAAGATCTCCTCGTCATTGTTGAACAGGTTGGAAAGGAATTTGATTTCCCGGGTGAGACCGTCTCTGAATAGTGTCGGCGCGTTCAGCAATTTGACGGTATGGCCTTCCTGCTTGGCGATGGCGGATAAGATGGAAAAGGCCAGACACTCATGGGCGATGTTGAAAAAAGCTATTTTCATATAATTTTACATCGGTTGCCGTTTCTAGAGCGGCAAAGTATAGAAAGAATGATTTTACGTGTCAAGAAGTATGCGTCAAATCATTTCAGAAGTCTCCATATCCTTTGAAGAAGATACAACACTCTCCCCGGGGAGCGAAGGGAGGCAAGAATGTTGAAAATCGCCTTGGGGCGGGCGTAAAAACACAGGTACGCCTTCCTCAGAAGAGCAGTGAATCTTTTTCGGGAAATGCCCCGCGGAACATAAGGAATTTTGTCTTGTCCCATGGCGTCCCAGTTGATGATTTTCAGCTCACCTCCACGCGTCAGTTTATCGAAGATTTCCGTTCCAGGCAGGGGGTGAAAGGGGAAAAAATTCGCTCCGAAAAGGGGAAGGCTTTCGGCAAACCGGATGGTCTTTTCGATATCCGCCTCTGTTTCTTCCGGGTAGCCCAGCATAAAGTTTCCGATCACCCGGATTTTGGTTTCACGGCGAATCAGATTTAATTTTTCCGTGATCAGTTCGATGGTGAGATTTTTTTTCATGTGATCGAGGATTCGCTGGGAGCCCGATTCGATGCCGACCGTCAGCAGGTAGCATCCTGATTTTTCCATGAGCTTCAGTATCTCGCGGTCGAGCAGGTTCAGGCGGATGCCGAGGCAGGACCACCGGATGTCTAGATTCTCTTCGATGACCCGCATGCAAAGGTCTTTGACAATGTCCTTGAGAATCAGGAAATTGTCGTCCATGAAACAAAAGTCATGGATGCCGAAATCGGATTGGAGCACTCGGATTTCGCGGAGGATATAGTCAACGCTGTGGGCGCGGATTTCGCGTCCGGTGATCGAGCTGCAGGCGCAAAACGTGCAAGGGTAGGGGCATCCCCGCGTCATCAGAAGGGGCGCGACGTATTTTGACGGGATCAGATAAGACGTTCGAAAAGGGTAGGCGCGGGGGTTGATGGCCGTCCAGTCCGGCAGCCCCAGCGAATCCAGATCTTCCAGAAACAGGGGCAGGTTGATTTCCACCCGGTCGTGATTTCTCCAGATCAGCCCCGGTATTTTCGCTTCCTGCGCGGCGTCGGGATTGGGCAGGGCTCTCAGCAGCGCCGTCAATCCTTTTTCGGCTTCGCCCCTGAAGGCGTAGTCCGCTTCCGGAAAATCGCGCAGAACCTGTCCGGGAAAAGCCGAAGGATGAGCGCCGCCCAGAATGATTTTTGCCTCGGGACGAATCCGTTTGGCGATTGCGATGGATTGCCTGGCGGATGACAAATCCGTGGAAAACACCTTGAACCCGATGACATCAAAATCCAGGCGCCGAATCAGGTCGGCGAATTTTTTAAAAGACAGGCGCTCGTTCACGCAATCCAGGATTCTGGCGTCATGGTTTTCCCGCTTGAGCGCCGCGGCCAGATAGCCCATTCCCAGGTCCGGGGAGGACAAAGACGTGTTGCGGCTGATGGGATTGACCAGAAGAATTTTCACGTTTTGTGTTTCTCCCGAATTGCGTCTGAAGGGTTATGCATGTTCAGTCACCGCGGTAATGCGTCATGCGCGTGGGGGGCTGGCGGACATCCCCCCACAGGCGGTTTCGCCATTGACGGAGTCGCCCGGTCACGAACAGGCCGCGCGCCGCGGCTTTCTGCAGCGGGTAGATGCGTCCGAAAGATTTTTCCACCCGGTGCCGGACGGAGCCGATGATGTCCCGCATCCGCTCCGTCGGTGCCAGATAATCCATCGCGGCCAGCAGAATCTTGTGTTTCCACATCTGGCGGGCGAAAAAGTCGGCGCGGGCCCGCAGATGGGCCTTGCCGGAGTCTTTCAAGCAATTCCAGCTTTCGTATTCCACGTCGATGACGCGCGCCCAGCATGGACCCAGCTCTTGAAAGTCCTGCCGGTAGGCTTCTTCCTGAACGGCCCTGGCTTCGCGGGCGGTAAAATGGGGGTGATAAAACCACGGCTCATCGAAGGCATGCATGTCTTCCCAGGGAATGCCGTCCAGGAGTCTTCCTTCCGTACGCATTCTTTCCCAAAGGGGAGTTCGGGGCAAGGGGGCATAGTGCGCGAACTGGCTGAAGACCGGGCGGCAGGCGAGATGCTCGTCGATATCCTGGCGGATGTTTTCTTTGGTATGGCCGTCCAGCAGCAAAATGGAGCTGAGAATGGTTTTGATACCGTAGCGGCGCAGTTCCTCGACCAGCGCTTTCATGTCGATGCCGCGGTTTTTGGGATAGGACGAAAAGCGGCTTTCCCGCCCGAGCCAGAGGACGCTGGCGCCCATTTCCGCCAATCGCTCCACGCCGAATTCCACCACCTTGTCGGCTGAGCCGAACAAAAGCAGGTTGAAGATTCTGCCGCTTTTTACGACACAGCGCCGCAACTCCTCGGCACGGTCGAGGTCCAGGAGGAAATTGTCGTCGCCGATCAGCGATATCTGATTCAGGCCGAATTTTTTGGAAACGCGCTCGATTTCCTGGAACAGGGCTTTCCCGCTGGTGAAAAATCGGATGTGCCTGCGGCCGAAAAAGTGGCTGGGACAGCAGAAGTCGCAGCCGTAGGAACAGCCCACCCCCACAATGATCTGCGGCGCCTTGGGGATGCCGAATAACGGAACGCCCATCAGTTCGCGGAAATCCGTCCGGACATCGGGATTTTTGAATTCAAATTCCTGTGGCAGGCCGAGCAGGCCGCGCATGAAAGAAATGCCCTCGCCGACGCAGACGTAGTCCACGTCGAGAATTTTTTGCAAATCGGGGACAGCGGCGCAAAAGCCGCCGACAATGATTTTGGATTTCGGCGAGATTTTTCTGATTTGTTCAACCATCCATTTTACTTTTTGGAAATTCTGCACGATGGAACTGATGCCGACGTAGTCGTATCCTTTTTCGATTTCCCGGATGAATCTTTGCCGGGTTGGGAAATCCAGCACGGTGCAGGGAATTCCGAGATTGCGCCCGATGGCGTGGATGCCGTAGGAGTCATCGGATGTGCGCAGGGAGAAAACGCCCTGGTATTGGGTCAGTTGATTGTGAAACAGCTCCACAATGGATGTCCGGCGTGAATACAGATCATCCACCGCGAAGGGCTTGAATACGGATGTCAGCAGAACGCGCGGCGGCATCAGATTTTCTCCAGCGGATGAACCCGTCCAGCCGTTGTTTTGATGTCAGGCTTTTCCCCGCGCGTGGAGGTGTCGGCATTTTTTTGAGGAAAAATTTTCAGCTTGTAGATCCAGAGCATTTGTTTGAGGTAAAATGTTGTCAGATATTTGATGCGCGGGCTTCGGTGTTTGATCGCCAGGAAAAAAATGGAGTAAATGAAAAAAGGCAATTTGATGCAATACGGGATTTTCTGAGCGACGCGATAGGTCAGCCGTTTTCTCAAGAAAACCGGAAGCGCGGGCAATACCTTGAAAATGAAATAATACTCGCTGTGAAAATCTTTGGAGTTCAGGGAACTCTCAAAGTAACTGTGTTTCATCCCGGCGTTGATGGCGTCAATCGTCTTGTCGTTCAATTGACGGTGTTCAACTCCCCTCCGGATGATTTCTGTTTTGGGGTGATAGGAGAACCAGTAAGGCTCGATGATGTCGGGCGTGTGTTCGACGAAGAATCGCCGGGCCTCTTCATTGTGCTCGAAGGTGTCCCCGGGGAGCCCCACGATATAATCGACAAAAGAAACAATCTTGTATTTTTTCAGCAACTGAATCGTCTTGATGATGTTGGCGTTGGTTTCGTGGCGTCTTAAATAAGTCCGGCGGTAGTCTTCATTGATGTGCTGAATGCCGAAATCCACCCACCGGCAGTTGGCTTCCTTGAGCCAGCGCGCGATTTCCTCGTCGAAAAGATTGACGTGAATGTAGCATTTGAAGGGCAGATGAATTTCCCTTTTGTAAGCCTCCAGAAATTCCTTGAGCCAGGTCTTGTCCAGAATGAAAATGTCATCCCAGAATTCAATCGTGGTGATGTGGTATTTTTCCTTGGCGATCTTCAGTTCTTCAATGACGTGCCCGACACTTCTGCGCCGCACGTAATTGGATTTCTCCTCGGGAAGGTTTTTGAAGTAATGATTGAAACAGTAGGTGCACTGGTAGGGACAGCCGCGGGACGCCATCGTAAGATAGTAACTTTTGATGGGAAAGATGTCTGCCCAGATGTCCTTGTCGTAGTGGGGCAGGGCGTCGAGGTCCTGGATAAAGCCGATTTGTTTTCCTTTGATGATGTCGCCGTCGGGGCCCTTGTGCCAGGTGTTCACGATGGGGTGGGCCGGCCGGCCGTTTTCGATGTGCCGGATGATTTCCACGAAGGCCTGTTCGCCCTCGCCGATGACGACGTAATCAACGAAGTCGTTGGCGATGACCACTTCGGGCACGCAGGAGACGTGGATGCCGCCGAAGACGATTTTCGCCCGAGGACAGAGTCGCCGGCAAATCTGCGCGTAATGCAGCGCTATTTTATAGTGAAAAGTCACAACGGAAAAGGCGATCACATCCGGCTGATACGATGTGAGCTGTTCGAAGATTTGTTTGTCGTTATTGAATAGCCTGGCGATGCGGGGGAATCCTCTGGTCAAGCCGTCATTGAACAGCGTGGGGGTGTGCAGCAGTTGCACCTGATGGCCTTCCTTTTTGGCGATGGCCGACAGGATGGAAATGGCCAGACATTCATGGGCAATGTTGAAAAAAGCTATTTTCATAAGACGTTCAACCCTGATTCCTTCCGCAACGCGTATAATTTCTGCAATCAAACCGGCAATGATTTCCTCAGGGGCGGCGTAGTATAAAAAGGATGCTGGGGCCTGTCAAGAACTATGTCGTTTAAATCCCTCGCCATCGGCGCGGATTATTTCATTGACATCCGGAATCGCCGTCGTATAAATTGAAAAAAATCCGGGCCAAGAGAATTTTCATCGATGCGCTCAAATCAGGGTGATTTCAAAAAAATTGCGCAGAACCCGCATGTCTGGCTTTGTGGGTTATTGTTGGCTGCAATGGTGGCCGGGGTTTATTGGCGCGTCGGGAAAAATGAATTTATCGTCTGGGATGATCCTTACTATATTTATGAAAATCCCCTTGTTGCTTCAGGACTGAGCTGGCTCGGCGTCGGTTGGGCCTTTGTCACCTTCACCGCGTCCAACTGGCACCCGCTGACCTGGCTGAGCCACATGCTGGATACAACCCTTTTCGGGCCGACACCCCGGGCCGCTCATTTTGTCAATCTTTTATGGTATGCCGGATGCGTGCTTCTGGCATTTGCGTTCTTTATGCGCCTGAGGGCATCTTTTTTGATGGCTTTCTTGATGGCGGCCTTCTGGGGGGCGCATCCCCTGCATGTGGAATCGGTGGCCTGGGCGGCGGAACGCAAAGACCTTTTGTGCGCCTTTTTTTTCCTGGCCGCGATGATTTCGTATCTCCGCTGTGCGGAGGGTGAAAAACGATTTTCCTATGGATGGACGACGGCTTGGTTTGTCCTGGCCTTGCTGTCCAAGCCGATGGCGGTGACCTGGCCTTGCGTGGCGCTTCTGATGGATTACTGGCCGCTTCAGCGTCTGCACCTGGGGTGGAAAAAACTCCTCCGGGAAAAACTGCCGTGGTTTGTTTTGTCGGCGGCCGTGTCGCTTCTGACCGTTGTCGCGCAGACGAAAAGCGATGCGGTGAAAACCCTGCTGGATTTTCCGTTGGGTGACCGCATCGCCAACGCCTTGATGGCCTATGGCGTCTATATCCGTCAGACGCTCTGGCCTTTTGACTTGACGGTGTTTTATCCCTATCCCTATTCCATCAGCGCCACAGGTGCGCTGGTTTCCTTTGGCGTTTTATGTTCTGTCACGGGACTTGTTTTCATCAAAAGGCAGCGCTATCCTTATCTCCTGTGGGGCTGGTTGTTTTACCTGGGCGCGCTGTTTCCCGTCATCGGCATTGTTCAGGTGGGAGGACACGCCCATGCCGACCGTTACATGCTCATCCCCCAACTGGGATTGATTGTCGGAGGCGGGCTTTTTGTGGAAGAGGTGTTGACCGGTAAGAAAACACGCCGACTCGCCTTTGCCGCCGCTGTCACGATCATCGCAGTTTTTTGTGTCCTGACATTGAGGCAGGTCGCGTCCTGGAAAAACAGCGTCACGTTGTTTAATCAAAATCTCATCGCCGCCGGCGAAAATGAAACGGCGCATTTTCATTTGGGATTGTCTTATCTTCAGTCCGGTCGGCTGGATCTTGCCGTGACCCATTTCTCAGCCGCGCTGCAAATGAATCCGCGGGATGTCACGACCTTGAACAACCTGGGGGTTGCCTACTTCAGGATGAATCAGGCCGATCTGGCGGAAGAATGTTTCCGGCGGGCAATTGCGGCGGATCCTCAGGCGGCGGCGCCGCACTTTCATCTGGGTCTTCTAAAATATCGTCAGGGTCTTGTTCAAGAGGCCGTCAAGCAGATGGATCAGGCGGTGCGGCTTAATCCTTCCTGGCAGGAAGCCCGGATTTTGCGGGAGAAAATGTTGTCTTCCGGTTTGCGTGAGCCCTCCCGACCCGTTGAAAAATAGCCTGGAAAATCACTTGCCGTTGGTTTCATCCCTCAGGATTTTCTCAAACAAAAAGCTCTCCAGACTTCGCGGATGGAAGTCCAAATCCCTTCGGGCTGCCCAAAGGTTATGGTCTTGTTGCGAAAGCAGCCTCGGTACTTGATCCGCCACGAAAGAGTCCCGGCTCCCGCGGAGGACGGCATATATCTTCAACAAAGGGGACGCGAAGGCTGCGGGAATGTGGATCTTGATTTTTCCGGCTTCACACCGCATAAATATTTTTCCCGTCAATTCATGGCAGGTTAAATCCTCGGGCCCAGCCACGATGCAAATTGCGTTTTTTGAAGGGGCTTGTTCCAGAATAGTTACCATAACCGAAATGACATCGGATTGATGCGCCGGAGCGACGTGGTACCGGCCGTCACCGATGACCAAAGCGAAAGGCATTTTCTTGATGCGGCGGAGATGCCAATCCAGTCCTTGGTCGGCCGCAGAGGCGTAAATTTTCACCCGGTGATGAACCTGGAGCGGGCTTTCTTTGAGGTATGGTTCAGCCGTGAATTTTGGGCGCCCATAGGCCCCGCTTGAAGTTGAGGTGAACCGCGTGCCGGAGAGGATGAATTGCCTGACCTGATTGGCCGCGCAAAGAAGGATGAGTCTTGTGTGGCTTGCGCGTCGACGCGATCATATTGCGTCACGTTATTGGCATGGGGTGATGGCGCGGGTGAATCACATGATCAAGTGGGATGCCGGAAAACACCCTCATAACTTTGAGGCTGACAGAGATCACCCTGAATCCGGAGGTATTCTTAGCCGGAAAGGACGTTTTTTTCTGCAGAGAATGAAAATCCGATATGGGGGCGGGATCCAGCGCGTCAACCAGTGCGTTTCCGATTTTGCCGGTATCGGCCGTGATGAAAAAATATTTTCATTCATGGCCGGAGTCTTTGATTTTTGCCGACAGCAGATTTTTGGCGAATTCCAGGATCGTCGTGAACGTGACGAAAGACTTGCGGTAGGCGCACCGGCGGAAGGTCGTCGGGACTTCGCCGGTCTTCAGTTTCAGCCGTCTGGCCTGGATCGCCATTTCCGCGTCCAGAAACCAGTCATCCGACATCAGGTGCATTTTCTGGTAAGCTTCTTTCGTGAGAATCTTGGGCTTAGAATTGATGTCCTTCAGCCCGACGCCGGGAAACAGCATCCGGAAAACCGTATTGTAGATTTTGGAGATGACTTTGCGGGTCAGGCCATCGAGCCGGGAGATGCGGTAGGTCTGCACGAAATCCAGGTGATCGGCCTTGAGTTTTTCATAAACACGGAGGATGTCTTCGCAAGGCACCTGTTCGTCCCCGTCAATCAAGGAGATGTGTTTTCCCTGCGCGGCGTCCATGCCCTTTCGGGCATCCCACCCCATCATGCCTTGTTTGGGCAGGGTCAGGGCGCGGACGTTTTGGTTTTCGACGGCGATTTGCCTCACGATGCGCGGCGTTTTGTCGTTGTCTTTCTCGAGGTAATTTCCCACGAGAATGATCTCGTGGGTCACCGCGTAATCATCGAGCATGCGGATGACTTTCCGTGCGAGGTCGTACACCCTCTCTTCGCTTTTGTAGCAGAGAATGACCACGGAAATTTCCGGATTCATTTTCGTTGACATCATCTGGCGATTTACTTATGCTTTTAATTGAATTTCTATCACAAAACAGACCGCTTTGTTAGTAAAAAACATTGGAAAAAAGACGTCGTCTTTTTTTGCTTCTGATTTTTAAAAATGACTGTTAAAATATTAAAAAAACCCTTCTTCCTGCCGGCCGTCGTGATCGCGACGCTGCTTTTATTGAGCGTTGTCAGGGTGTATCATTATATCCAATCCCCTGATGTTCTGTTTCTGACTGACCGCGAAGGCGCTTCTTGGATAAAAAGGGATACAGAATTTGATCTGGAAGCCAAGAAAACAGGCGAGTTCAACAATGTTTTTCAACATCGGTTTTATCTCGCACAACCAGTTTCAAAAGCCCACATCTCTATTCAGGCGCTCAAAAGATTTCAATTATTTTTGGATGACGTTTTTGTTTTTTCTTCACAAGGACCCTCTGACCGTTGGAAACAGGTCCATGATGTGGAAATCCCTTTTTCTCTGGAAAAAGGTCCGCACAACATAAGCATCCATGTTCAAAGCCAAAATACCCATCCTGCCGTTATCGTTTACAGTGATTCCCTGCCCGTAAAAAGCAATCCCGAATGGTCTGTATCCGAAGACGGTAAGACGTGGGAGCGCGCCGTGTCAGCAGATTCCATCAGGCTGCCGGCCATATCGAAGCAGTTGCCTTCTTCTGGGAGGGCGTTGATCGCGGTACTCCCCTATCTGGCGATTATTTTTACGCTGGCCTTTTTTGTTTCCTTTTGCGGCGATGAAGTGAAAAACAGATTCCGCCGCCTATTCGAACCCTCGACGATCCGCTGGATCATGCTTGTTTTATGGGGGGGATTATCCCTCAACAACATGGTCAGGCTGAACTTTCAGGTTGGCGTGGAAGGTTGGGGGCACCTTGAATATCTGGAGTTTATTTTAACGAAAGGTTCATTGCCGTTGGCTCCCGACGGATGGCAGATGTTTCAGCCGCCGCTGAATTATTTGTTGAGTGCTCCCGTATACGCTTTTCTGAATCAGGGGTTCGATTGGCCGACGGTGATCAAAATGATGGCCGGCGTTGCCGTGGTCTGCGGACTTTTGCAGATTGAAATCGTCTATCGGGTCGCGCGCGTTATCTTCAGAGGGAAAAAGGATTTGCAGAACATCGCCGTCGTGACCGGGGCGATGCTGCCCGTTCATACTTATGCATGCCAGTATTTCGGCAATGAACCTCTCTTGGCCGTTTTGTTGTCTTGTCTGATTCTTTTAATGCTGCCTTTCATTGCTTCGGAACAGAGCGAACAAAAGACGCGGACTTTTGTTGTGATCGGTTTTATTTGGGGATTGGCGCTGCTGACGAAAATGACGGCGGTTTTGATGACGCCGGTGATCATTATTGTTTTGCTGGCCCATTCGGTCAAGGTTCATCTGCCCGTAAAAACAGCCCTGAAAAATATTCTGGTGGTCTTTGGCGTGGCCATCGCGATTTCCGGATGGTATTACTGCAGAAATTATCTCACCTTGGGCAATCCTTTTGCGGGACCTCTTGACCATCAGCGCTTTATTCACTGGTGGCAGGACCCGGGTTATCGAATGTGGCCGCAAATCCTGTCTTTTGGCCAGTCATTGGTTTATCCGGTTTATTCCGGTGTGGCAAGTTTCTGGGACGCGGTATATTCGACGTTTTGGTTGGACGGCTTTAATTCCGGAATTTCCGATTTCGTGCCGTGGAACATTCATTGGATGATAGCGGGAGCGTTGCTGGCCTTGATTCCCAGTGCGTTTATGTTGACAAGTCTCATCCGGGTGTCGTTGAAAAAAGAATTGGCATACAGAAATGCGGTCGTTTTTTCTCTCGGCATCATTTTGTTGTTTGTCGCCGCCATGATGGATCGTTTTTTGAATTGTTCATTTTACAGCGCGGCCAGATCAATATATCTATTGGGCATTGTTCCCTGTGTCGCGATCCTCGTGGCGGTCGGCATGAAGCCTTTTTTGCACAACAGAGTTGTCAGATCCTTGACGTGGGCTTTATTTTCATGCTGGGCCTTCGCTTCGTGGTCGGCCTACATTGTTTTTTATCCGCAATAAAACATTCCCTTGGCCTCGAACATGGCACGTCCATGGAAGACGCTTATCTCAAAATTAATTTTTTACGTTTAAAGTTTTTAGAATTTCCTGGGCCACGATTTCATGGACCTCGCAAGAGGCGTGTGCGTCATTGATGTTAATCACTCTTCTTTTCAATGGAATGTCTTTGACCAGGGACGCAACATTGATGGTGGTGATATGGTTTTCCTCGAAAAATTCGATAATTTCCCTTAAGTACATTTCATCGCTTAATTCGAGATCCTGCAGAAGGGGAAATGCCACCACAATGAGCCGGATCGAGTTTTTACGCGTATAAAGAATAAATTTCATCAGATCTTGCTTGTGTTTTTCCAAAATGATTTTGTTTTTGTAGGCCTGTTTTAAGAAATTCAGATAAGGAATGCCGAGGAAGTCTTTGGGGTAAAGCCAATAAAGATAGTTGATGAAATAAGACCCGGAACCGATAAATAAAAGCAGTTTGTTCATATGCGCCGGGGGATGGAATCCGCCGAAGGTCATGCCGTTTTTCATGGCGACCCCTTCGATGTCATTCCCGTAATACTGCAAGACAACAACTTTGGGTTTTATTCTGGTCTGGTAATCAAAATAGATCATCCGCTGGTATTCCAAGACGGTGTCAGCATCCATCGCCCCGATGTTTACCGCAAAACATTTTTCCCCTTTTTTTAGAAGTTCTCTCTCCACGATATTTGAAAATCTTTGCTCAATGGATTTTAGACCGTGTCCCGCGGTAAAGGAATCGCCCACGAACAAAATGACGTTTTCAGCGTTTTGCGGTTCTTTGTCCCTGTATCCATAAGCATTAACGGGTTTCCAGTATTTGGCCAGCCATAGTTTGGCCGCCAGCGAGTAATGAACGCCGTGGGATCGGGGAATAAACATGAAAACGCTTTCCAAAATCAGGAAAACGATGAAAAGGGATAATATCATTATTCCAGAGTTGGTCAGGTAACGGGGAGAATTTCTATCGATCAAAAGTAATTTGAACAGTCTGAGGGTTTCAAAAATAATCCAGAAAATGAGCGCAAGGCGGAAATAAATCATCGCGCCGACGGGATAAAACTGCGGGATCAACAGGATGGTGATCAACAAGACCGTTATGGCTGTTATTTTTGTTAGGACTTTTCCCGTCATGGCCGTATCAGCATAAAAAAAGAATCCGGATAAAGCCATGGTGTCGGCGGGACGCTTTGTTTCCGGTCATAACCCTTTCTGCTCCTGCTGTGAGAACGCGGGTGAGTTTTTCAGACATTGAAACGGAACGTGATAATATCGCCGTCCTGAACGATGTAATCCTTTCCTTCCAGGTGCAGTTTTCCTGCCGCTTTCACCTGTGCCGCCGAGCCGCAGGCGATGAAGTCATTGTAATGCATAACCTCCGCCTTGATAAATCCGCGTTCAAAATCGTTGTGAATGGTGCCGGCCGCTTTGGGGGCCCTGGTCTGCGCGGGGATCACCCACGCTTTGACCTCATCCTCACCGACCGTGAAGAAGGAGATTCTCCCCAGCAGGGAGAAGGCGGCGCGGATGATGCGTCCAAAGGCCGGTTCGGAAAGACCCATGGAGGATAAAAAGTCTTTCTGGTCTTCCGCGTTCAGTCCCGCCAGTTCGGCTTCAATTTTGCAGCAGATGCCCATCACCGGGTCGGGCAGATTGGCCGCTTTGGCAAAAGCGTCAGCAAACGACAGATTTTCTTCGGCCACGTTGACCACAACGAGCTCCGGCTTGATGGTCCAGAAAGAAAAGCTCCGCAGCGTAAAGACCTCCGCGGGAGTCAGCCCCGCCTGACGCAGCGGTTTCCCGGCTTCAAGGCAGTCCTTCAGCCGAGGCAGCAGTTCGTTTTGCGCCGCTTCCTGCGGAGGAATCGCTTTTTTGGACATCTTCGCCAGACGCTCCAGCTTTTTTTCAATGATGACCAGATCCGAAAGAATCAGTTCGTCCTCCAGCTTGCGGTAGGCCTCAATGCTCAGCGGAACATCGGGCAGAGAAAACCCGTCCACGACATGCAGGATGCCGTCCGTGCCGCTTAAGTTCTGCCGGATGGATTCCCAGGGATGCTCGCCCACGGCATGCACGTCCACAAAGGGCACTTTGGCCGGGGAAACTTTTGCCGGCTTGTAGATTTCGACCAGCTTATCGAAACGGGCGTCGGGAACCGTCGCCTGTCCGCGCACGACGGTTTCATGATGGGACAAGCCGCTTTTGACGCCGGTCATAATTTCAAATAAGGTGCTTTTGCCGCTTTGGGAGAGCCCCAGAATTCCCATTTCCATAAAAGACCCTCGGGTGAATGGATGGTTCGCGGCTGATCATTTCAGCCTGAAATCTATTCTGCTGTTTTTCACGTTTTCCTTTTTTTCGGGAACCAGCGCTTTTGGTTCCACCAGAAATATTCTGCCGGGATCGATATCGCCGGATTCGAGCAGCAAGGCCTGCGCATTTTGGGCGCGTTTTGCAGCCAACTGACGCAGGTCGCTGTCCGTCACGTCGATATGGGAGAGCATCAGTTTTTCCATCTCCGCCGCCGGCAGGTCCTTGAGCAATCCCAGCAGATTCCTCGGCCGGGGGAAGTCCGCCGCCCTGTAAGCGAGCTTCAGATATTTTTCGTATTCCTGATCGGCCACCTGAATCCTTTCCAGAGATTGGCCGGGATCTTTTTTGAGGATTTCCTTAAGCTTCTGCGCCTTGATCCTTCGGAGCAATTCTTCTTTTTTCAGGAAATCCTTGTCATTTGGAATATCAACAAAACCGATAATGTCAAGCCGGATTTGGGGCCGATCTGTCAAGGCTTTTTTTAACAGGGCAATTTTCTTTTTGCCTTCCTCGGGAACGACGGCGCTTCCATAATCAAACTCGATATAGCTGAGCTCTTCGCCGCCGCCGGTCAACGAGGAAAGCAGGGCGAACGGCGATGTCACTGCTTTGGTAATCAGGTTAACGATAATCTGCCAGAGAATCGACCAGATTTTGAATTTCGGATCGTCAAGGCTTCCGCTGACGGGGAGATCCAGGTTGATCTGCCCGTTACGGTCGGTCAGCAGCGAAACCGCCAGCGTGACCGGCGCCTTGATGGCGTCGGGGCTTTCCACTTTTTCGCCGAAGGTCAGCTGGTCAATGAGAATTTTATTTTCGGAATCAAGTTTTCTCTTGTCAATGAGATAGGAGACGTTAAAGCTGAGCTTGCCCTTGGTGATCGGGTATCCGAGATATTTGCTCGAGTAGGGCGTGACGGGACTCAGCTCGATGTTTTGGAAACTGACTTTGATATCGGCAAACAAATCCTTGGCCAGCGGGTTGATCTTTCCCGTGATGTCGATGGGGGCGCCGTAGCCCAGATTCCCCTTCAGCATGACATCGGCGCGTGAGAATTCCCTGGAAGAAAGTCCGGTAATGCTGCCTTTGAGATTCAGCATTTTGGCCGAGTAGTTTGGTTTGATTTTTTTATCGCTGAAATCAAACGTGCCGTTGGTAAAAATAACTTTTCCGATTCTGATATCGGCGGAGGGCTGCTTTTCATCCTGCGGAGCCTTGACCGGCTGCTTTTGCTTTGCCTGTTCCGCGTCCATGGATTCGGTTTTTTCTTGGCCGACGATATCCTGAACATTGATGGATCCATCCGGGTTGACGATAATCCGCGCATAGAGGTCGGAGAGCGACACCGAGTTGATGTGCAGAAAGAACGGCTTCGAACCGAACTTGATTTTATCGCAGGAAAGTCTTTTCCAGTTTACAAAATCGTTGGATTGCGCTTTGTCCAGGGTCGCGAGATTGGCGACGGAAAGATTGCCATCGTAGGTGATCACCGGTTCCTTTTTGCTGTTGCTGGAAAAGGACAGAAGGCCGGCGGCCGAAACAGTGCCGCGGGTGACATCGATTTTCACCTTATCGGTAAAATAGGGCTGAAAGTCCCTGATGCCGATATCCTTCAGCGTCAGATTCATTTCCGCCGCCAACGGCTCCAGAGCCAGCGTGCCCGTGACCCTGACGTCGCTTTTCTTGTTTAGACGACCCTGCATCTCAATGTTTCCCGCGTTCGCTTCGGCATTGGTTAAATGGGAAGCCGCCAACTGAAGCGGGGCGATGTGTATATCGACCCGGGGAGCCGTTGAGGCGTCAACAAAAACAATATCGCCGTTTTCCAGCGCGAAACGGTCCATCCGGAATTGAACACGAGGCTTTGGGGAATCCTCTGGTTTTTTCGCTTCGGCACCCGGTTTTGCCGCCTGCTGCTTGATCAAATGAAGAACATTGATACCGTCTATTGCGTCGCGGCGGACAACCACCTCCGGCGACTCAATGAGAATCTGCGCAAGATGAACGCGGGGAACGAAAGGTTCCACGGAAGCCATCTCCACTTTCAGAGACGGGATTTTCAGGATTTTTTCGTTTTTCAAATCCTCCAGAAGAATATCTTTTAACGCCACGGGTCCGGCGATGGAAAGGATGGGGGACTTCTTCGGATCGACGATGAAATTGATTTTTAGATTGGCCTCCAGACGCGCCGATTTCAGTCGGCAGTTCAAGTCGGCGGGAACATAGTTGAGATAGAAAGGGAGATCCAAATCCCGGATGTCCACGTCAAGGCTGGTGGCGCGCGATGTCGCAAAAGGCCGGGTTTTTCCGGCAAGCTCCACCGGGTGTCCGTTGATGACTGCGCTGAAATGCGGTGTGACGTAATGGTCCAGCTGATAGGCAACATTGGAAAGAAAGGGGACGCGGAGGTTGAGTTCCCGTACGGTGTGCCGGGTGTTTCGGGGGGCATCCTGGAAATCGATCTTTCCGTTGATGATTTCGATGTTGTTGAGTGAAAAGAAAAGCGGCTTTTCCTTTTCGCTTTTTTGTTTTTTTTCGCCGGCGGGCAGCAGGTCGGAAAAATTGTAGGAGCCGTCTTTCTTGCGGGTGATTCCGATATACGGATCCTTCAGGGTGATTTGCTTCAAAATCACCGCCCGCCCCAACAGCGAAGATATCAAGTCCGCATTAACGTAAAGCTCTCTGAAGGAAACAAAAGGCGTCTCTTTTCCGGGATCCTCCAGCCGGAAGCCCTGGACTGTCAAGGACAACGTGTAGGGGTTGACGCTGATTTTTTCAATGGAAGTTTTTCTCTGCAGCGTCGCCGAAAGTTTTTCCATGATCAGCGGCCTGATGATGGGCGGTACGATCAGGAAGCCCGTAATGCCCAAAACCACCGCGAAAATCAACAAGCCGACCAGCACTTTTTTGAAAATATGCATCATGAAACCTCCCTTGGCGCGACAAAGCTTCCCCCATAGAAGCATCAAACAGCGCGTCGGCGATGATGAAAAACGGTTGATGTCCAATCAGGTGCAACAATTGCTTTTTGCGGTTTGTCAGAGCCTGAACTCTTTTTCAATTCTTTTCATCGCCTCTTCCAGCCGTGCATCAGGAACGGTCAGCGAAATGCGCACAAATCCTTCGCCGAATTGGCCGTAAGCGGTTCCGGCGGCCACCACAACGGCCGTCTTGTCAAACAGCCGGTTGGTGAATTCCAACGACGTCAATCCTTTCGGGACGGGAACCCAGAGATAAAATGTGCCTTTCGGCGGATTAAAGTCAATGCCGATTTTTTTGAGCGTTTCCAGGACCCGTGCGCGGCGTCGGCCGTAAATGTCCAGCATTTTTTCGATGAAGGGCGCCTGGGTCTGAAGGGCCTTGATGCCGGCGAATTGAATCGGATTGAAGATGCCCGAGTCGGTGTTTTCCTTGACCTTGCTGATCGCGGCAATCAAGTCGGGATTGCCGCAGGCCATGCCCAGCCGCCAGCCGCACATATTGAACGGTTTGGAAAGTGAATTGAGCTCGACGCCGACCTCCTTGGCGCCGTCGGCCATCAGGAAGCTGATCCGTTTTTGTCCCGCGAAGACGATTTCGCTGTAGGGATTGTCATAGCAGATCGCGATGTCGAAACTGCGCGCGAACTCAACCAGCTTGCGCAGAAATTCCATCGTCGCGCAGGCGCCGGTCGGATTGTTCGGGTAATTCAGGAACATGGCACTCGCCTTTTTGGCGACATCCGTCGGAATGTCTTCCAGCACCGGCAGGTAGCCGTTTTGCGGAAGGATGGGCACATTGTAGGGTTCTCCCTCGCCCATCAGAATGCTCGAACGGTAGGCGGGATAGCCGGGATCCGTCATCAAAACGACATCGCCGGGGTTGACGCGGGCCAGGATGAAATGGTGACAGCCTTCCTTGGATCCGATCAGGCCCAGAATTTCGGTTTCCGGGTTCAATGCGACGCCGTAGCGGGCCCTGTACCAGGCGGCGACCTCGCGGCGGAACGCCAGCATGCCTTTTTCCTCATCCGTCGGGTAACGGTGATTCAGCGGATCCTGGGCGGTGCGGCAGAGCTCGTCAATGACCGCGTCGGGCGTCGCCTCCACCGGATCGCCGATGGCCAGCGAAATCACGTCAATGCCGTCGGCTTTCGCCTGGTTGATTTTTTTCCTCAACTCCATAAAAAGATAAGGCGGAATTTTTTTCAATCGTCTGGCTGTTTCCAAAGTACATCTCCTTTCGAGTGGATTTCCATCGTTTACCGATAGGCTTCTTCAAAAAGCATTCCCTGATAAATGATTTTGACTTTGCCTTCAAGATAAATTTCAGAAAAAGCGTCGCCTGCCTGTGAAAAATAGACGCGCAGAATTTCCCCGCTTCGAACCAGGACATCCGTCGGCGATTCCGCCAGGTGGTGCGCGGCGGCCGCCAAAACCGCGGCCACGCAGCCCGTTCCGCAGGCCAGCGTTTCCTCCTCCACCCCACGTTCGTAAGTGCGCACTTTCATGGTGTGCTTGTCCAGAACCGTGGCGAAATCGGCGTTGGTGCCGCGGGGGGCGAACCGGGAGTGGTGACGGATCCGGCGGCCGTGGCTTGTTACATCGTAATCATCGATGGCATCCACAAAGGCCACCGCGTGCGGCACGCCCGTGTCCACGCTGTCAAGAAGGTAAGTTTGTCCGTCGGCGGCGATCGTGACGCCGGTTTCGACGGCGGAGGGTTCGGTCAGTTTCACTTTAATCAGGTCGTCATTGACCTCCGCGCTGATCACGCCGGCAATGGTTTCCCAGCACATGGGGTTTCCGGCGATGCCTTTGAGGTAAGCCAGCCGCGCGACGCACCGGGCGGCGTTGCCGCACATTTCCGCCATCGAGCCGTCGGCATTGAAAAAGCGCCACTTGAAGTCTGCGACGTCGGACGGCTCCAGGACAATGAGTCCGTCGGCTCCCACGGAAACTTTGCGCTGACAGACCTTGACGGCAAAGGAAGACAAGTCGCCGAGATCCAGCGACAGATCCAGATTGTCGATAATGATGAAATCGTTGCCGCTTCCGCTCATTTTGTAAAATTCAATCATGATCCTTCCGCTTTCCGAAATCGAGGGTTTCCGCCACCTGTTCAGACTTCCAAAACGACATCATTTTCGCGGCTGAGCGAGCGCGTCACCCGCAACACTTCTTCAATGGTTGTAATGCCGGCCAGCACCTTGTAAATGCCGTCTTTTTGCAGCGTGATCATGCCCCGTTGCATGGCGAGGTCATTGATTTGATTGGCATCGGATGTTTTCAAAACGAGTCTCTTGATTTCATCGTCCACCACCAGGATTTCAAAAATACCCGTTCTTCCGCGGAACCCCGTCTGCATGCACATGTTGCAGCCTTTCTTGCGATAAAAGGTGTTGTGTTGAAGAACAGATCGGTCCATCCCGATGTTGGCCAGCGATTCGTCGTCGGGCACGTAAATTTCCTTGCAGTGCGGACAGAGGACGCGCACCAGCCGCTGTGCGATGATCGCGACGATGGACGAGGTGACCAGAAAAGGTTCGATGCCCATATCGATCAATCTGGTCACCGCGCTGGCCGCGTCATTGGTGTGCAGAGTGGAAAAGACCAGATGACCGGTCAGCGAGGACTGAATGGCGATTTCCGCCGTTTCGCGGTCGCGGATTTCGCCGATCAGAATGACGTCGGGATCCTGACGCACGATGGAACGAAGCCCCGCGGCGAATGTCAGATCAATTTTGGGATTGACCTGAATCTGGCCGATGCCGTCAATCTGATACTCGATGGGGTCCTCGATGGTGATGATGTTGATTTCCGGGCGGTTGATCGTGGATAGCGCCGCGTAAAGGGTGGTGGTCTTGCCGCTGCCCGTGGGGCCGGTGACTAAAATGATGCCGTAGGGGGATTTGATTAATTTGTTGAGCAGCTTGATGCGTTCGTCGTGCATGCCCAGGTCGGCCAGCTGCAGCATGTTGGCGGTCTTGTCCAGAAGACGCAACACCACTCTCTCGCCGAAAGCGGTGGGGATAATGGATACGCGGATATCCACCAGCCGGTCGGCGATTTTTATTTCGATGCGGCCGTCCTGCGGCAGACGTTTTTCCGCGATATTGAGCTTGGCCATGATTTTGATGCGGGATACCAGGGGGGACTGAATCCGCCGCGGCAGCGTCAGAATGTCGTACAAAATGCCGTCAATGCGGTAGCGGATTTTCAGGTTGCCGGAATAGGGTTCGACATGGATGTCGCTGGCGCGGTCTTTCAGCGCGCCCGACAAAATCAGGTTGACCAGTTTGATGATCGGGGCATCGCTGGTTTCATCGAGCAAATCCGTCGTTTCATCAATCCGGGAAATGAGGTCGTCGGTTTCGGAGGCGCTGATTTCCTCGAAGTAATCTTTGGCGGTGGCGCGGCTCATATCATAGGCCATGTTGATGGCCGCCATAATCGCGTCCTGTGGGGCCAGAACGGCAGAGATCTCCGGCAGATTGAGCATCTGACGCAGATCGTCCACCGGCTGAAAAAGGGAGGGATCGTTGACCGCCACGACTGCCTCGTCAGAAGTGATCAGGGGAACAATCTTGTTTTTCTTCAGGTACTGAATGGAAATTTTTTGCGTAAAGTCGATGTTGATGCTTTCCATCGGCAAAGACGTCCGCAGCGGCAGATGAAAATGCTCCGCCAGGATTTCCAGAAGCTTCATTTCGCCGATGGCCTTTTTCTTGAGCAGGTGGTCGAAGAATCCCCCGCCATTGGTTTTTTTTGCCGAACGCGCCTGAAGGAGAATCTCGGACGGGACTCCCGCATCCATCAATTTCCGATCCAGAGAAGAAAAAGTCGCCTCCGGCTTCGGGGCGTGCGTGCGCGCCGAATCGGCGGAATCTTTCAGGGCGGTGTGGATCTGCGACATGGAGAATCAAAACCTCACATCAGGGATTGGCAGCGGGTTCACCGGCTGGCGGAGCCGATTCATTGCCGGTTTTCGGTTCTGCTTTTTTTTCGTTGAGCCGGATGATGCCCTCCTTCACTTCGCCCATGGATTCCCGTTTTTCCCGATAAAGTGCCGCGGCGTCCTGCTGCGTTCGGACGATATGGGGCGTGATGAAGACGTATAGATTGGTTTTTTCCCTTGAGGACGCCCTGGTTTTAAAAAGCCATCCCAAAAGGGGAATATCGCCGATGAGAGGGATCCTGTAGGTGCTGGCCTCCGTGCTGTCGCCGACCAGTCCTCCGATGACGACGGTTTCTTTATCCTTAACCACAACCGTCGTCTTGGCCGTTCGTTTTAACGTGGTCGGTGTTGAAGGTTTTGTGGTGTCGGAGGAGACTCCGGCGACCACCTTGGTGACCTGCTGGGAAATCTTCAGCCGGATATAGTTTTCTTCATTGATATGGGGGGTGATGTTCAGCGTCACACCGACATCGCGATATTCGTAATTGTTGTAATTGATGGAGGTGGTCGAACTGGTGGTGTCCTGACGCGTCAGATACGGGACATTGGAGCCGACGTTAATTTCCGCTTCTTCATTGTCCAGCGTCAGAATCTGCGGCGTCGAGAGAATCGAAACTTCCGCATCGTTTTTATACGCCTGGACGACCGCCCCGATGCTCGGGAAGGTTACCCCTCCGATCGTGATGCCGGCGCCGACAATCCCCATGGAAAAGCCGCTGGGAAAGGCGCCTGTGACGCCAAGAGGGGTCGTGGTGATCAATCCGTCAAGGATGTTGTATCCGCCCGGATTGGATGTCGTGCCGGCGCCTCCCGAACCGATGAAGGCGGCCGTCGGATTGCCGTCAACCGAACCGTGTTCAGTGATGCCGCGCCACTCCACGCCCAGTTTGAAATCCTTGTTGGCGTTGACTTCCATGATCAGCGCTTCGATGTAAACCATCGCTCTGGGCACATCCAGCTGTTTGATGATGGCCTCGAGAATTTTGTAATCCTCGCGTTCGGCCATGATCACCAGTGTGTTGGTGGCCTTGTCGGGAACCACCTGAACGTTTTTGGAAACCACGGGCGTCGTGATTTTCTGGGCAGACGTCCCCGGGGTTCCCGCCGTTGCGGATGTCGCCGTGACGCTGGCACCTTGAATAATGCTGGTCAAGACTTTGGCCAAATCCTCGGCCACGCTGTTTTGCAGACGGTAAACCTGAATGTTGGATTCTCCCCGCGGCACGTCTCGGTCCATGAAGGCGACGAGTTTGCGCACGTTTTCCGTTTCCGCGACACTGGCCAGCAGAATAATGGAATTGGTCCGCGAGTCGGCAACCATTCGGACACCGATGGCTCGCGTCGGAACGGGCTGGAAAATGGTGCTTAAGGATTTGACGACTTCGGAAGCGGAGGCGTTCTGCAGCGGAATGTAGGAGATTTGTCCCCCGGCACCCTCGACATCCAGTGCCGAGACAATTTCCTGAATCCTCCGGATGTTCGACAGATAATCGGTTACGATCAGCATGCCTGCCGCCGGATAGGACAACACCGAGCCGGTTTTGGGAACGATGGGATCCAGAACCCTTTTGATTTCATCGGGATTGGCGCGCTCCAGAGAAATAACCTGAGTGACCATGCGGTCTTCCGGATCGGCGAGATCTTTTTGGGTGCGGATTTCGAGGCTTTTTTCCCGTGCCACCGCCGACGGCACGATTTTAATCATGTTGCCTGCAGGGACCACCGTGAAACCGTTGATTTCCAGGATGGAGAGAAAAACCCTGTACACGTCGTTCACCGGAATCTTTTTGGGGGACATGACGGTGACCTTGCCTTTGACCTTTTCGTCAATCAGAAAATTCTTTCCGGTGAGTTCACTGACAAATTTCACCAGCACGCTGATGTCCACGTTGTCGAAATCCAATGTCACGAATTTTTGCGCCGATCCCTTGACGGCGGAGGGGTTGGCGGGATTTTCCCCCTTTTCCTGCGGCGAGCTACGTTCCTCCCTCTTTTCTGAAGCGGCCGGTGAATCCGGCTTGACGGAAACCGCAGGGGAGGGACTGATGGCGGGGGGCGGCGTCTTGGGTTTGGACGGCGGAGCCGCGGGCGTTTCATCAAAGCCGGCAATGCGGGCGGCCCAGGTATCGGTCACCGGCCAGAAAAAAAACAGCAGCAAAAAGGCTGTTAAAAAAAGACATGTTTTGACCTTCCCTGAAGTAAGTGCTTTCATTTTTTTTCGTTGGTCTCCATCAGTTTTTGAAATTCGGGCAAATCGGCCAAAGCCTGAAAATCCTTGTCGTCTTTGACCCAGTTTCTGACATCGGGGTTGTAGCCGATGGCTTTCTTTAAATAACCGACGCTTTTTGCCGGGTCATTTTCCCGCGCGTAAATGCAGGCAAGATTGTAAAGAGCATCTGCATAGTTCGGTTTTATTTTAAGGGCGTCATGGAGTCGGATAATGGCCCATTGGTGAACATTCAAGTTCATGTAAACCACGCCCAGATTATTGAGCGCTTCGATGTTCCGCGGCTCCAGTCTAATCACTTTTTTGTAAAGTTCCTTGGCTTTCCGCAAATCGCCCTGACGGTGATGTTTCAGGGCTTGGGCGTAAAGCGTTTGGGGATCGTCTTTTTCCCTATCCGGTTTGACCTCTACCGGCCCGGGTTCTCGTGCCGCCGCAATGTCCTTTTGAGTGACCTCTGGCGCAATCGTTTGAGTCACCGGCGATTCCGTCACGGCGACTTCAGGGCGGGACATCGGCTGTTTCGGCGCCGCCGCCGGTGCTTTTTTTTGTGCCGGTCCGTACCAGAAAATAAAAACGCCCGCTATCCACACAACAACTGCCACGATTAAAAAAGCAAAGAATGTCTTGCTTTTTTTACCCGTTTCTCGGGGAACCGAAACCGTCGGCTCATAGGTTGCATAGGGTATTTTTTTTTCTTCCCGCGCCTTTTGCAAAGCTTTATTTATGTAGCTCATAATAACCCTTTGGTCAAGAATTTACAATGGCTTTCAGGTGGTCAGCCTCGCCCAGAGTTTTCTTCCCGAGCTCATGGTTTTCTGAAAGTAATCCAGTCCGATGTCGTCAACGGCCGCTTTGGCGATTTGACGATTGATGGTCGATGTGTTTTTCGTGTACGCGACCAGCAGAGCCCTGTCGCACAAGGCGTTGATCCGACGGGGAATGCCTTCCGTAAAATGATAAATCAGCTGGTAGGCGCCGTAGGTGAATCGGATGTCGCCAGGACCGCCGGCTATCCTGATCCGGTGATGGATGTATTCCTTGACCTCCGCCGGTGAAAAGGGCTTCAGGTGGTAGCGTACCGTTATCCTTTCATTGAGCTGACGCAACGCCGGCATCATCAGATGGGCGGTCAACTCCGGCTGGCCGATCAAAACGATTTGGAGGAGTTTTTCCTGTTCCGTTTCCAGATTCGACAGCATGCGAATCTGTTCCAAAACGCCGTGGGACAGGTTCTGGGCCTCGTCAATCAGCAAAACAGCCGTTTTGCCGGCGGAGAAATTTTGCAGAAGAAAATCGTTTAAGATATCGAAATAAATCTTCTTGCTTTTGGTGGGAGCGGGCGCGGCAATGCCAAATTCGCTGAGAATGGTTTCCAGCAAATCCATGTCGGAGATAGCCGTGTTGAAAATCAAGGCTGTTTCAACCGAGGGGTCAAGCGCCTCCAGCAAACTGCGACAAAGGGTTGTTTTCCCCAGGCCGATGTCGCCGGTGATCATTATGAACCCCTTTTTTTCTTGAATGCCGTAAATCAGGCAATGAAGGGCTTCTTGGTGTTGTTGACTCAAGAAAAGATATCGGGGCTCGGGTGTCAAATGAAATGGATTTTCTTTTAAACGAAAATAGTCGGCGTACATCGTGATGACCCTTTCAATTAACGAAACGAATATTGAATCGTTTGCGGTTTACCCTCCCGCTTGATGGATAAACTGATGTTGCTTCCGGCCTGCATCGTATTCACCAGGTGCAGCAAGCTGCCGGCGCTGTGAAGCGGTTGGTCGTTGGCGTTGATGATGATGTCGCCGTTTTTCAGCCCCATCTTCGCGTAAATGCTCTCCGGCGAGATGTTGGAAATGATGAACCCTTCCTGGTTGCCCTGATTTAAGAAGGGACGAATGACGGCCTGATTCATTAACGCTTTCAGATTGTCCAGTTGGTCCCGAATGTTTTCCGGATTCAGGGTCACGCCCATGTCCTGTGTTCGACGGGCCGGGGTGGCGGACGGCGAAAGCAGCGGGCCTTCGACGGTTTCTTTCACACGCAGGGTGGTTTCGCTTCCTCCCTCCCGGAAGGTTGCCGCATTGCGGGCTATCTTCACCAGTTCTCTTGCGCCGATCTTGTCTCCCAATTTTAACAATTTTTGTTTTTTGCTGCCGTGTTCTTCAATAATCACATAACTGTAGGATGACGGTCCGGCCACCGTTCCCTTGAGATCAAAATCCGTCTTTTCCTGTTCAGAAGTGAAAAATCCTCCTGATCCCAGGGACGCCGGTTTTAGCGTGGATTGAAACAGGTTGCGTTCCGCAATGATCGCATAATCGGATGGCCGCTTGTCCTGTCCGGTTACGGCAGTCCGTGAAGGGGATTGCGCGCTTACGGGAACGCCTTTGCGGCTGACCAGCGGAATGCTGACGATTTTGTAGAAAACGGCCGTGACTTCAAAAGACAAAACGGAGATCACCGCAATAATCCATAAGGATTTCAAAACCTTGCTGTCAGCCGTCAAAACAGACGAAAAATGTTTCATCTGTTTTATTTTTTCTTGCACGGTTTGTGTGATCGTCGAATTCATTCAGCACCTTTTATAAGTAACGCAAAAGCGGATTTTCAAGTGTGCCGCCGATGGTGACGTTGAGCTTGGTTTTGTTGCTTGCGAGGATGATTTCACCTTTGAGGTTCAGAGCGCTTTGCATGACGTCGTCCGTTCGGATGATATCACCGCTTAAAAAACATTCCATTTGCGGGCCGACCATGCGGAGCTTCTCCACGCGGATGACACCCTGTTTGAGCTGAAGCCGAATATCGCTGTTTTCAAAGTCGATGCGCGTGGCACCCAGGAAAGATTCCTGAAGGGGGAAAGAACCCTTTTTCAGGGTGATGTCGCATGTGGCCGACAAATCTCTTCCCGAGATGTCCGAAGCCTTGTGCGTCCAGCGACCGCTGGCTTTTCCGGTGACGTTCCTGGCCAGCCACGAACGGATGAAGGCCATTTTTGTCACATCCACGTCCGTGAAGCGAACATCTGCCTCCAACGGTGAAGCGATTTTTTCCCATGAGGCAAAGCGCAACGTTCCCTTGAATGTTCCGCCATAGGCTTTGCCGCCCAGCCCCAGTTTTTTATTTTTCTGTAAGAAGCTCAAGGGACTGATTTGCGCCGTGAGCGATTCGCTGTCCAGATACGTCTGACCGTTTGCGAGAGAGGCCACGTGCAGATTTTTGAACCTCAAGCCCAAAGGAAACGAGGGGCGCAGCGCATCCATCTTGACGGCGAGATCCGCCGAAACGGCCGCCTCCTCGAGACGGTTTTGGACGATTTCCGAAGGAAAGAGGAGATACAAAAACACGAGGGTGATGACAACGGCATAAAGCGCAAACCCGAATGTCTTTTTTGAGGGAATCTTCATTTTACGGCTCCCTCCAAGCTGCCAGCGGCTGAAAAGAGGAGACCTGCAACTGCGCGCTTAAGTATTCCGGACTTTCTTTCATTTTCGCCACCACGACCCTTTTGATGCGGACCAATTCCGTCGGCGATTCCGCGACGGAGAGAAAATCAGCCAGTTGCTTAACCGTGATTTTTTCCAGTTTCATGTCGACGAGCGATTCTTCAAAAGCGGCTGAGGACAATCCCTTCGCGGACGTCATTTGTTTAATGTTGCCGCGAACGCCGGTCTGGGCGGCTTTTTTCTCCAGATAGGAAAACAGGGAAAAATCGCGTCCGCGCGCCGCGGCATTTTTTTGAATCGCGGATATCTTTTCCCGCTGAACGGCAAAGGCGTCGTCGAGACCTTTCAGCTCTGCCAGTTTCTTTTGGTGCGATTGAAGCGACCGATCCAGTTTGGTTTTCGCCTCCCAGAAAGGAAAGATGATCATTTCCAACATCAGCGCGCCCGCGACAACGACGGCGGCGAGCATCACCATTTTACGCTGTTTCGGCTCCAGTCCGTTCCAAAAATCCTTCATGGCTTTGCCTTGATCCTCAAACTGAAATCCACCCGGCCACCTTCTTTCGAGAGGCTGGTGGGGCCGATGACGACATCCTGAAAAAGCGCGGATTGCGCCAGGGCGTTTTTGATCGCGGAGACGTCATCCATGGTTTTGGCTTCTCCCTGTATCGAGAGGACACCCTCCTCGTAA
>DAOSZO010000032.1:0-29984 GCA_035382085.1 Smithella sp.
CGGGGCTGGAAAAACCCACGTCGGGACAAATTCTTTTCAAGGGTGCGGATATTGATTCTTTCAGCGCCGAAGAACTCAAGGCCTACCGCCACAGCGTGCAGATGATTTTTCAGGACAGCTACTCTTCGCTCAATCCGCGCCAGTCGGCACTGAGCATCATCAAAGAGCCGCTCACCATTCACCGCATCGGCGACAAGAAAACGCGGGAGAAGACAGCGCTGGATCTCATGGCCAAGGTCGGGTTGAGCGCTCAGCACGCCCGCCGTTACCCGCACGAATTCAGTGGCGGTCAGCGCCAGCGCATCGGCATTGCCCGAGCGCTGGTGCTCCATCCGGAACTGATTATCGCGGACGAGCCGGTTTCCTCGCTGGATGTTTCCATTCAGGCGCAGATTCTGAATCTGCTGGTGGATTTGAAAAAGGATTTCGGCCTGACCTATCTGTTTGTCTCCCATGATCTCAACGTCATCCGCTTCCTGGCGGACCGCGTGGCGGTCATGTATCTGGGCAAATTGGTGGAACTGGCGCCCAATCCCAGAATGTACGACCAGCCGCTGCATCCCTATACGCGCATGCTGCTTTCGGCGATTCCGTCTTGCGATCCCCGCCGCAAAGAAAAGAAAACAGCCATCCGGGGAGAGGCCGTCGCGGAAAACGACCGGGGATGCGCTTTTCGGAATCGCTGTTCGTACAGGAAGGCGATCTGCTCTGAACAAACGCCCGAGCTGAAAAAAATGGATGAAAGGCATCTTTGCGCCTGCCACCTGGCGGGTTCGATTTAGAGGTGATTTTATGGAGGAAAGAATATGGATTCCGGGTGAGGCCGGCGTGATTGAGGCGCTTATGTCTGCAGCATCGATGGAAAAAGCCGCGGTCATCTGTCATCCTCATTCCCTGATGGGCGGGTCCATGTATAACAATGTCGTCGAGGCGATTCAGAGGGCTTTCGCGGCGGAAAACCATACCACCTTGCGATTCAATTTCCGGGGCGTGGGGGCGAGCGGCGGTCGCTATGACGAGGGCGTCGGCGAGCAGGCGGATCTTCGCGCGGTTTGCGCTTATCTGAAAAAAAGGGGGATCAAAAATCTGATTTTTGCGGGGTATTCCTTCGGCTCGTGGGTGGGATCCAAAGTCATCGCGGCTCAAGACAATCCTTTTGCCTGGAGCTTTTTTGTTTCTCCGCCGATGGATTATTTTGACTTTGACTGGGAGAGCCTCAAGGGGAAGGTGGATTTTATTCTTTGCGGCGATGCCGATTCGTTTTGTGACGCCGGCTTGCTGAAAAATCAGGCGCGCGGGATTAAGGCCGATGTAAAAATCATTTCCGGCGCCGATCATTTTTATGTGGGGAAAGAAAAGGCCTTGATTTCCGTTTTGCGCGAAAAGCTTTGTCGACAGGCGGGTAAAAAAAATTAAAAAAAAACTTGATTTTATGATTCAGTGATGTTATCTAACTAAAAAATTTTATTAGTGTTTGCGAAATAAAAGCAACTGTACAGAAGTTCGGGAAGTAGTTAGTGCTGATCGTTACAAGAAAAAAAAGAACCGCGGAAGATTCTTCTTTTCGAAAGAATTGATGCGGTTTTTTTATTTCTTGTGGAGTTTTAAAAAATTTTAAAGGAGGGTTATAGCTTTGGCAGAAGGAAAGGTAAAGTGGTTTAACGAAAAGAAGGGGTTCGGTTTCATCGAGAATGATGAAGGCGGCGATGTTTTTGTCCATTACAGCGCCATTGTCGGGACAGGTTTTAAAACGCTCTATGAAGGTCAGCGGATTCGGTTCGATATCGAACAGGGCGCCAAAGGTCCCAGCGCGGCAAACGTTCAGCCGTTGTAATTGCAATCAACAAAACTTAACACAAAAAAATGCTCCGGCGACCGGGGCATTTTTTGTTTTTGGGTTTTTCCCGGTTTGGGGGGCGTGGCGGGCAAAATCGTTTTGCCGACGGCACACCGGGAAATTCCAACGCGCAGGCAGCCGTGGAGATATGTCAAAAAATCTTATCGTCATTTTGGGGCCGACCGCTTCCGGAAAAACGCACATGGCGGTCAGACTTGCCCTGGATTTACACGGTGAAATTATATCCGCCGATTCCCGTCAGGTTTATAAGAGAATGGATATCGGAACGGGCAAAGATTTGGATCAATATACGGTTGGCGGGAGAACGGTAAAGTATCATTTGATAGATGTTGTCGAACCGCTGCATGAATTTAATGTCTATGAATTCCAACGGATGTTTTACGGGATTTTCTCAGAGCTTTCGGCGAAACGCGTCACCCCCGTCCTAGTGGGCGGAACGGGGCTGTATCTGGAGTCCGTCCTGCTGGGGTATGACCTGCCCGCCGCCACGGTTGATGAGCCGTTCAGAGAAATACTGGAGCGGCGATCGACAGAGGAACTGCAAAAGGAACTTCTGCACCTCCGGCCTCAGTTGCACAACCGGACCGATCTGGAGGACAGGGAAAGACTGATCCGGGCGATTGAGATTGAGACGGCCAGATTGAAAAAAGCCGAAGCGGAAAGAAGCCGGCCGGACATTGACGCGCTTGTCTTCGGCGTCAAATGCGAACGGGCCGCGTTGCGCGCGCGCATCACGCAGCGATTGAAGGAGAGGCTTTCGCGCGGAATGATTCAAGAGGTGGAGAATCTCCATCGGGAAGGCTTGAGCTGGGAGAGGCTTGAGCGCTTCGGTCTGGAGTACCGGTATATTGCGCAGTATCTGCAGGGAAAATTATCCCTGGCCGAAATGACGGAAAAGCTCAATACCGCCATTCATCAGTTTGCCAAAAGGCAGGAGACATGGTTTCGCCGGATGGAGAAAAGAGGCATTTCCATTATCTGGATATCCCCTCAAGATTATGACGTCATGAAAGAAACGGCCCTGAAATCGCTGTGATGAATAAATCGTCCGTAACTGAAAAATACCTGGAGAGATACTCATCAGGCGGGACGTGGCAGTTGATTTCCCGCGAACCCGGCGAGATTTCGCAGGTCGTGGTGATCCCCGCCTACGCGGAGCGCGACTTTCTTTTCCTGACGCTCGATTCTCTGGCGCGAAACGCCAGATCGTCCCTGGAATATTCTTTGGTGCTGTGTGTCGTCAATAACGGGAAAAACCCGCCTCCCGAGGTCCTCGAGAATAATCTGCAGACCATTCGCTGTCTGGACGCTTTAGTGCGGAGGAAGTCTTTGCGGGTTTTTGGCGGCGAAAAGAAATTACGCGGTCTTCTCGAGGGGCTGGCGGATTCCGAACTGAAGGTGGGATATATCAACGCGGCAACGGCCGAATGTGAGATCCCCGCCGGGACGGGCGGCGTGGGAATGGCCAGGAAAATCGGCATGGATAAGGCGCTGCGTCTGTTGCGGGAAAGTCCGGTTCAGCCCCCGTTGATCATCAGTCTTGACGCCGACAGCCTGGTGGAAAATAATTATCTTTCGGCGGTTCGCAATTTTTTTTCGCCGAAGATTCCATCGGCCGTGGTGGCTTATGCGCACCAAATGCCGGACGATCCGCGTCAGCAGGCGGCGATCATCTCTTATGAAATCTTTCTGCGCTACTGGGTGCTGGGGCTGCAATACGCGGCATCCCCGTGGGCCTTTCATTCCATCGGTTCCACCATGGTCGTCGCGACACCATCCTATGTGGCGGTGCGGGGCATGAATAAAAGGGCGGCGGGGGAGGATTTTTATTTTCTCCAGAAGCTCGCCAAACACGCGCCCATCCACTACATCCGTGAAACCCGCGTTTATCCATCCGCCCGTCCTTCCGAGAGGGTGCCCTTCGGGACAGGGAAAAGAATTCGGAGATTTCTCGCTGGGGATTCGGAGGAGGCATACCTGTTGTATGATCCGCGGATATTTGAAATCATCAAAAGATGGCTGTCTCTGGCGCAGGAGAATCTGTTTCAGCATGAGGATTGTCTGATCACCGGCGCTCACAGAATTCATCCGCAGCTCAAAACGTTTTTAATCGATCATGGATTCCCCCGCGTCTGGTCCCGCATTCGAGGAAACACCAAAGATAAAAAAACTTTTCTCAAACAGTTCAACGATTGGTTTGATGGTTTCAAAACCTTGAAGCTCGTCCATTTCCTCACCCGGACCGTTTACCCGCAAATCAACATGTTTGTCGCCTTGGACGAAATGCTTCATGCTCTTGACAAATCGGATTTTGGAATGCCCAAGGCATCCCAAGTGTCCGAGATAGAAGACCAATTAAGTGTTTTGCGCTATTTGCGCGAAATAACCTAGATTTTCATCTCACAGAGGGATAATTCCCTTGACGGATGAAAGGATTTTACATATAAAACTTGCACAAATTCATATCCTTGAGGAGGAAGTGATGAAAAGCGTAACTCGGAAATGCTGGAGGGTGGTGTTGTTCTTGTGTGTTTTGGGATTGGTCATCGGCTGCTCCAACAACGACCAGAAAAAGCAAGAAACTGCTGTGCCCGCGGTTTCGGAAACTCCGGCTGTCAATAGCGACCAGAATGTTTCAGCGGTTCCGGAATCGCAGCCGCAAGATGCCGCCGCCAGTGTCGACGGCAAGATATTGAAAAAATCGGAGTTGGACAAGAACGTGAATGAGATCATCAAGAAATTCAAAGATAAGATTCCGGCGGATAAAGTGAAAGAGGCGAAGGAGAACGTCAGAAAACAGATGATCAACACCTTTGTGTTAAGAACGCTTTTGTCCAATGAAATTGAAAAAAGGAATATTCAGGCGACCGACCGGGAAATTCAGGCAGCCAAGGATAAAATCAAGGCGAACATTCCCCCAAGCAAAAATGTCGATGAGTTTCTGAAGGAAAACGGCATTACCCGGGAAGAACTGGCGTTCGCCGTCAAGGTGGACAAATTCAGGGACATGGAAACCGCAAACAAGGCCAAACCTTCTTCAAAGGAAATTACCAAGTTTTATAATGAGAACAGGGAAAAGCTTTTTGTGGAACCGGAAGCCGTTCATGTCCGTCACATTCTGGTGGCCGTGAAGGCGGAGGATGACGAAAAAACCAAAGCGCAGAAAAAGGAAAAAATTGAGGGACTGCGCAAGCAATTACTGGCGGGAGCCGATTTTTCGGAGCTGGCACGGAAAAATTCCGATTGCCCCAGCAAGGATGTCGGCGGAGACCTGAATTTCATCCGGAGAGGCCAGACGGTAAAAGAATTCGAAAACGCTGCCTTCTCGCAGGAGAAAAACGCCATCGGGCCGGTTGTCCAGACGGAATACGGCTATCATATCATCCAGGTGTTGGAGCGCAAGCCGGCCAATAAGATCGCTTTGGAAAAAGTCAAAGACAAGATTGCCGCATATCTTGAACAGCAGAAGAAAATGCAGATTTTCAACGATGTGATCAAGAACCTGCAGCAGAATGCGAAAATCATCATTTATTAAATCGCAAAGCAAACGAGTGCCTGTTTATTTAAAACTGTGTTCTGCATCGGGGAAGTTGGAACTTTTCACTTCCCTGATGTAATTTTTGACGGCTTTCTTGATCTCGGTATTCAAGTTGGCGTATTTTTTTACGAACTTCGGCGTGAATTTTTCGCTGACGCCCAGCAAGTCGTTAATCACGAGAACCTGTCCGTCACAATGGACGCCCGCGCCGATGCCGATGGTGGGAATGGTCAGCGAACGGGTGACTTCAGCGGCCAAGCCTTCCGGAATACATTCCAACACCAGGGAGAAGGCGCCCGCGTCTTCTATGGCTTTGGCGTCTCGCAAGAGTTTTTGCGCCGCGTCCTCTTTTTTACCCTGAACCTTGTATCCGCCCAGCTGATGAATGGATTGTGGCGTCAAACCGAGATGAGCCATAACCGGGATGCCCGCTGACGTTATTTTGCGGATGGTTTCGCCCACCTCCTGGCCTCCTTCGAGTTTCACGGCCTGGGCGTTGGCTTCTTTCAGAAACCTCCCCGCGTTGTTTAAAGCGGTTTCCGGAGATGATTGGTAGGACATAAAAGGCATATCGGCAACGATTAGGGCCCGGCTTGCGCCGCGCGAAACGGCCTTGGTGTGGTGCAGCATTTCTTCCATCGTGACAGGCAGGGTTGTGTCGTAACCCAAAACGACGTTTCCCAGAGAATCACCGACCAAAAGAATATCAATTTCACATTCATCCAATAGAGACGCGATGGCAAAATCGTAAGCCGTGAGCATGGATATTTTTTCGCCCGTCTCTTTCATCTTTCTGATGTCGAGAATCGTTTTACGCGTTATTTTATTCTGGGTGCTCATCTTTCACTCCTTTCAGGATGGCGTTCATTTTTTTTGCGTCAGAGTTTTTCAACGTTCCTTTTTTTTGCGCGATTTTGACGGTTGTTAACCCCAAAACGCGATACAATGCAGAAAATTGAGGCGTTGTTTTTCGGATGGAAGCGATGTGTTTCTTGACGGTGCCCAAATCGCCCCGGGCAATGGGGCCTGTCAAGGAAAAGGTTGCTCCGGCATGTTCGATGTTGCTGAGGCTTCCATAGACCAGCGGCAGGTAAGCTTTTTGAGCATCCTTTGCTGGTATGCCGATGGACTGATAGATGGATTCAACCGTGTTCATGAGTGCGACAAGGTAATTGGACGCGAAACAGGCGGCGGCGTGATAGAGGGGTTTTTGTTCGGGAGCAATCAATAAAGGAACGCCCTTCAAAGCTCGGACGAGTTTCTTGGCCAATCCAAGCGCTTCCCTGTCTGCGGTAATGCCGAAACAGCTTCCGGGAATGATTTGAATGGCCTGATCGATGGAGGAAAAACTCTGCAGGGGGTGAATGCAGGCGACTGCGGCTCCCTGTTTTCTGGCGTCATCGAGCAGATCAAGACCGCCCGCACCGCTCATGTGAATGACAAATTTCCCTTTCAGGGGCCGGCCGCAAGATATTTCAGAGCAAACGGCGGAAATAGTATCATCCGGCGTTGTGATGATAATGGCGTCTGCTTGCCGGATGACATGTCGGGAGGAACGAAGCGCCGCGCATCCCAGGTAGGCTTTGGCCCTTTTCCTCGCCAGGAGTGATTTATCGGCGACGCCGACGATTCTGAAGCCGCTTTTTTTCAGCAGACACCCCATGGCGGTTCCCACCATGCCGGCGCCGATAATGGAGAAATTTTGGATGCCTTTGTTGCTCATTTTCAAACCGCCGGTCTTTTTAATTTACGCCGGCTGATGATTTTGCGCCCACCGCAATCCTGTGAATAAAAAAGGCCTTCCGCTCCATGGAAGACCCCTGTTCGGCTTTGTTTCTCCAGTAAACCGTCTCAGTCGATACAAGATCCAAGCGGCGATTTTTGTTTAACACTAGAGCCAATAGGAGTCAACTTTTTTCTTCAAACCGTCTTGTGTTTATTCCATCAGTTCGGTATAGTGCGTCGGGGTCATTTTGTGAAAAAAATTGATTTGATGATATTTGATTTGGACGGAACGCTTGCGGCCACGGGGCAGGATTTGGTCAATAGTGTTAATTATGCTTTAAGATCAATAGGCTTACAGGAAAAACCCGCCGCGGATATTATCGCTTGCGTGGGAGACGGCGTGACGAAACTGATGGAAAGAGCACTGGGAGCGGATAACCACCGGCATCTTAAGGAAGCGCTTAATATTTTTTCAGACCATTACGGGACACATCTGCTGGACAACACCTTTCTCTATCCGGGCGTGGAAGAGGTGTTGCTGAAATTTTCTGAGACCAAAAAGGTTATCTTGACCAACAAGCGTTATGATTATTCTCTGGCCCTTGTCCGCGGATTGGGAATCGAAAAATATTTTCTGGAAATTATCGGAGCGGATTCCATGCCTTTTTTGAAACCCGACCGAAGACAGGTGGAATATTTGTTGGATAAATACAGGGCCCGCAGGGAAAACACGGTGATGATCGGAGACGGGGGAAACGACATCCTCGCGGCCAAGAATTCCGGCATTTTGAGCCTGGTCCTTTTAAACGGACTGGGGGACCGAAACACGCTTCGGAAAATGAATGCGGATTATTATTGCGAAGATATCAGAGAAATCATTGCTTTATTTGAAGGGTCATGCGCGGAAAAGTAACCAGAACGATTGAAAAGCACAGATTGCTCAACCGCGGCGAAACGGTTGTTGCGGCGCTTTCGGGCGGCCCGGATTCCGTGGCGCTCCTGGCGGTTTTAGTCTCGCTGGCCCGTCCTTGGTCATTGAAGATCATCGCCGCACATTTCAACCACGGATTGCGCGGAAAGGAATCCGACGCGGATGAAAATTTCTGCAGGACGCTGGCCGGAGAATTGGGCGTCACTTTCGTTTCGGGCAGCATGGGAAAAACCAAGGCGGAAAAAGGGATTTCGCCGGAAGATTTTTACCGGAGGAAGCGGTACGATTTTTTGAACAAAATCGCGCGCGAGCAGGCGGCGCAAAAAATAGCGCTGGGCCACACGCTCAATGATCAGGCCGAAACCGTTCTGCTCAATCTGCTGCGCGGCGCCGGACGGGAGGGACTCCAGGGCATTTTGCCCCTGCGGGAAGAAAGGTATATCCGTCCGCTGATTGAAGTGTCGAGGCGGGAGGTGGAAGCCTTTTTGAAGAAAAAAGGCCTTGCGTTTCGCCGCGACAGCTCCAACAAAAACAGAAAATATCTGCGCAACCGGATTCGATTGGAATTAATCCCGTATTTGAAAAAGCGATACAATCCGCGCATAGAAGAAAATCTTGCGCGGCTGGCCGCCGTCTTGAGAAGTGAGGAAACATTGATCAGCCGTTGGACGGATCGCGCCATGCGGTCGCGCCATATTCAGCGCGCCAAATCCAAGGTTGTCGTGAAGGCCGACTATTTAAAGTCTCTTTCGGAAGCCGTTCGTCTGAGAGTGCTGAAAAAAATTCTGGAAGGTTTCAGTTCCTCGGCAAAGGGTATTGCCTTTGCTCACGTGCAATCGCTGGATCGTCTGGCGCTGAAGAACGAATCCGGAAAAAGCATTACGCTTCCTTTTGGCATCGAAGCCCGATGCGAATACGGCGCGATTGTCGTGGAACAAAAAAAATCCCGAGGCGGAACAACACCCTTTGCCTATCCGTTGAAGGTTCCCTGTTCCCTTTACGTCCGGGAGAGGAATTGTGTGGTACGGCTCAGAACCGTCCCCAAAAAAAAGGTTGATTTTTCTTCCCGCGGACATATTTATTTTGACCGCGACGCTGTCCGGGGGACGCTGGTGATACGTAATCGACGGGAAGGAGACTGGTTTGAACCCCTCGGGATGACGGGCAGAAAAAAAATAAAAAAACTGCTGATGGATCGGAAAATTCCCAGGGAAAAGCGCGATGACATTCTGCTTCTGGCCGATGACGTCTCCGTCATTTGGATTGAGAACCTTCATTTGAGTGAAAGGGTGAAAATCACGGAAAAAACCAAAAAGGTCTTGGAACTGAAAATAAAAGGGATCGTCGCGGCCTAGTTTTTCGGTCAGCAGAAAATATTTGAGTTCGGTGCAATATTATTATAAAGAAAAAACCATAAAGCTTTAAAAAGGAGAAACCTATTGAATCAATTTCAGAAAAATATCGCGCTTGTCCTAACCGTGGCGCTGGTTTTTTTGCTTGTCTGGCAGCTTTTCAATCAGCCCGCGATTGGCACAAAAGAGATTATCTATACAGACTTGCTCACCTTTCTGGAAAAGGGTGAAATAAAAGAGGTGGTCATTCAAGGCGAAAGCATCACCGGAAAATTCACCAACGGCAACGCCTTCAAGACCTACGCGCCCAAGGACGACCAGCTGGTGGAACAGCTCAAACAGAAAGGCGTAAAGATCACAGCCAAGCCGACGGAAGAATCGCCATGGCTGACGGTTCTGATATCCTGGTTTCCGATGATTCTTCTGATTGGCATCTGGATATTCTTCATGCGGCAAATGCAGGCCGGCGGTGGCAAGGCAATGGCCTTCGGCAAGAGCAGGGCGCGGTTGATTACCGACCGGTCCAAACGGGTGACGTTCGCCGACGTGGCCGGCATTGATGAGGCCAAAGCGGAACTCGAAGAGGTCATCGATTTCTTAAGGGATCCGAAAAAGTACACGAAACTGGGCGGAAGAATTCCCAAAGGGCTGCTGTTGGTCGGCCCTCCCGGAACGGGCAAAACCCTGTTGGCGCGCGCCATCGCGGGAGAAGCCGAAGTTCCCTTTTTGACCATCAGCGGTTCGGATTTTGTGGAAATGTTCGTCGGTGTTGGGGCGTCGCGGGTCCGCGATTTGTTCAGCCAGGCCAAGAAGAACGCACCCTGCATCATTTTTATTGATGAGATCGACGCGGTTGGACGTCATCGCGGCGCGGGACTCGGCGGCGGCCATGACGAAAGAGAGCAGACGCTCAATCAGCTGCTGGTGGAAATGGACGGATTCGAATCCAACGAGGGCGTGATTCTGATTTCCGCGACCAACCGTCCGGATGTTTTGGATCCCGCACTGTTGAGACCGGGACGTTTCGACCGGCAGGTCGTCGTTCCTCTGCCGGACGTCAAAGGCCGGGAAAAGATCTTTCAGGTGCACACCCGCAAGACGCCGCTGGCCGATGACGTTGATTTGACTGTGCTGGCCAGAGGAACGCCGGGAACGTCAGGCGCGGATATTGAAAACCTCATCAATGAAGCCGTGCTCAATGCCGCCCGTCTGAATAAGGACAAGGTCTCCATGAGTGATTTCGAGTTTGCCAAAGATAAAATTTTGATGGGTTCGGAAAGGAAGAGCATGGTGATCAGCGACGAGGAGAAAAGAAGCACCTCCTATCACGAGATGGGACACGCGTTGGTCGCGCGCCTTTTGCCGGGCACGGATCCTATCCACAAGGTCACCATTATTCCCCGGGGAAGGGCGTTGGGTCTGACCCAGCAGTTGCCGATAGACGAAAAGCATACCTATTCGCAGAACTATCTCGAAAACAATATTTCCATTCTGCTGGGAGGAAGGGCGGCCGAGGAGATCGTGCTTCATGATTTTACGACGGGCGCGGGCAATGACATAGAACGCGCCACCGCGCTGGCCAGAAAAATGGTGTGCGAATGGGGCATGAGCCAGCTCGGACCCTTGAGTTACGGCAAGAAAGAAGAGCAGATTTTTCTGGGCAGGGAGTTTGCGACGCACAAGGATTACAGCGAGGAAACGGCGAAAAACATTGATGCGGAAGTTCTGGCCATCGTTACGAGAAATTATGAGCGGGCTAAAAAAATCCTGACGGACAATCTCGAAACCCTGCACAAACTGGCCGCTGAACTTTTGGAAAAAGAAGTGCTAAGCGGCGTGGAATTGGACGCGCTTATCGGCGAGGCGCTGCCCCAAGCGCACCGGACCGAGCCGGCATTGACTGCGTGATGGTGGTGCTTTTTCGTGAAGATTCTTTCCATCGGAAGCCCTGAAGAAGCCAAAGACATCTTGAAGAAAATCGGAGTTGATTCCTATGGCGTCGGCTCGATGGCGCCCAAAACGCTTCATCTCAATATTCTTTTGGAATCCCAGCCGTGCAAAGTCGCCAATATCATCAAGCAGGAAATGCTGTCTCTGGGAGGAGATGCGGCCATTGCTCGGGGGAGCGTCGCCTGCAGCGTTGAAGCCAGCGACATCCTGATCATGGGGACGGAAAAGCAGATCGGCCAATTGTCGAAAAAACTGAGAAATCAGCCTTTTGGTTTGAAAAAGATCGCCGAGGATCTGTCGCAGGCGATAAACAATCTGCATGTGAAAAAATATGTTTTTCGGACATCCAGGCGGAAAATGATCCTGGGCGAACGGACACTGATCATGGGTATTCTCAATGTCACGCCGGATTCATTTTCCGATGGGGGAATGTTTTCCGATACCGACAGGGCGGTCAAGCAGGCGCTGAAAATGGAGGAGGAGGGCGCGGATATCATCGATATCGGCGGAGAATCCACCCGTCCGGGTTCCAAACCGGTTCCGGCACGGGTCGAATTGCAACGGGTGCTGCCGGTCATTGAAGCGCTGAGCCGTAAAATCAAGATTCCGATATCCATCGATACTCAGAAGGCCCAAGTCGCACGCAGGGCCGTGGAGGCCGGCGCCGAAATCATCAATGACATCAGTGCACTCAACACTGACAAAAAAATGGGCCGGACCGCCGGGGAAACGGGGGCGGGTCTGGTTCTGATGCACATGAGGGGCCGGCCGGACAATATGCAAAAAGGGGATCTTACCTACGGTAATCTTCTCGGTGAAATTGCCGAGTATTTACAGAAAAGCGTTCAGACAGCGCTGAAGGCGGGGGTGGAAAAGGATAAAATAATCCTCGATCCCGGAATCGGCTTCGGAAAGACCTTTGAGGACAACTACAAACTTATTAAAAACCTGTCGCAATTGAAAACATTGGGATTGCCTTTGCTCGTCGGACCGTCGCGCAAATCATTCATCGGAAAAATCACGGGGGGCGAGCCCCGGGAAAGACTCGAAGGCACGGCAGCCGCCGTTGCGGCGGCCATCATGAACGGCTGTCACATCGTCCGGGTTCACGACGTCGCAGTGATGAAAAAAGTTGCCGCGGTGACGGATGCCATCGTCAGGGCGTAAGCGGAGCGTGATCATGATTTGCGGCGTCGGAATCGATTTGGTGGATATTCAGCGGATTCGGAAAATCATCCAGAGATGGGACGTTGCCTTTTTGAAAAAAATATTTTCCGCGGATGAGATCGCCTATTGTAAAAAACACGCGCTGTCCGCCGTTCATTTCGGGGCAAGATTTGCCGCCAAGGAATCTTTTCTCAAAGCTCTGGGCATGGGTTTGGGGGACGGTATCCGGCTGGCCGAGATCGAAGTCGTCAATGATGAAACCGGCAAGCCCGCGTTGAAACTTCACGGGGCGGCCCGCGAACAAATCCGGAAAAGAAAAATTCAGAAGGTCCATTTGAGTTTGACGCACACCAAGGAATATGCCGTTGCCGTTGTCCTGCTGGAAAGCAAATGAAGCGACTGTTTTGAAAGTCATGCGACAGAAAATGATGGAGATCACCATACGAACAACAAGCGCCGAACAGACAGAAAGCGTTGGGCGCTTCATCGGTGAAAGACTGACCGAAGGGGATGTGGTGGCCCTTTCGGGGGAACTGGGCGCGGGAAAAACTTGCTTTGCCTCTGGGTTGGCCAAGGGGTTGGGCGTTGATGAGCGATATCGGATTACCAGCCCCACATTTACCTTGATCAATGAGTATCCCGGCCGATGCCGGTTCTTTCATTTTGATGTTTACCGTCTCCGTCATGCGGGTGAATTGGAGGATTTGGGATATGAGGAATATTTTGGCGGCCGTGGGGTTGTGGTCATCGAATGGGCTGAAAAAATAGCCCAATGGCTGCCTCCCAACACGCTTTTTATCAAATTGGAATACATTGATGAACATACAAGAAATCTTGTTGTCAAAGGAAGCCAAAATGTATTAAAGGAATTGCAGAAAGTTTTTCCAGGGAGGTAATTTAGATGGCTTTGATAGTGCAGAAGTTCGGCGGAACTTCGGTGGCGGACATCGATAAAATTAAAAACGTGGCTCAAAAGGCCATACGTGAAAAGAAAGCCGGCAACAAGGTTGTGGTGGTGTTGTCCGCCATGGCGGGAGAAACCGACCGGCTGATCGCCTTGGCGCACAAGGCGGCGGACTCTCCGGACCCGCGGGAGTATGACTCGCTGATCTCGACGGGTGAACAGGTAACCGTCACCCTGTTGTCCATTGTTTTGAATTCTATGGGCCATCCGGCGAGATCGTTTTTAGGATTCCAGGTCAAGATCCTGACGGACAAGGCTTACAAGAAAGCGCGCATCGTTTCCATTGATACCGAAGAGATTAAAAAGGAGCTCAAAAAAGGCCGGATCGTCGTTGTGGCCGGATTTCAGGGCGTGGATGACGATAACAACATCACCACGCTCGGGCGAGGCGGTTCGGACACCAGCGCCGTGGCCCTTGCCGCCGCGCTGAAAGCGGATCAGTGCGATATTTACACGGATGTGGACGGCGTTTACACCACCGATCCCAATGTCTGCGACAAAGCCAGAAGATTGGATAAGATATCCTATGACGAAATGCTGGAGATGGCGATGACGGGAGCGAAGGTGCTGCAGCCGAGATCCGTGGAAATGGCGAAAAAATACAACGTGCCCGTTTACGTCAAATCAACTTTTTCTGAAGAGGGAGGAACTCTCGTGACCAAGGAGGATAAAGACATGGAAAAAGAAGTGGTGTCAGGGATTACCTATGATCGTGATCAGGCGAAAATAACGGTGGTGCATGTTCCGGACAAACCGGGCATCGCGGCGGCCCTGTTTACGCCTTTGTCGGAACAGAACATCAGCGTGGATATGATCATTCAAAACGCCAGCCTCGAGGGGCATACCGATTTGACCTTTACGGTATCGAAAAAAGATCTGAAGGATGCGCAAAAAATTGTCAACAGCGCGGCCAAAAAAATCGGCGCCAAAAAAGTGGAAGTGGATGACGACGTGGCCAAGATATCCATCATCGGCGTGGGCATGGCCAGTCATTCCGGCGTTGCGGCAACCATGTTCAAGACCCTGGCGGATGAGGGCATCAACATCATGATGATCAGCACGTCGGAAATAAAAATTTCCTGCGTGATTCAGAGAAAGTACACGGAACTTGCCGTGACCGTTTTGCACAACGCTTTCGGTCTGGAAAAGAAAAAGTAATCCATGAGCATCGGCGAGCGTCAGGTCAGAGGGGTAATCGCATTGAGTCTCATGATGGCGGTTGCCCCTTTTTTCGTTTTCCTGACGAACCGGCTGTTGCCGGACGCGGCGCCCGCGATGGCCGACCGCTATCAGAAAAGCCTTGCCGTCGAGATTGCCGAACCTTCGCCGAAGGCGGGCATTTATTTTGTTGCTCCGCAGACCGGCGCCCGTGAATTTTTAAAATCGCTGCGTGCCGGAAACTCCTTGTCTCGTGATTTCCCGCTCCAAACGGGAATGAAAATCATCCTGCCGGATCCGGAACGTTCTGACAACATTGTCATCGGGGAAATGGATGCGGCCCGAAAACTGGCTTTGGGTCTGCCCGTCAACATCAACCGCGCTTCTGCGGAAGATTTGATGATGGTCAGGGGCGTCGGCGAAAAAACGGCGGCCAAAATATTGGCATTGCGCGCGCGCAAGGGAAAATTTGAGCGGATGGAAGAATTGACGGAAATTCCCGGCATCAAGGAAAAAAAGCTTGCCGAATTGAAAAAATATCTTTTTTGTCCATGAAACTACTGCATGGCGAATTCCCGGTAGAATTGTTTGACGCGCCTGACGTAATTTTGGGTTTCCCGATACGGGGGGATGTTGTAGTTGTAACGGGCGACGGCTTTTTCACCGGCATTGTATGCGGCGAGCGCCAAATCAAGATCGCCACGGTAGGTCTTGAGAAGATAACGGAGATAGCGCGAACCGCCTTCAATGTTTTTTTCAGGGTGGAAACTGTCCTTGACATTGAGTTCCGCGGCGGTAGCTGGCATCAATTGCATCAATCCCTGCGCCCCGACGGGCGAAATCGCCCTGTGGTTAAAATTGGACTCCGCTTTGATGATGGCTTTGATCAGGGCGGGATCCAGCTTGAATTTTTCCGCCGCTTGGAAAATCAGCTGATCGTATTTTTGGGTATCCAAGCGGGGACTGAAAAGGACTCTCTTTTCCCTTAAGACAACAACGTATTTCGCCTTGGGATCCGACGGCACATTTGTCAGGTGCAAAACGCCTTCGCTGTCCTCGTATTTGTAAATGTCCGCGTCTATCGGACTTTCCGAAACAGCGATCAGCGCAAGAGCCAATGTCGCGGCGGCGAAATATTTTCTTATCCCACTCTTTTGTGTTAAAAATTTCATGTTTTGAATATTACTTCATCGGCGCGTTGAGTTCAATATCTATTTTGCTCGGGAAAATCGGATGCTGTCTTTCCCGTGTGGCCGTCGAAAGCGTTTTCAAATCGTCATTCCTCCGTCAACGGCAAGCACCTGTCCCGTGACATAACTGGAGGCGTCCGAGGCCAGATAAATCACCGCGCCGACCATTTCCTCCGGCTCCGCCGGTCTGCCCAGAGGCGTCCGGCTCATGGCGACATTGAGAATATCCTGATTTTTCCAGAGCGCTTCACTGAAACGCGTTTTGGTCAGTCCCGGAGCGATGGCGTTGACCCGGATGTTGTAGATCGCCCATTGCTGGGCCATGACCTTGGTGGCCATGATGACGGCGGCCTTGCTGATGGAATAGACCGGAAGAATGTCGGGCGTGATGCCGGCGACGGAAGCCACGTTGATGATTTTCCCGCCGCCCCTTTCTTTCATGAGCTTGGCCACGGTCTGGCTCAAGAAGAAAAGCCCCTTGAGATTCAGGTTCATAATGGCATCCCAGGCGCGGTCGTCAATGTCGATGGCGGAGGCCATGGAAGGATTGGTCGCCGCGTTGTTGATCAGAATATCAATGCGGCCGAAGGCCTGCTTGGTTTGATCAACGAGCGGTCCGATTTCTTCGAGCCTTCCGATATGCGCGGGCACGGCGAGACATTTTTTCCCGGTTTGTCTTATTTCGCCGGCGACCCTTTCCAGGTCATCTTTTTTCCGGCTGGCGATGACGACATCGGCGCCGGATTGCGCCAGACCGAGGGCAATGGCCCTGCCGATGCCTCTGCTTGCGCCGGTGATGAGTGCCACTTTGTTTTCCAATGACAAGTTCATGATTTGCCTCCCTCGAAAATTTTACAGGCAGGGATCGCCCTGCGGATAGATTTTGAGAAAAAGTTCTTTTTCCTTTTGACGCATCCGGAGGGATTCCCTCCGGCTGGTGTTCTCGTGATTGTATCCCAGCAAATGCAGGATGCCGTGAATCAGCAGATAGACGATTTCCTGCTCGGTTGTCCAGCGCGCTTTCGCGGCATCCCGCTGCGCGGTGTCCACGGAAATGACGACGTCTCCCAGAAGGTCGGGATTGATGTCGCCACAGTCGCCCTCCTGCAGGGAAAAGGAAAGCACGTTGGTCGGCTTGTCTTTTCCGAGATAGCGTTTGTTCAGCGTCCTGATTGTTTCATCATCGACCAGCGAAATGGAAATTTCCTTCCCGGCGGCGTCAAGCTCTTTTAAAACGCGGGATGCCATGCCGCGGAGCCGTCGTCGGTCGATTTTAACTCTGGATTGCCTGTTTTCTATCTGGATGTTCATGGTTGGTGTCTTTCTTGCCGTTGGACTCTTTGGGCGCGGTTTCCGGATAATCGACTCGGTGATGGAAAATTCCCGTCAGAATCTTTATGAAGGCTTCCGCGATGGTATTGAGATTGCTCAGCGTCAGTTCGCATTCATCGAGCTGTCCGTCCATGTAAATGGCTTCGATCCTTTCCCGCACCAGCGACCGGATTCTTGCCGGCGTGGGATGAGTGAGCGTGCGCGAAGAAGCCTCCACCACATCGCCCAGCATGACCAGCCCCGCCTCCTTGGTTTGCGGCTTGGGGCCGGGATAACGGAAATCGGTCTCCGGCAGAGACCGGATCGACTCGTCCTTGTCCTTCTTGGCCTTGTCGTAAAAGTAGCTCACGAGACTGGTTCCGTGATGCTGGCGGATGATGTTGATGATGGGCCGTCCCAGTTTCGCCTTGGCGGCAATTTCACAGCCGTCCTTGACGTGGGAAATAATGATCAAACTGCTCATTTTTGGAGAAAGCTTATCATGCTTGTTTTCCGAAGAGGTCTGGTTTTCGATGAAATACAGCGGCTTGTTCAATTTCCCGATGTCGTGGTAATAGGCGCTGACCTTTGCCAGAAGCGCGTTGGCCCCGATGGCTTCCGCGGCGGCTTCCACGAGGGAAGAAACGATGATGCTGTGGTGATAGGTGCCCGGCGCTTCGATGATCATTTTCTGGAACAGCGGCTGGTTGAGATTGGCCAGCTCCAGCAGTTTGATATCGGTGATGAAACCGAAAAGACTTTCGAAAACCGGCGTGACGCCGGCGACGATGATCCCCGTTAAAATGCCGCCGCCGAAGCCCATGACCAGTTGGGGCGGCAAATCGTTGAATAAATTTCCTGTTGCGAGATTCAGGCAGAAAATGGCCACCATATTGATCAGTCCCAGAAACAGGCCGATCTTGAGAAAAACGGAACGTTGGCGGATGCGCACGATTTGATAGGACGCGGCAACGGACCCCATAAAGGAAAACAGCGGAAAAGTAATTTTTTCATCAAAGATAAAGCCGATGAGAAAAGACGTCAGCGCGCTGATAATCAGCGCGACATTTCGGTTGATCAGAATGGCAATGGTCATGGCGCCGAAGGCAAAGGGGATGGCGTAGTAGCAGGCGTCTGTCGGGATGGCGGGAAAAGAACGATTGACGGCCTGGGCGATGAAAATTCCCGCTTTGATGAGAATGATTTGCATCAGGGCGATTATGCCGAAGACCAGCAGATCCAGGTTTGAACGGGTCGTGGTTTTGCTCCAGTTTCTCGTGCGCCAAAGGTAAAGGGCGACGGAAAGGAAAAGTGTCGTCAGGAAGAAGCCCAGCAGCGTGGCGTACCTGGCAAATTTATTTTCCCGGGAAGATTGCAAAAAGGCGTTTAATTTGGCCAGTTCCAGATAGCCTATTTTTTCTCCTTCCCGCACGATCATTTCGTTTTTCTGCACGCGGAAGAAGGAGGGATTGTTCTCATCGATGACGGCCAGCTTGCTTTTTTGTGTTTCGACTTTGTTGAAGATCAGGTTGGGTTCAATCATCTTCCTGGTCAAGGAGAATGCCGCTTCTTTTATCGCGTCGGGCTGATCGCTGAAAACCATATTGACGGTTTTTTGCAGCGGCTCATCGATTTCGTTGATGTTGACCAGAGAAGCCGTGCCGGTCAATTCTTCCTTGATTTGGGTTTTCAAATTCCGGATGACGATGCCCTTTTCTTTTTCGGTTTTGCCGAAGGTGTCGGAAGTGACAAAGCGGTTTTCATAGAAAGAGTCCAGCGCCAGGGCGAGCTTTTCCATCAAATCATCGGAGAAACGGTTTTCGCTGAAGATATAAAATTCTTCCGAACTCAGATAGATTCCCAGGGAAGCTTCCAGCATTTTTTTTGTGGTCTGCAATTCCTTGAGACTGCTTTCTGTGCCGTCTTGATTTGTCAGCCGCGCCGCCGCGCTGGAAAACGCTTTGGTGAGCTTTACCTTGATGTTTCGGGAAACGTCGCTGTCGTAATCATAGACCGGTTTAACATTTTCTGCGTCTTCAATTTTTTTTCTTTCCACCGCCTGTTTGTCTTCGACCAGGAAAGCATGATCGGCTTTGACGTTTTTGGGCGCGATCATGCCCAGCATGTACTTGGGTTCGGAAATGTTGACTTCCGGCGCCATGATCAGGGCCAGAATGAGGCACAGGCCAATGGCGATAATCCACCTCTGAACAAGGCTGTTTTTGAGAAAATCAAATGAGGGGCGGCTTTCCTTCGGCAGCGTCTGAAGAAATTTTATCACTTTTTCTCTGAAAGCATTCATTGATTCCATCTTCATCAATTGGTGCCGGGAGATTTTTGCTTTTCCAAACGGGCGTAGGCCTTGATAATATCCTGAACCAGCGGATGTCTGATGACATCGATTTCGGAAAAATAGGCGAAACGGATGTTTTCAATTTTTTTCAGAATCTTTTCCGCTTCAATCAGGCCGGAGATTTTGTCCGTGGGCAGGTCGACCTGCGTGATATCGCCGGTAATGACGGCTTTTGAGTTGAAACCCAGCCGGGTAAGAAACATTTTCATCTGTTCGGAAGTTGTGTTTTGCGCTTCGTCGAGGATGACAAAGGAGTCATTGAGCGTTCTTCCCCGCATGAACGCCAGCGGCGCCACCTCGATGAGTCCCTTGCCGATGAGGGCGGATGCTCTTTCCATGTCAATCATGTCGTAAAGCGCGTCGTATAAAGGACGGAGATAGGGATTGACTTTTTCCGCCAGATCGCCCGGTAAAAAACCCAGCCGCTCGCCTGCTTCCACCGCGGGTCGGGCCAGAATGATCCGGTGAACCTTTTTCTCGAGCAGCCAGGATACCGCCATGGCCATGGCCAGGTAGGTTTTTCCCGTGCCCGCCGGACCGATGGCAAACACCATATCGAAATTTCTCATATAATCAATGTAGAGGCGCTGCGCGATGCTTTTGGGGGTGATCACCCTTTTCGTGGAGGAGATGAAAACCGTATCCAGAAAAATACTGGCCAATTTATAATTGATGTCTTCCGAGAGGATCCGGTGAGCGTAGTCAATGTCGGAGGGTTGGATATGCCAGCCCTTTTCCATGATGGCGTAGAGCTGCTGGAGCAGGGCGCTGACCTTCCGGACACCGTCGTTTTCGCCGGAGACCGTAATGTTGTTCCCCCACGCTTTGACCTTGACCGGTTCCAGATTTTCAATCAATTTGAGATGTTTGTCATGCTCGCCGCAGAGATTCTTGAGCAACGAGTGGTTGGGAAAAGAAATTCTCTCCACGTCCGAGCTTTCACTTACTTGTTTCAAAAATTACCAGCCTCTAATCTAAAATGATCAGTGATATCTGATTATTAGCTCTTTTTTTCATCCGGTTCAATCCGTGATTTACGGTCAATTTCTATCACGTTGACCAATTCAATGCAATAGATATTGAAGGCTTCCAAAATCAACAGCCGGACTTGCTTGCCCGGTTCATCCTCCAGGGTCAATAGGGCGAATGAACTATTCCCGAAGAAATAAGTAGGCGAAAACTTTTGCGTTTTCAATGATATCGGCCACAGAGCAGTGTTCGTCGGGCTGATGGGCGGTCTGAAGGGTTTTCGACCAGACGGCGGCCTGGTAATTTTGCCTGCGCAGATACGCCGCCAGCGTGCCGGCCCCCACCCCTCCGGCGAACGGCTTGACGCCGTAAACCTTTGCGATGGCTTCCTCAAGCGCCCGGACGACCGGCGCGTCCGCCGGCGTCGCTTTGGGCGCCTGCAGGTAATGCACCGGCGTTATTTCCACGCGCACGCCGAAGCGCTTTTCGATTTTTCCGGCGATCCGCTTGATTGCCTTCATCACGTCCGTCAGACGGTAGCAGGGCAGGACGCGACAGTCCATGTAGAAAACGTCCTCGCCCGGTATCGTGTTGATGTTTTCCACGTTGGATTCTTTTTTGGTCGGTTCGAATGTGCTTTGCGGCGGGTCGAACAAGCGGTCGGTTTTCGGAAAGAACTTTTTTAATTGGGACAGTTCGGTCACCAGATGCGAAGCGGCGACAAAAGCGTTTTTTCCCAGATGCGGGTTGCTGCCATGACATTGTTTGCCCGTCGTTTTGAACTTCAGCCAGAGCATGCTCTTTTCGGTGATTTCAATCAGCGTTCCCTGCGGATTGCCGGAATCGGGAATCACAATCATATCCCTTCTTCCGATGGGATTGTTCGGCGAATTGACCAGATGGTAGAGTCCTTTCTTTCCCGAAGTTTCCTCGTCGGCGACGAACCCCAGGCCGATGGAATAATGGGGAGTGATGCCCTCGTCCAGAATGGCCCTGGCGGCGAAAATGGAGGCCACCATGTCCTGCTGATTGTCTTCGACGCCCCGTCCGAAAATCTTTCCTTTTTTGACGTAGGCTTTATAGGGACTGTCGCTCCACAAGTTCAGTTCGCCCGGCGGCACGATGTCCAGATGGGTGATGATCCAGACAAATTGCGGCTTGCGCCCGTTGATTTTGACGACAAGGTTCGGCCGGATTTTCGAAGGAACCCGGTCATCGGGCGCGTCGAAACGGAAGATCTTTGGGAACCCAAATTTCACGAGGCGCTCCTCCAGAAGCTTTGCCTTGAGAAATTCGCCTTCGCCGCCGTTTTCTGGCCCGATGGCCGGCGCGGCACACAGCGCCGTCTGCAGTTCAATCATGTCCTTCCGGTACGAATGAATTCGTCTCTCCACGCGCTTGAAAAGTTTCTCGTCAATCATAACGCTCCTTTGAATTTAATATTCAGGGGTGATGAAAACATATTGATCGGAAGGCTTTCCTTCCAGAAAATTTTTGGAGTCGCCCAAAATCAAAACCGTGTTTTGAGTGCTGAAATACCGACGCGCTGCTTCGGCAAGATCCGCCACGGTGACCTTTTCGATTCTCTCGCGGAAACGCGGCAGAAAATCGGATGGCAGATGGTCATAGTCCGCGTTCATGATCTGCCAGACGATATCCTGCGGCGTGGTGAAGGAAAAAATGAAACCGTTGTTGATGGATTTTTTCGCCCAGACCAGCTCCTGTTCGCTGACGCTTGAGCCGATGCTTTCAACAACGGAATTCATCAGGCCGAGTGCCCGGAGGGTGGAAGGGGTTTTGGTCAGCGCGTAGACGCCGAACACGCCGAAAGAGGGATAGGCCTGATAAAAACTGCCCGCGCTGTAGGCCAGACCCTCATCGTTGCGCACCAGGCTCTGAATTCTGGAAGGGAACCCCCCGCTGCCGATGATAAAATCCAGGACGGTGAAGGCATAAAAATCCTCGTCTGTCTTTGCGGGGCCCAGCCGACCGGCCACGACGGTGGATTGGGGGATTTCCTTGGACACGATAAAGAGGCCTTCCCGGGGGCTCTTCGGCGGCGGCGGAAAAGTCATGGTCTTGCCCTCCGCCCTCCAGCCGCCGAAATATTTTTTGATCAGGGCCTTCGCCTTTTCGGAAGAAATATCGCCGCTGACGGCGAACATGATGTTTTCGGGCCGGAAGAAGATGCGGTGAAAATCCGCCAGGTCTTCGCGGCTGATTTTTTTGATGGACGCCGAGGAGGCGAAACGTCCGCGGTCGTCACCGTCATAGACAAGGCGGAGGAATTCCCGGAAAGCCAGCTTTTGGGGATTATCGCGGAGCCTGCGGAGTTCCTCTTCCTTCAACTGCCTGGCCAGTTCGATTTTTTCCCGCTCAAAAATCGGGTGAATCATGATTTCCGAGAGCAGCTCCAGTCCCTTTTCAAAATCTTCGCTCAACACGGAAAAATTCACCTGGACGGATTCTTTGGAAACAGTAAACGCGACGGTCGCCGCCATGTCGTCAAGCAGATTGTCCATCTGCGCGCTGGTATATTTTTCGGTGCCGCCGGTTCTCATCACGTAGGCGGTCAACTCCGCCGTTCCTTCCTTTCCCGGCGGGTCATAGACCGAGCCCGTTTTGATCAGACCGTTGAGATGAATGACCGGCAGGTCATGATTTTCCAGAATATAAAGCGTCATGCCGTTGTCCGTCACAGACTTTTCGATTTGCGGCAACTCAAAACGCAGCGGCTCGAAGGGTACGGCTTCCGGAGAGGGAAGTTCGCTTTCGGCGGCCGGCAGGGGCGGGCAATAAAACAAAAGGGCCGTGCACAACATCATCGGCGCCAAAGGGGCGCGGCCTGCGTGACGGAGAAACTTTCTGATAATCCGAAGCATGAAAAACCTCTCTTAATTGAGCGTCGCCACCGTGCGGTTGTTTTTCGTCAGATATTTCTTTGCCGCTTTTTGAAGGTCATCCGCGGAGACTTTTTCGATTTCGTTGAGGTAATTTGCGAAATAGCGGTAGTCGCCGAAAAGCGATTCGTAATAAGACAACGTGGAAGCGATTTCGTCGTTGGAATCCATGCTCTTGAAGTACTCCATCCTGATGTTCTTTTTGGCCCTGGTCAATTCTTCTTCCGTCACCGGCTCGTTTTTGATTTTTTCGATTTCCCGCAGGACGGCTTTTTCCAGTTCTTTGTTGGAATGCGGGTGGCGCGGCTGCGCCATGATGATGAACAAATTGGGGTAGCGCGAGGCCGGAATGCCGTTGATCGCGGTTACGCTTTTCGCGATTTGGGAGTCCGTCACAAGCGCGCGATAGAGACGGCTGGTTCGTCCTTTGGTCAGAATGGTCTCCAGGACGTCGAAAACATAGTCCGCGTACACCGGCGCGTTCGGCTTGTGAAAGCCGATGATGAGCGAAGGACTGGCGTCGAATTTCACCCGGATTCTTCGCTCGGAGGTTTGTTGTGGTTCGGAGGCGACGGGGATGGCTTTTTCCTTCCGGGCCGGAATCCGGCTGAAGTATTTTTCGATGATTTGCAGGGTTCTCTGAATGTCAATGTCGCCGACGACGGCAATCACGATGTTGCCCGGGGTTTTATACTTGCCGTGGATTTTTCTGATGTCGTCGGGATGCAGATTCATGAGATCCCGGGCCCAGCCCAGGATCGGTCTGCCGTAGGGATGCTTTCGATAGGCGGCGCTCATGAAGTTTTCGTAGAGTTTGCCTTCGGGATCCGACTCCACGCGTTGCCTTCTTTCCTCCATCACGACATCGCGTTCGGTGTAGAATTCCCGGAAAACCGGATGGAGCAGGCGGTCGGACTCGATTCTCGCCCACAGTTCGATTTTGTTGGCGGGAAGATTGACGTGATACGTCGTGAGGTCCTGCCCGGTGGCGGCATTCATGTCCAGCCCGCCGTTTTCCGTATAGAGGCGGTCGATTTCATTGGGGGTAAATAGTTTCCTGTGTTCATTCTGCAGACGGCTCAACTCATCTCCCAGGCGCTTGAGGACTTTCGGGTCCGATTTTTTGCCTTTCTTTTTTTCCCTGGCCAGCGCCTTTCCCGTTTCCTCGATTTGCGCCAGCAGTTTTTCCTCCTCCGGGTAATTTTTTGTTCCGATGGTGGTGGTTCCCTTGAACATCATGTGTTCGAGAAAATGCGCCGCCCCGCTTTTCCCCGGCTCTTCGTCAACGGCGCCCACGCGGTAGCGTATGTAAAACGCCGCCGTCGGGCTCAAGATTTGCCGGACCAAAAGGACCGTCAGACCGTTGGATAGCTTTGTTTTGACGACCTGGTCCTCCATGGGGAAGCCGCAGAAGCCCGGCGCCGCAGCGGCCGCAAGCATCGCGATCATCCACACAACAATCAGAAATTGGAATTTTTTCGTCATAAGATTCAGTCCGGCGATTTTCCGGGAAAGAGGCGGAAGAAAAAATAGATAATGCCGACAATGCAAACCAGAATCAGCAAAGACGCCGAGAAGAAATAAATCACGAACTCCTGAGGGCTTTTCAAATGATACGAACCGATGAGCGTATTGATGCCGAGAATGAGAAAAAAGACAGACAGCGCCAGAATCATCGCGTTTTTTATCCAGATCAGGATCTTCAATGGGGCAACTCCGCCTCGCGAATTTTTTTCTTGATCTCCCTGTAGGCCGCGTAAGAAAAATGTTCGCCCGCGCAGGGGAGCAATGAATTGTTATGATATAACGGCTCGTTGAGAATGTCAAAGGGGGAGTGGGCAGCCGACTCTCCCCACATTTTCGTGCCGGGAATCGGCGAGTATTCGGCGAGGATGGGTTTTGCGCCGCTCTGCAGGACGAAATCGACGCTTTGCTGAACTTCCCGCGCGCTTTGATTCGGCATGCCGCACAGGATGTAGATGCCGATATCGGCGCTTCGATAGCCGGATTTTTTTAGGCAGGTCACGGCGCGGATGAGCTCTTCGTTTTTCACCTTGCCTCCGGTTTGGGTCTGCCGGGTCGGATCCGCCGTTTCAAATCCAAAGCGGATGGTTTTGAAGCCGGACTCATAGAGCAAGTCGCTCAATTCCTGTGAAATATTTCTCAAATGCAGTCCGTTGGGGCAATGGAACTGGCACTTCAGTCTCCGTTTGCGCAATGCCTTAAGCAGGGGAATGATCATTGTTTGGGGTTCGGCCAGGAGCGCGTCGTCGTAGAAACTGAAATTGACGACGTTTAGCGTTTTTTGCCAGTGTTCAATTTCATCGGCCGCCCGCTCGGGATCGCGCCGCAGAAATTTTTTATACAAAACGGGGGAGGCACAATAACTGCACCGGTAGGGACAACCGCGGGAAGTGGCAACGGGCAATTGATCGGGGTTTCGGATCAAATCAAAAGCGGGGTAGGGGAGAGCATCCAGATTTTCTTCGTCCGGCATGAAAGTCGGCTTTTCGCCGAAACGCGCCTCGAGATATTCGAGAATCTGTCTTTCTCCCGCGCCGCTGATCACGACATCGGCTCCCGAAAATTTTACGGCGTGGTCTCGGCACAGCGTGGCGTATTTCCCGCCCAGAACGACGGGGATGCCTGGCATTTCTTCCCGGATGATTTTAATCGCGTCGAAAACTCCCGGATACCAGTAGGTCATGGCGGAGGAGACCAGAACAAGCCCGGCGTCTTTGTGCGCCCGAAGGTCTTTTCTGAAGATATCCGGCGCGACGCCGTAGCGGCAGTAGCTTTTGGGGATTAACTTCAGCGACTCGGGTTTTTCGATGATCTGCCGGAAGAATTTGCCGTCCCCATAGGCGCGCCGTTTCAGGGTTGAGCCGTATCGGGCGCGCATGTCGGGATGATAGGGGTCGAGGCAGTCTATCAAGTCAATTTCATGATGGTTTTTGCGCAAAAGCCCGCCGATGTACAAAAGCCCCAGGGGTTTTATCCAGAAATCGTAGGCGGCAAAATCGTATATCCACGGATTGATCAGAAGAATTTTCATGCTCATGCTCGACGCCTTGCTCATACCACAATCATGGATGATTTACAAAGCCAATAACCCGGAAGAAAACCATAAATTTTCGGTAATTGGCGAGGGCAACCGGGCCGGCGGCTTCGCCCGGGAATTGACTTGAGGATTTTTTTGTGTTAGCAAAACAAAAAAGTATTAAAAATATTGGACTAATTTGCAGCCGAGGCCAAAACAACCTGTGCGGAAAAATACGCTGATAAAAATATTGCTGAGGTCTTTTTTTATTCAAACCACACTGAATTTCCGGCGGATGCAGAACCTGGGTTTTGCAATGTCGGTGATTCCGCTGATTCAGGAATTGAGACTCGATGAAGAGGAATCCCGGGAATTGATGACCAGACACCTGCAGTTGTTCAACACCCATCCGTATTTTTCCGCTTCAGTGATCGGTTCGGTCGTGAAACTCGAAGAGGAAAAAAAGGCGCTGGCCGACGATTCTCCCGATATTTCCGCTATTAAAAAAAGTCTGATGGCCTCTTACGCGGCAATCGGCGATATTTTCTTCTGGGGCGCGTTGAAACCGTTTGCGGTTATTTTCGCGGCATTTTTAATTTACATGGGATTTGTCATTGCGCCTCTGGCTTTTTTGCTGATATACACGCCGGTGCACCTGTGGGTCAGAGTCAGGGGGTTTTGGGAGGGCTACCGAAGGGGAAAGACGGGTTTTGAGTTTATTCGGAATCTCGACCTGCCCAGCGCCGCCGTCAAGGTCCGGTGGTTTTCCCTGATACTGCTGGCGGTGTTGACCGTTTGGCTCTCTTACAGCGCACAATTGTGGTCCTTTGCGCAAAGCACCGCTGTTGTTGCCCTGGGGACGTCTCTGGCGCTGGTTTTGGCGAGTCTTTTTTTGATCAGCCGGGGAATTTCGCAGACGTATATCATTTATGGAAGCTTTTTGCTGTCGCTTTTGATTATTTCCGGGAAGGATTTTTTGCATTGACGGAGGAAAAAAGAACCGTAAAATTGAAAAACAAGCTGGGGATGCACGCCCGTGCCGCCGCCGCCATGGTGAAAATCGCCCAGCAATTTGAAGCCAAGATTCACCTGGAGCATAACGGTCAGAGGGTGGACGGCGATAGCATCCTGGATATTCTGACGTTGGCTTGTCCTTACGGCGGCGAGTTGACCATCATGGCCAGGGGACAAGACGCCCCGGCGGCCGTCAAAGCACTCGTGCAGTTGGTCGAAGACAAATTTGGAGAATCTTAAAAAAGGATGACGGAAGACCAGACAAAAACTATTGTCCTCAAGGGCGTCGGAGCATCGCCCGGCATTGCCATCGGCAAGTGTTACCGGTTCGACCGCTCCGACAGCCAGGTGTCTTTTTACAAACTCAACGACCCCTCCCTGATTCCCAAGGAGGTCGAGCGTTTCAGAAAAGCGTTGAAGGAATCGGAACACCAGCTGCTGGAAATTCAGAAAAATCTGAAAAAGGCGAAGGTTCGCGAGCCGGTTTACGTCATTGACGTCCACATTCTCATTTTGCGGGACAAGATATTCGTCAACCGTACGATTAACTATATCCGCGAACAGGGCATCAACGCCGAATGGGCGCTGCAAATGACGCTGGATCACTACAAGCAGATTTTTGAAGGCGTCGAGGATACTTACATCAGCAGCCGCGTCAGCGACGTGCAGTATGTGGTGCAGCGGATCCTGCACAATCTTTCCGGCGAGAAGCAAGAAATTATCTGGGAGGTCGGCGATGAGGGGGTCGTGATTGTTTCGCGCGATTTGTCCCCCGCCGACACCGCTCAGGTCAAGCTGGAAAAAGTTATTGGTTTCGCGACGGACAGCGGAGGCCGCACCTCGCACACCGCGATTGTCGCGAGGTCTCTGGAGCTGCCTGCCGTCGTCGGTTTGGACAGTGTGACTCACTTTGTCAGGACCGGCGACGAAATCATCGTGGACGGAACATCCGGAATGGTCGTTGTCAATCCCTACCCGGACATGCTCAAACGCTATGAGGAGAAAAAACGTCACTACGACGCCGCGAAGGATGAATATCTCAAATACGGCGAGCTTCCGGCGGTCACGACCGACGGCTACCGGGTGCAGATCGGCTGCAATATTGAATTCGTCGAGGAAATTCCTTCCGCGGTTTTGCACGGCGCTGAAAACATCGGTCTTTACCGGACGGAGTTTTTGTACATTTACCGCGACACGCTGCCCACCGAGGAGGATCACTTCAACAATTACCGGCAGGTGGTGGCCGATAAAGACCTGGCATGGGCGACCATCAGGACCTTCGACCTGGGCGGGGACAAATTTCCCAATTATCAGAAGCAGGGCCGGGAATTGAACCCGCAGATGGGCCTGCGGGCGATCCGATTTTGCCTGAAGGAGGTGGAGATATTCAAGACCCAGCTGAGGGCCATCTGGCGGGCCAGCGCCTTCGGGAAGGTAAAGATTCTGTTTCCGATGATTGCGAGCGTCGAAGAAATACGAGAGGCCAAAAGACTGCTTTGGGAAGCCAAAGAAGAACTAGCGGCGCAGAACATCGCCACGGCGCCTTCGATGGACGTCGGCGCGATGATCGAAGTGCCCGCCGCGGTGATTATCGCCGACAAGCTGGCCAAAGAAGTGGATTTCTTCAGCATCGGGACCAACGACCTGATTCAGTATTCGCTGGCCATCGACCGTTCCAACGAACGGATGACGTATATGTATGATCCCCTGCATCCGGCGGTTTTGCGGCTGATTAAAAACATCGCGGAGACCGCGCATCGGGCGGGCATTCTAGTGGACATGTGCGGTGAAATGGCCGGCGACCCGCTGTGCGTGCTCATCCTGTTAGGGATGGAGATAGACGAACTGAGCATGAGCCACCTGGCGATACCGAGAATCAAAAAAATCATCCGGGAGTCGACCCTCAAAGAGGCGAAGGCCCTGGTGAAAAAAGCGCTCTCTTTCAACACGGGTTCCGAAGTCCGCGCGTATGTCAATGATTACATGAATAAGCGTTTCCCTGAAGATTTCCCGATCGAAGAAGATTAAAACGTCAACCCCCTCTTCATGGTTTCCGATGATTTGACGGAAAAAGCATGAGGTTGATTGTCGGATATGAAAGAAAACATGGACACACAAAAAAATCAGGACGAACAGTATTATTCGGGCCATCTCTACGACACTCAGGATTTCCTGCAGATGCGCCTGATCAAGCCTTTTTTGTCCCGCGTCGCGCTGGATGATGAATACGTCGGCGCGATTAAAAAGCTTTCGGAAGAAGGGGTGGTGGTTTACGCCATCAACCAGCGGAGCGAGCTCAACAGCCTCATTCTTTTTGAGCTTTTTCAGCGCAAGGGACTGCCCCTGCCCGTGTACTGTCACGGCATGAACATGTCCTTTTGGCAGCCGCTGCCGCAGATGCTCAAGTTCTTATGGTCTTCCTTCCTGCGCCGCCTGGGCAGGGAAGAGCGCGCCTGGCAGGGCAAGATGGATTACATGGAGAGAGTGGTCACCGAGAAGAAAAGCATTGTCATTCATCTGGGGGAGTCGGAATTCATCGAAAGCCGCGCGGCGGAAGGCGCGCT
>DAOSZO010000033.1:0-29169 GCA_035382085.1 Smithella sp.
ACGGCGTGTTTGAAGTCAAATCCACCAACGGCGACACGCATCTGGGCGGCGAGGACTTCGATTTGCGCATTATGGATTACCTGGTTGCGGAATTCAAGAAAGACCAGGGCATTGATCTGCGCAACGACAAGATGGCCCTGCAACGCCTGAAGGAAGCGGCGGAAAAAGCCAAAATGGAGCTCTCCACGACAATGGAGACGGATATTAATCTGCCGTTTATCACGGCGGATGCGTCCGGCCCCAAGCACTTGAACATGAAACTTTCGCGGGCCAAGCTGGAATCCCTTGTGGAAGATTTGATCGAAAAGGTTGTCGGTCCCTGCAGAACGGCCCTCAAGGACGCCAATTTGTCGCCCAAAGACATCGATGAAGTCATCCTGGTCGGCGGCATGACGCGGATGCCGCGCGTCCAGCAGAAGGTCAAGGAAATCTTCGGCAAGGAACCGCACAAAGGCGTCAATCCCGACGAGGTCGTGGCCATCGGCGCGGCTATTCAGGGCGGTGTTCTGGCCGGCGATGTTAAGGACGTGCTGCTTCTCGATGTCACGCCGCTTTCGCTGGGCATTGAAACCTTGGGCGGCGTCATGACGAAGCTCATCGAGAAGAACACGACCATCCCCTGCAAGAAGAGCCAGATTTTCTCGACGGCCGCGGACAATCAACCGGCGGTGAGCATTCATGTTCTGCAGGGCGAACGTCCCATGGCCGCGGACAACCGCACGCTGGGCCGGTTCGAACTGGTCGGCATTCCGCCGGCGCCGCGCGGCGTGCCGCAGATTGAAGTGACCTTCGACATTGACGCCAACGGCATCGTGCACGTCAGCGCCAAGGATTTGGGCACGGGCAAGGAACAGAGCATCAAGATCACCGCGTCGAGCGGTCTGTCCGAACAAGAAATCGAAAGACTGGTCAAGGAAGCGGAAGCACACGCGGAAGAGGACAGACGGCGCAGGGAATTAATCGAAGCCCGCAATCAAGCGGATGCGATGGTCTACAGCGTTGAAAAGAACATCAAGGAATTCGGCGACAAGATCGATGCATCGGAGAAAACGAAGATTGAAGACGCCATCGCCCGAACCAAAAAAGCCATCGAAGGCGATGACATCGACGCCATCAAAAAAGCTCAGGATGAGCTGATGAATGTTTCCCACAAGCTGGCGGAAGCCATGTACGCCAAGACAGCCGGAGGCGCGGGTGCGCAGCAGCAGGCAAGCGCACAGGAGGATTCCGGGAAAAAGAATGACGATGTCGTCGATGCCGATTTCGAAGACGTGAAATAACGCGCTGTAAATTTTTCAAAGCCCGGAAAGATCGCTCTTTTCGGGCTTTTTTGCAGCCCAAACCCCGAAATATTATAAAAGAAAAACAGGGAACGCCTATGAAAAAAATTCCTTTTACATTTTGGTGGGCCGCGCTGTGTCTTCTGTTCTTAGTTTCTTGCGCGACGGCGGCGGAGAAAAATTCACCCGACTCCGCCCGTTCCTGCCCTGCCGCTCTCTACGCCAACGAGGAGCTCTTTCCGGCTTTGCTGAAATTCATTGATGAGGCCCGGCAGGAAATTTTCATCACGATGTTTTCCTTCAAGGCCGGCGTTCATCAAGACAGTTACGCGGACCGCATTGTCGCGGCGCTGGCCAGAGCGGCAAAGCGGGGGGTCCAGGTCTTCGTCCTTCTAGAAAATACGGGCAACCCCTACGATGATCTGGATATTCAGAACAAGATCACGGGTAAAATGTTGGCCTCGAAGGGTATCAAGGTTTTTTTTGATTCGCCCCAGAAAACCACCCATGCCAAGATGGTCGTGATTGACGGGAAAATCGTGATTGTTGGAAGTCATAATTTCACGCAGTCAGGACTCAAACACAACAATGAAATGTCGCTGACGCTGAAGGATGTCCGTCTCGCCCGGCAGGCCCGCGACTATATGCAGAAAATTATCCGTCAAAGCAGATGACCTATTTTAGAAAGAGGAGGGACAAACCCATGCGGTTTTTGCTGACCAATGATGATGGAATTTACGCCAGGGGATTGAGCGTTCTTTACGAGGCGCTCTCTCAGGAAGCCGACTGTCTGATCGTGGCGCCGGAAATCGAACAGAGCGCCGTGGGGCACGCGATCACGCTGTTTCGTCCCCTCATGGTGAGGCGGGCGACCAAGACGGGCAATTTCCTGGGCTATGCCGTCTGCGGCACTCCCGCGGACTGCGTCAAAATCGGCATCAAAGAACTGTCGGACAAGCCGGTGGATCTGGTGGTTTCGGGTATCAACCGCGGCGGCAACGCCGGCATCAATGTTCTGTATTCGGGAACGGTTTCGGCCGCCACTGAAGCGGCCATCATGGGGGTCCCTTCCATGGCGGTCTCCTTAAATACGCACAAAGAGGCGGATTTCACCTTTGCCGCCCAGTTCGCCCACAAAATGGCCCGTCTGATCTTGAATAACCGTGATCAGCTTGCCGGCAGTGCAATTAATGTCAACATTCCCTGTCTTCCGCCGGAAGAAATCAAGGGCGCGGTGGTTGTCCGGCAGTCATCAAAGAACATCATCGAGTTTTTTGAAAAACGCATGGATCCGAGAGAAAATACCTATTACTGGTTCACCGGCAATCCGCAGGCCGAAAACGAACCGCCGGATACCGATGTGGGCGCCCTGGCTTCCGGCTACATTACCATCACGCCCATTCATTTTGACCTGACCCGATATGATTTGCTCGATAAAATTCACCATCTGGTGGAGCAGCATGATTTCTGAAACAGCCGACCTGTATTCCAGGGAGCGCTTTTTAGATTTCGAAAAGCTGATTTATACAGGGAGGTGCCTTCTTATTGTCGCGCGGAGACAAACGTTGCCACGCCGGACACAACACTCATTTCCGCAGAGTTTTTACTTAAGCTCCAGTTGGGATGGCTTGTCACTTGAATACTGTAATTGGAGCTATCGGTCCAGGTCAGTTCCGTGGTAATGCCGTCAGACGGATGATAACCGGCCTCCTCCAACGCCGCCAGCGTGACGGCTCCATTCGGGTGTTCAGAAAGGTAGGCCAGCGTCAGCGTATAGGCATTTTTAACATCACTGTTGAGATACGCGACATATCCTCTTTTTCTGTAGGCGACGAACTGCGGAACAGCAATCGCCGCCAAGATCCCGATGATGGCAATGACAATCATCAATTCGATCAGCGTAAACCCTTGTCCTCTGTTCTTCTGAAAAAGATTCAGCATCATACCTCGTCCTCACGTTCATCAACGAATCAACAAAACGGGAATGGGACTTTTGCGGATGATCTGGGATGTCGTGCTGCCGAGGAGCATCTCCCGCAGACGGTTATGTCCGAAAGCTCCCATGACCATTAATTCTACGGCGCCTTCTTTGATGAAGTTCAAAATGTCCTCTGTTTCTTTGCCGGTGAAATGAACGATATCGCAATCGGCGACCGGCGGCTCATCAGGTTCTTTCTGATTGACTTCCTCCACCTGCGCGGCCCACTCGGCGGCTTTTTGGGAATCAGCCGATACGGTGATGACCGTGACGGGCCAGGCGGTTTGCGCGGAAAGCTCCAGTCCAAGATGCAGCGCTTTTGACGCGGACCCGCTTCCGTCGTAAGCGAGTCCCATACTCTCGATTTCGATGAATTTTTCGGGCGTAATCATCACCGGTTTTCCGGCGTTGCGCACAACATATTCGGCCACGGATCCCAGAATCCCGCCCTCGCCCAAATGTTCATGTTCTCCTTTTCTGGCCATCACGATCATATCCGTTTCCCGGGCTTCTTCAATGATGGTCGCGCTGATCTTGCCGGTTATTTTCCTGACCTCTGATTTCACACCGCTCCTGCGGCACCGGTCCTGAAATTCTTTCAGAATAAAATCGGCCTTCTCATTGAGCGCTTTTTCGACGGCGTCAAAAAAACCTTCATAGGGCGGCATTCCGACCGACCCCGCGATGTCCGTGATGACCGGACCCTGAATCAGGCCGACATCCACCACGTGAAGGCCGGATAAAGCAGCGCCCAGCCTGCGGGCAATGTAAACGGCAAAGTCCAGCGCTGTCAGACTGTTGGGTGAACCGTCAGTGGGAACAAGTATTTTTTTAATCACAGCGTTTTCTTCCTGATGTTTCAAAATGGTTATTTCTGCCTCTCATCAAAGTGCTTCAAATCCTCCAGCAAAGCACCTATATCCTTGTCTTCCCATGTTTTTTCGTTTTCATCTTCCGCGTTGTCCATCTTGGAAAAATGCGAGCCATCTTCATTGAAAACAAGAAATTTTCCGACCAGACGGTCTCGCCGGTAGGTCGCCTTTTCCTTGATCCGACCGCTTTTGTAATAACAGACATATTCGCCTTCCCGCTTGTCGTCTTTGAAAGCGCCCTTTTCCTTGATCTGGCCGTTTTTGTAATAGCAGACGTATTCACCGTCAAACTTGCCGTTTCTGAAATTTTCCTCCACTTTCAACTGTCCGCTTTTGTAATAAATCTGATATTTGCCGTGCAGTTTTCCGCTTTTGTAATACTCTTTTTCTCTGATGCTTCCGTTTTCGTAATAGGAAACATATTCGCCGTCGAGTTTATCATTTGTGAAATTGGCCTTTTCCCTGATTTTCCCGTCGTGGTAATATACAAAAGCTTCGCCGTTTTTTTTGCCGTTGACGAAGTGAACGCGCGCCAGAATCTGGCCGCTGTGATAGTAAGAGGTGTATTCCCCTTCCAGTTTCCCCTCCCGGACGTATTTTCTTTCCTTGATTTTCCCGTCCGGAAAAAGAAGGGTTTTTTCTCTGAGCGGTGCTTCCTTCGCCATGATTTGCCATCCTGTTACGATTGAATCCCTGAAAAAGATTTTTTTTCCGCTTTTTGCAAAACGGGGCCGCCGACATCTATCTCTGGAGCAAGTGATAGCTTTTTTTAATCAATCATTTATGATAATGCAATAAAAAAGAACCATATTCTCGATAATTTATTTTACTTATGCCTTCTTCACTACCATCAGGCAACAAGGTATTATTTTCTTAAAATATTTCAAATGATATGGTAAAGAACCCAAGCCATGATGACACCTATTTTTGATACATCCAGAATAGCCATTATCGGACCCGGCAGGTTGGGCACCGCATTTGCCTACAAATTCGGCCGTGACAATAAGCGGGTGGCGATTTATTATCACGACGCGGAAGTCTGCAAAGCCATCAACCGAGACCACTTGAATCCTCTCCATCTCACCGAGGACTTGGCCAATCGTCTGGGCGGCATGGACAAAGCGCCCCGCCTCTCCCCCAAGGTTTACGCCACCAATGACCTCGAACACATCGTGGAAAACTACGATTTTATCATGCTCGCCATTACCATGAACCGCCTGCCCGATTTCCTCAACTATCTCAAGCCAATGATTGACAAGAAAGCGGGCGATACCTGTCTGATTTCGCCCATCAAGGGATTGATTTCCGACGAAATCACCAAGGAGCTCATCACTCCTTCCCAGCTGATCAACACGCATCTTTACAACCTCAAGCATAAATACCAGATTGGGTGCATCGGCGGGCCGTTTTTTGATATTGACATCGCATTGGGCAACCCGGTCTGTCTGACCATCGCCGGCAAAAAAACAATCGCAAACATCATCCGCGAGGATCTGATTAAATTCAACCGCCGAGAAATGAGCTCCTATTACAACTTCGACATCGTCGGCGTTGAGGCCTGCGGCGCCTTGAAAAATATCGTTGCGAATATCAAGGGGCTCGCGGATTCGCTCCAGCTGGGTGATTCCATTCCGGGAACGATTTTTGCCCGTTCGGGCGTGGAAATCCGCTCGCTGTCCCGCTTGCTGGGCGGCAGTTTCCAAGCCTTTCACAGCCAGGCGGGCGTGGGGGACATGTATGTCACCGTCTCGTCGCTTGCCAGCAAAAATTACCGTTACGGAAAATATTTCTATGAACTGTATACGGGCAATCCCATTGAAACCAATTTGCGCGTACTGGAAAAAATCGACGGAACACCCGAAGGACCCAATACGATCAGAAATGTTTATAAATATCTGGAAAAGAAAAACATGTACAGCCCGCTCTTTTCATGCGCCTACAAGATCTTCAACGAACCGGGCAATAAAAACGACATCAGGGACATGATCATCCACGCCTGTCAGTATGACAAACGCAGCAAGGAATATATTGACGCCTTCTCCAGAATGATGTACCGCATCTTGCCCAATTACTGGTACCGCCGTAACAAAAGCTGGTTTGACTAAAAAATGGCAATCAGAAACATGAACCGGCGCCGGTTGTTGACGGATGCGCGGGGGATGAAGAGGAATGACGCAGGCCCGCGTGCCGTGCTTGGCCTGATTTTTCAAACTTCCTCTTCCCTGACGATTTCATTCTTAATCACGGCAATCAACTCCTGAAAGACCGGCAGCACGTCCGTCCGGAAACGACCGGCCACGCAGACCTTCATAATATCGTCGCCGACCTGCAGACGCCCTTCGTTAATCCAAACTTTAATGTCGGCGATACCGTTTTTCTTTTTCAATTCGCGCACGGCGTTTTCGAGTTTTTCCCTGTCGTATGACAGATTCATTCCCCGTACGGGTTTGCCGTCTTTGGCCGTCGCCCGGACAATTCCGTCATGCAACAGAATCATGCCCAACCCATCCGGCGCGCAGGTCGCTTTAATCTCTTTGATCCATTGCTCAATCATCCTTCCCTCCTTGAACCGTCCGGACGGCAAAATCATTCTTCCGAAACATTTTCCAGAAACGACAGCACCGCGGAGTTGACCCTGGGCGCCTCCGCACCCCGTAAAATGCCGTGATGGCCGGCGTAAATGGTCAGCAGCTGTTTGTCGGCCGCGCCCAGCTTATTGAAAATTTCCACAGCGCTCACCGGATTGACCACGGGATCATGGGATGCCTGAATAATCAGGACGGGATCGATCACATTTTTCAGTTTTTGTTCCGCTTGTCTCATCATTTTTTCGAGCTGATAACTGCCACTGACCGGATTTCGCAGATAGTTGATTTCAGGATTTTCCGGTTCGTTTTTCACAAATTCCATCTTGCCTTTTTCCACCTGCATTTTGGTCAGGAATTTATTCCACGAATCCACCAAAAAGGCAAACCTGGGCGCCACCCCCTTCAGCATCAGCGGCGCGTTGATGGAAACGATCCCCGCAAAGCGTCCCGGTTTGTTGGCGGCCTGCAGAAGCGCTATGCCCGCGCCCATTGAAAATCCGCCGATGGCAACCGTCCGGACCGAGTTTTTCATGATAATATAGGCGCGGCTTGCCGAATCATACCACTTTTCCCAGTTGCGGATGGCCAGATCCTCCGGCGCCGTGCCGTGGCCGCGCAATCGCACGCCGTAAACATGGTAACCTCTCCGATGGAGCTCATCCGCCAGCGGCCTGACTTCCTCCGGCGCCGCCATATACCCGTGAACCAGAATCACGCCTTTCGAACCAAAAAAACGCCTCAGGAAAAAAGGCCTGCCGACATGAGGAGGTTTGCTTTCCCCCTCCCGGTAAAATTCGCGATAATCTTTCTCGAAAAGGTTTTCGTCAAGGCGGATAAAGTGATTTCTTATCTTCCAGCGGAGAAAAAAGGCGGGCAGACACATCAATCGGTTTAGTTCCCGGGTCAGATTCTCCAGCGGCTCAATTTCATTTTTCAGGACTTCCAGAATGTTGTCTTTTCTGATTCGGTGGAACTCGGATTTACGGCTGAAGCGGGCGCTGTTTTTGGTGATCACGCCTTGATGCAGGCTGAGGTACCCGCCGGAGACAGCCTCTTTCATGAAATCGTCATATTTGTCATGAACATCATCCGTCAGCAGATAAAACTGCTTCTGATATAATGAGGTGTGGCAGTTTGTCAGGCCGATGTCGCGCAAATGCTGAATGGCCAGAAACACCCGGTTCTTGAAATCATGTTCGGTGAAACGGTTTTTTCGGTATCTGGTCAGAATATAGGAAAAAAGGTGATCGTGGTTGACGGTGGTCATCCCATAAATGGAACGCATGTAATCCTGCATCATTTTGACGGTCGTCTTTTTAAACGAAGGATTGTTTCTGAAAGCGGCCGCATCCAGATACAAATCATCCGAGGAAAGCATGCCGGCCAGTTTTTTGCTGGCTTCCAGGTAGTCTTTCACGGCGAGCGGCTTGCCGAAACGGACATCGATATCCACTTTGCCCAGGGCAATCAGACCTTCAACTTCCAGTTCTTCCTCAAAACGCGGGGATAGATTTTTGATAAACCGGTGCGCAAAACGGCTCAACGCGTTTTCCCTGGCACGCACGGGATAGTAGGTGATGTTCACCGGCACAATATACGTGTTTTTGCTGACAATGTGATGAAGATGCTCCAAGCCGATGCCGAAATGTTCCGCAATGCGGGCGATGGAATGATCATCATGACGCGTTCGCAAGCGGCGCAGTTTTCCCCTGAGCAACTCGGTGCGCAAGGCAATCTGAGCCGCGCCGGCATGCGGCGGACGCCGGATGCCGGCATTATATACCATGAATTTTCCCTTCTCGATAATCTTTTTGTCCTTGATAATCTGGCCCTCCGGAAAGATAATCACCGGATGTTCATCGGTCAGGAGCGCCTTGATGAAAATTTTGTCCCGTTCCGGATCAGCCGTGGAGACAGCGCCAAGTTTTTGCATCCAAATGGCTTTGTCTCCGTCGAAGAACATTTCCGCCGCCAGAGAAATGGGAAATTTGCCGATGTGTTTTTTGATGAGATAAGGCATCAGAACCGTTTCCACGCGAGTGAAGTGATTGATGACATACGTGACCGGCTCATTGGGAATATTCTGCAGGCCATGAAGCCGTATATCGATGCCCACCGCGCGAATCAACGCGTCCAGGGAGGCCTCTATCAGCCCAATTAAAGACGGTGAAATCATTTCCAACGGCTTACTTCCTTTTTTCCTGTTGACGCCATTCCTCAATCACTTTTTTCAAGACGTCCGGTTTGTTGGTGAAAATCCCGCTGACGCCCTGCCCAAGCAGGCGTCTCATGATTTTAGGACTGTCGACGGTATAGACGTTGACGGGAAGATCATGCGCCCGGAGGTCTTCGAGCCATTTTTTGCCAAGCTGGGATGGACTGCAATTAAAGGCATCGGCGCCCAGCAATTTCACAATCTGCGAAGGCAGCTGGTCATCGTAGTGCTTTTTCTCAAAAAGGACAGCCACCGGCGCGTTGCCGTCGATCTCCTTGAGATGCATAATGGCGCGCGGCTCGAAACTGGAAAAAACCGCATGATTCGTCATGCCGGCCTGCGCCACCGTCTTGAGACATTTCTCTTCAATGCCGCCGAAAAACATTCTGTTGACGGCTTCCGCCTTGATTTCGATATTGACGGCGATTTTATTCCTGCAGATGTCCAGCGCCTCCGTCAGCGTAAGGATTCTTGTGTTGCGGAACTTTTTGTTAAACCAACTTCCCGCATCGAATTTTTTTAATTGGGCCAGCGTGTAATCGGATATTTTCCCGCTGCCGTCGGTGCATCGCGATATTTTCTCGTCGTGAAAGACGACCACTTCTTTATCGGCGGTCAGCTGGACATCAAACTCCACCATGTCCGCGCCTAAATCAATCGCGCCGATAAGCGCGGGCTGAGTATTTTCCGGATAATAGGCGGAGGCTCCCCGGTGAGCAATGACCACGGGATCATTGTCCGAAGAACAACCGTATCTAAACAGGTGAAAAGATTTGCCCATCGATTTGGCCGCCGGATATTTTTTTCAAGATGCATCAGCCTGTTTAACTTTTAGCATATTTGAGCGTATTGTTCTTTATTTTTTTCACATCTCGGCAAAGGATTTCCTGAAAAAAAGCCCGCGCCATTGACGGCACGGGCTTATATTCAAAACGTCTATGCGGACCGCATACAAGCGCCACGGCTGCATTGAGTTTTCATGATTTTTTTCATGCCTTATCGTCTTTTGAGCTTGAGTCCAACGGCATCTCTGAGTGCGTCCACCTTGTCCGTCTTTTCCCAAGGGAAGCCTTTGCGGCCGAAGTGGCCGTAGTTGCAGGCTTGCCGATAGCTCCACCCTTGAGGCTTGGTCAGACCCAGGTCTTTGATCATCATCGCCGGACGGAAATCGAATATTTTCCCTTCCATGAGAATCTTTTCGATTTTGTTCTCGGGAATCACGCTTGTGCCATACGTGCTGACATTGATGCTCAAGGGCTTCGCCACGCCGATGGCATAGGCGATTTGAATCTCGCATTTTTCAGCCAATCCTGCGGCGACGATATTTTTGGCCGCGTAACGTGCGTAATAAGCCGCGGACCGGTCCACCTTGGAGGGATCCTTGCCGGAAAACGCTCCGCCGCCGTGAGAACCGACTCCTCCGTAGGAATCGACGATGATCTTGCGTCCGGTCACGCCTGAATCGCCGCACGGCCCGCCGATAACAAAGCGGCCGGTGGGATTGATGAAAAATTCAGTGCTGTTGGTCAGCATGCCGGTCCTGCCGAGCACTTGATGGGCGACCTCAATCAAGTCTTTGCGGATTCTTTTCAGGGGCACGTCGCGGGTCTGATGGGAAATCACCACCGTCGTGATTCTGATGGCTTTGCCGTCCTCATGCAAAACGCTGACTTGCGCTTTGGAATCAGGACGAAGGTATTCAATCTCCTTGTTTTTCCGCAGTCTGGTGAGCTCTTCTAAAAGTTTATGGGCGAAAATAATCGGAGCGGGCATCATCTGCGGTGTGGAATTCGACGCGTAACCGAACATCATGCCCTGATCCCCGGCCCCCTGATCTTCCGGTCTTCCGCGGTCGACACCCCGCTCGATATCCGGCGACTGACCGTGAATGGCGGAAACGTAATTAAACGTATCCCAGCTGAAGTTCTCGCAGGGGTCGTCGTAACCGATGTCCTTGACGACCTGCCGCGCGATGGCCTGCGGATTGATCTTGTTCCAGTTGCGGCAGGTGATTTCTCCAAGATTGACCACCAGGTTGGGACCTACGGCCGTTTCGCATCCCACATGCGCATGAGGATCCTGCGCAAGACAGGCATCCAAAATCGCGTCGGAAATCTGATCGCATATTTTGTCGGGATGTCCTTCAGAAACCGATTCGGATGTATAAATGTGGCGTGAACTTAATTTACTCATGTGATTTTTTTCTCCTCCGTATGTTAAATTTAGATTCATTATTTTGGAAAATTTTCCAAAACAAAAAGCCCGCGCCAAAGGGCAACGGGCTCATTTTTTTTAATTCACCAGCCTTTAGCACATTTTTATAGCGGAGCAATTAACTTGAATAAATCGCCGCTTTTATTTGTGATTGAGACTTTAAACTTTTTATTTTGGTTTTGTCAAGAAATATTTTGGAAAAAAATCCCTCTATGACACGACAAATAACAAACTACCCACGCCGGCCAGATAGAAAGACACTCCGATGAAGCATTGATGTCTCTTGACACGTTCAAAAAAACCGGAAAACAACGCGCCCAAACCGCACGCAAAAAGATACGGCACAAAAATCTGTATCGTGGTGAAGTGGAGCAAATCGCCCGGCAGGTAATAGAAAAGATAGGTGTGATAAAGCAGGATGGAAAAAATGTTGGTCAGGATTTCCAGCGCCATCGCATCAAGCGCGAACAAAAAAGTCATCGCGGCCGCGTTGTACCTTTTTGCTAATTTTGGATTGTTTTTGATCGCAAGTCTCATGCCATAGACAAAAAAACCGTAAAGCGGCCACATCAGCATACCAACGCCGGATGTGTAACCGTGGTGAATCGGCCAAACTTTATAGAGCCAGCCCGGCTGTCCGCAGAATTTCACGAAAAGCGAATCCAGAATAACTTCAAACCACATGGCGCCGAAGAAAGTGCACCCCATGTACATCGCGGCCTTGGGAAAATCGATGGCCAGGAATTTTCCGGCTGCGAAACTGCAGGCAAGATAGAGCAGAGGCCAGAAGAACAGAACAAAGACCGCGATGTATTCCGGCCAATCGCGGGGAGGCAGCCGCGTGATGCGAATGCCTGCCTGTTCGATCAAAAACCACCAGGCCAGGCGCGTCACGACAAAAAAAACAAGGTAGCAGGCCCCAAAGAGCAGCAAAGCTTTCAGAAAATCCATCGGCGTCAACCGGCTCTTTGCGGGAAAAGGATTCCAACCAACCTGGTTGTTTGTAACGGAACGGACGGCTCCAAAAATCGGATGAGGAAAACCCATGGTTTCTCCTTCCGAGCAATTCTTGATATTCAGCTTGATGTCATTTTGTTCCTTGATGAAGCATCCCCGCTATCTTTCAGCGAACCAGCCAATTATCCAACCTGCAAAGGTACTTTTTTGCTCGTGCCGCTGAGTTGCGCAAAGTCTGCTTCAGTGAGCTTCATCCCAGTTCTTTCCCGAGGCGATTTCCACCTTGAGAGGCACTTTCAACGCAATGACTTCTTCCATTTCCTTTTGGACGAGCGCCATGACTTCTTCTTTTTCTTCGTCCGGCGCTTCGACAACCAGTTCGTCGTGTACCTGCATGATGAGACGTGACGCAAGCTTTTTCTTCCTCAGCAAATCGGCGATGTTGACCATCGCCACCTTGATGAGATCGGCGGCGGTGCCCTGAATGGGCGTATTGATTGCCGTCCGCTCGGCAAACTGTCGCACAGAAGGAATCTTGCTGTGAATATCCGGCAGATACCGGCGGCGGTTCAGAAGGGTGCAGACAAACCCGTCGCGGCGGGCGCCTTCCAGAATGCCGTCGAGATATGCACGGACTTTTTTGTAGCGCCGAAAATAGCCGTCGATATAAGCCTGCGCCGTTTTCACGGAAACTCCCAGTTCCTTGGATAAGCCGAACGCGCTCATGCCATAAAGGATTCCAAAATTGATGACCTTCGCCTGGCGGCGCATCTCCGGCGTGACCATCTGGGGAAACACCCCGAACACATCCGCCGCCGTGCGCGTGTGAATATCCTCGTCGGAGGCGAAGGCCGCGATGAGGGCTTCATCTTCGGATAAATGCGCCAGCACCCGAAGCTCGATCTGCGAGTAGTCGGCGGAAATCAGAACGCAGCCCGGATCGGCGATAAAGGCCTGGCGGATTCTTCTGCCCTCCGGCGTCCGGATGGGAATGTTCTGCAGGTTGGGATTGGAGCTTGAAAGCCGGCCGGTCGCCGTGACCATCTGATTGTAGGAGGTATGAATCCTGCCGGTGCGCGGATGAATCAGGGCCGGCAAAGCGTCCACATAGGTGGACTTGAGCTTCGCCAGCGAGCGGTACGCCAGAATTTCCGCGGGCAGTTCATGATGGCGGGCAAGGTCGGTCAGCACCTCCATGTCGGTGGAAAAACCTTCCTTGGTTTTCTTTCCCGCCGGCAGTTTGAGTTTCTCGAATAAAATCTTCTGCAGCTGCTTGGGCGAATGGATGTTGAACTTCTCTCCGCCCAGCCTGTAAATCCTTTCTTCCGACTGTTGCAGCAGATCGGCCAGCTCCTGGGACATCCGTTTCAGAAGCGACACGTCCACCAGCACGCCTTTCTTCTCCATGTCCGCCAGGACATGAAGAAGCGGCATTTCCACCTTGTGATACAGGTCAAACGCTTCAATTTTTTTGAGTTGCGCGGTCATTTCGGGGAAGAGTCTGCAGAGGGCTTCGGCGCGCGCCCCCGCATAAGCCGTCATGTCCTCCACGGAAACCGGCGCCAGCGGATGAGATTTTCCCTTGCCGCCGGCGACATCCTGCGGTGCGGGAATCCTTTCGTGCAGAAATTCCCAGACGACTTCATCAAGTTCGTAGGAATTTTTCGCCGGATTGAGCAGGTAGGCGGCCAGCTGCGGATCTTCTGCCCCGTGGACCTCAAAGTCTTCCAGAGCAACCAGGGCGGTTTTCAAATCATAAATGTATTTTTTTATGTTCGCGTTTTTCAAAACGACCGACAGCGCGGCCAGCACCTCTTTTGCGGCCAGCTGCGCCGACGCGCCGGTGTGTCCCAGCGGAATGTAGAAATTTTTCCCGCCGGCGCTGATACCGATTCCCGTCAAATCAGAGGAGGAATTTTGCTCAAAAATGAATTCGCACGCCGCCTCCCGAGAACCTTTCAGATGCGCGACCAACTCGGAGAGCGATTTTTTGTCCGTCACCGCCTGACACGCGTGGACCAAAGCAGGCCTGTCCTGTCTGATTTCCTGAAGCAGCGAGGAGAATTCCAGCTCGCTGAAGATTTTCGCCAGCGCTTCCTTGTCCGGCTCCCTCGCCGCAGCATCACGAAAATCAAAGTCCAGGTCGATGTCCTTCCGGATGACGGCCAGCTGGCGGCTGAGCCTGGCCTGGTCGGCATATTTTTTGACGGTGTCACGCAGTTTCACGTTTTTCAGATTTTCCGCGTTTTCTATGACTTCCTCCACCGTGCCGTATTCCTCGATGAGCCGCTGCGCCGTTTTGGGGCCGATCCCGGGCACCCCGGGAATATTGTCGGAGGCATCTCCCATGAGGCCCAGAATTTCCGGCACCTTGCCGGGACTCACTCCGAATTTTTCTTTGACGGCCGCTGTGTTATAGGTTTTATCTTTCATCGTATCCATCATCGTGACATTTTCATCAATCAGCTGCATCAGATCCTTGTCGCCGGAAACGATGACCGTTCGCCAGCCTTTTTCGCTTGCCCGAACCGCGAGCGTTCCAATGAGGTCGTCCGCCTCCGTTCCCTGCTTCTCCAGCACGCAGATGGCAAAGGCGCGGATGATTTCCTTGATCAGGGGAACCTGCGGAACAAGGTCGTCCGGCATCGGTTTGCGCGTGGCCTTGTAATCTTCAAATTCCTCGTGACGGGTTGTCGGCCCCTTGAGGTCAAAGGTCACGACGATGTAGTCGGGCTTGAGCTCCCGCCGGAGCTTCAACAGCATGTTGGTGAAGCCGTAAATGGCATTGGTGGGAAAGCCTTTGGAATTGGTCAGCGGCGGCAGAGCGTAAAACGCGCGGTAAAGATAGTTGCTGCCGTCCACGAGGGCCACCAGCGGTTGGGAATTTTGTGTCATCATGGGTCGTCACCCTTTTTCTTATTATTTAAAGCTCAAAAGAGGCGTTGATTTTGAATGTTCTCACCGCCCGCATGTCCAGAATATCGGTGACGCCGGTTTTTTTCTTCAAATCGGCCAGAAAGTCTTCCAGCTCCTTTGCATCGGCGGCGCTGACGGTAAACCAGATGTTGTATTCGTGATTGCGCCGGTAATTATGCGTCACATTCTTATGGGCGTTGACGACCGCGACAAAACTTTTTATTTTTTCTTCCGGCACGCGCGCGGCGCAAAGCGTGCTGACGCGCCCCAGCTTCGCCCCGTCAAAGACGGCGCCTATCCGGCGGATGATGCCCTCATCCTTCATTTTCTGAACGCGGCGGATGGTCTCTTCCTCGCTGATGCCGCAGCGCTCGCCGACAATCAGAAACGGCTGTTCCGTCAGCGGGAATTCCTTCTGCAGAATGTTTAAGATTTTTTTATCTGTTTCATCCATGCGAATCCTTTGCTTTCATGTCCACGACTTCGGTGGGCGGAGATTAACAAAAAGGTGCATCTATTTCCCTCACCATTTCCGCTCCCCACCAGGGAGAGGGAATGGCTTTTCGGTCATCTTCAAAAGCCTTTCGGTTGATACAGGCACAACGGTTCCTCCGCCAGATAATCCCCCGTTGCCTCGTACGCGCGCGCCCGGCATCCGCCGCAGACGTTGATGAATTCACAGCGGCCGCATTTGCCGCCGTACTTGCCGTAATCGCGCAGATTGCGGAAAACTTCCGACTTTTCCCAGATCTCGGCGAATCCCTGCTTCTGCACATTCCCGCAATTAAGCTCCAGGTAGCCGCAGGGCTGAACCTGGCCGACATGCGATATAAAGCAGAAGGTGATACCGCCAAGACACCCTCGGGCCGATTCGTGAAAATGGCCTCCTGCTTTTCTGGCCGGTTCTTTGCCTTTGGCTTTGTTCTGATGCATGATGCGGAAATAATGCGGCGCGCAGGTGGCCTTGAGCTGAACGGGGCAGCTTAAACTTTCCTGATAAAACCACTTGAGCGTTTCTTCATAATCCGCCGCGGTGATGGCCTGTCCGGCCAATTCCTTTCCCCGTCCCGTGGGCACCAGCAAAAAAACGTGATGCGCCGCCGCGCCTGTGTTTTCTGCCAGTCGAAGAATGTCTTTTACCTGGTCAAGATTTGCCGAAGTGATGGTGGTGTTGATTTGAAATTCCATCCCCGCATTTTTCAGCACCTCGATGCCCGCCATTGCCTTATCAAAAGCTCCTTTTTCCTGCCTGAACGCATCGTGGCTCCTGGCGTCTTTTCCATCGATACTGATACTGACCCTCTGGATGCCGCTTTCAATCATTTTCCGTGCGACGGCCGGTGTCACCAGCGTTCCGTTGGTCGCCAGAACCATGCGCAGCCCCCTGCCGGTTCCATGGGCGGCGATCTCAAAAATATCCGGCCGGAGGAGCGGCTCGCCGCCGGTCAGGATAATCACCGGCTTGGACAAAAATGCGATTTCATCAATCAGCTTCAGGCATTTTTCGGTGGAGAGTTCTCCCGGATAAGGACCGAGGCTTGATGCCGCGCGGCAATGCACACAGTTGAGATTGCAACTGCGCGTCACTTCCCACGCGATCATACGGACTTTGCTGTCAGGGGCAATCGGCATAATGTTTAAATCTTATTTGTTGAGCCGTTTCGCCGCTTCCGGGGCGAAATACGTGATGATGATGTCCGCGCCGGCGCGTTTGATGCCGGTGAGCGTTTCCATCATGGCTCTTTCTTCGTCCAGCCATCCGAGCCGGGCGGCGGCTTGAATCATCGCGTACTCGCCGCTGACGTTGTATGCCGCCAAGGGCAGATCGAATTCCTGTTTGGCGCGACAGATGATGTCCAGATACGCCAGCGCCGGTTTCACCATGATGATGTCCGCGCCTTCGTTCACATCCAGCGAAATTTCCCGTATCGCCTCATCGGCATTGGCCGGATCCATCTGATAGGCTTTCCTGTCGCCAAAATGCGGCGCGCTCTTAGCCGCTTCCCGGAAAGGGCCGTAAAACGACGAGGCGTATTTCGCCGCGTAGGCCATGATGGGCAAATCCTCAAACGCGTTTTCATCCAGCGCTTCGCGGATGGCCGCCACCTGCCCGTCCATCATCGCCGACGGCGCCACCATGTCGGCCCCCGCGCGTGCGTGCGAAAGAGCGGTTTCCGCCAGCACCTCGAGCGTCTCGTCATTCTGCACATGATCTTTGTCCAGAATTCCGCAGTGGCCGTGGCTGGTGTATTCGCAAAGGCAGACATCGGTAATCACCAGAATCTCGGGCGCCTCGTCTTTGATGCGCTTCACGGCCTGCTGGACGATGCCGTCTTTGGCAAACGCTCCCGTCGCCATCGCGTCTTTCTTGGCCGGAATGCCGAACAAGAGCACCGCCGGAATTCCCAGTTCCTGCGCCTTTTTCGCCTCCCTGGCGACATGGTCCACCGAAAGCTGAAACTGTCCGGGCATGGATGAAATCGGTTTTTTGAAATTCTTGCCGGGTGCCGCGAAGAGGGGATAGACCAGATCGTCAACGCTCAAGGTGGTTTCGCGGATCAGACGCCGGAAGTTTTCGTTTTTTCTGAGCCTGCGGGCTCGGTATTCCGGAAACTGCATTTTTTTAGTCCTCCTTTTTGTGTATCTCTTCGTCCGTCAGATAGCAGGCGGGATCATCTCCCCAGAGATCGCCCGCCGCCTCCGCGCGGGCGCGGAAATTGCCGGCACAAACATTCAGCCAGACGCATCCCGCGCAGCGGCCCCGCACATGCTTCTTTTTGTCCTTCAATTTCATCAGAAATTCATTGGTTTCATCCGTCCAGATTTCGCTGAAGGGACGCTTGCGGACATTTCCCAGCGATTGATTACGCCAGAACTGATCGGGATAAACCTCGCCGTCCCAGCTCACGCAGCCGATGCCGACGCCGGATGAATTGCCCTCGTTCATTTCCAGCAACTCCAGGATTTCTTCGGCGCGCCGGGGATTTTCCTTTTTCATTTTCAGATACAGATACGGCCCGTCGGCATGGTTGTCCACGGTTAGAATTTCAGGCGACAGGCCCTCCTCAAACATCCGTCTGGTTTCGGCGGCAATCCGGTCAATGAGCCGGCGCGTCTGCTCGTGCGTCAGATCTTCCTCGCGCAGTCTGGAGCCGCGCCCGGCATATACCAGATGATAGAAACAGAGCCTTTCGATTTTTTCTTCGCGAAGCAGGTCGAACATGGCCGGCACGTCCGTCAGGTTGTGCTTGTTCACCGTGAAACGGATGCCGACCTTGATTCCCGCGTCTCGGCAGTGGCGGATGCCTTCCATGGCTGCGGCAAACGCGCCTTTCTTTCCGCGGAATTGGTCATGCGTTTTTTCCAGACCGTCGAGGCTCACGCCCACGTAGGAAAGACCGATCTTCTGAAGTTCGGCGGCCATCGCTCTGGTAATCAGCGTGCCGTTGGTGGAAATCACGGCGCGCATTTTTTTGTTGGTCGCGTACCGCGCGAGTTCCAGCAAATCCCGGCGCAAGAGCGGTTCGCCGCCGGAGAAGAGAATGACCGGCGAACCGAAAGCGGCCAGATCATCTATCAGTTTTATCCCTTCTTCCGTGGTCAGCTCATCGGGATATTCGATATCCGCCGAATTGGAGTAGCAGTGAATGCACTTCAGATTGCAGCGGCGCGTCATATTCCAGACGACCACCGGCTTTTTATCCGCGGAAAACTGGAGCAGGTGCGAAGGCAAATCCCCCGATTTCCGGCTGTAGCGCAGAACGTCGGAGGGCTCGACCGCCCCGCAATATAATTTGGAAATTCCGATCATTTGTTTTTCCCTCGTTTTCCTGCCGCCGGTTTTTCTTTGAAATAGTTGATCAACGCTCCGACCAGCCCCTCCATTGTATATTCTTCCTGATGAATATCAACCGCAAATCCCGCTTTTTCGGCGGCGGCGGCGGTCACCGGCCCGATGCACGCGATTTTGACCTCTTTGGGCAGCTTGAAATCCCTTCCTGCGATTTTCACAAAATGCATTACCGTGGACGAACTGGTGAAGGTGATTACATCCACCCGATTTTCTGCAAAGAGCTTTTCGAGGTCTTTTTTCTTTTTCCCCGATTCCAACGTTTGATAGGCGCTGACCACCTCAACCTTCGCGCCCAGTTTTTTCAAGCCTTCCGGCAGAACGTCACGCGCCCTGGCCGCCCGGGCAATGAGAATTTTCTTTCCTTTCAGATTTGTTCGGGAAAAGGATTTCAGGATGCCCTCGGATATGAATTCCCCGGGCACAAGATCAACCCGCAGCCCCTTGTCTTGAACCTGCCTGGCGGTTGCCGGTCCGATGCAGCAGATTTTGACGCCTTTCAAATCCCGGATGTCCTTTCCCAGCGTCCGGAGCCTTTCAAAAAAATACGCCACGCCGTTGGCGCTGGTGAAGATCAGCCAATCATACTCCTCCAGTTTGCCGATTGCGGCATCCAGTCCGCGCCAGCTCGATGGAGGAACAATCTTGATGGTCGGGAATGAAATCGGGTTGGCACCCTCCTTGATAAGAAGTTTTGCCAGGTCATCAGCCTGCCTCTCCGGCCGCGTGATGACCACGCCCTTGCCGAAAAGCGGCTTGGCATCAAACCAGCGCAACGTGTCGCGCAGGGCAACGACCTCACCAACAACAAGAATCGCCGGCGGTGCGAATTTTTTTTCTTTTGCAAGCCGGGCGATGCCGGAGAGAGAACCCTCAAGAATTTCCTGCCCGGGTGTTGTTCCCCAGCGGATCAGCGCCGCGGGTGTTTCCGACGACCGGCCGTTGTCCTGCAATTCCCGGACAATCTGTTCGATGTTTTTCACGCCCATGAGAAAGACCAGCGTCCCGATTCTGGCAAGCGCCCTCCAGTCAATGTCGCTTTTTTCTTTGGTCGGGTCTTCATGACCGGTGACGAATGCCACCGTGGAGGTCAGTCCGCGGTGCGTGAGCGGAATTCCGGCGTAGGCGGGAACGGCAATCGCGGAGGTGACGCCGGGGATGATTTCAAAGGGAATTTTGTTTTCATGAAGCTTTTCCGCTTCTTCTCCGCCACGGCCGAAAATAAAGGGGTCGCCGCCTTTTAAACGAGCGACAATATTTCCGGCCCTGGCTTCTTGGACCAGCAAATCGTTGATCTGCCCCTGCGAAAGCGTGTGAGCGCCGCCCTGTTTTCCGGCGTAAATAAAACGGGCATTATTCGGGGCGTATCTTAGTAAATCCTTGCTGACCAGATAATCGTAAATGACGACATCAGCTTCTTTCAGACACTCGACCCCCTTGAGCGTCATCAATCCCGCATCGCCTGGACCAGCGCCGATGATGTAGACTTTTCCTTTTTTGCCTTTTTTCATAGTTTTCATCACATCAAATCCAAAAGTCTTCTGCCGCCTTTGTGCAGAACGATTTCCGCCAATTTTTTGCCCATTTCTTCGGCATTTTCTTTGGTGCCGCTGATTTTTTCGCGGATCATGGTGGACCCGTTGGGCGCGGCCAGCATCCCTTCCAGCGTCAGGCTCTGACCTTCGAGTTGGCCCAGCGCCGCGATCGGCAGACGGCATCCGCCGCCCAGCGCCCGTAGAAACGCGCGTTCAGCGGCGACTTCCGCCGCGGTTGCCGCGTCATTCAAACCGGCGCAGGCTTTGGCCAGTTCGACATCGCTTTTCCGAAGTTGCAACCCTAAAGCGCCCTGCCCGACCGCCGGAAGCATCGTCTCCACCGGCAAAAACTGCGTGATTTTTTCAGCCAATCCCATGCGCTTCATTCCCGCCGCCGCCAAAATGACGCCGGCGAGATTTTCCGTTTCAATTTTTTTCAATCGCGTGTCGAGGTTGCCCCGTATCGGTACGATATGGACATCCGGCATCATGGCCTTGATCTGTGCGCCGCGACGCTGTGAACCGGTTCCGATTTTCGCTCCTTTGGGCAGGAATTCGAATTTGATGTTGTTGCGCGAAACCAGCACGTCACGCACATCCTCGCGCGGCAGAATCGTCGCGATCATCAGATCTTCCGGAATGTCTCCGGGAACATCCTTCATGCTGTGCACCGCCAGATCAATCTTGCCGGCGAGAAGCGCTTCTTCGATTTCCTTCACGAACACGCCCTGCCCCCCGATGGTCAGAAGCGACACATCCTGCATGATGTCGCCGCTGGTTTTGATGACGCAGATTTCAAAGTCCGCATCCGGCATCGTTTTTTTCAATTTCTCCACGACAAAATTGGTCTGGGCCAGGGCCAGCTTGCTGCCGCGCGTGCCTATTTTATATTTTTTCACTATTCACCCTTCATCGCTGACTGTCAATCCAACCTGAACAGCCGCCGAACCGCCGCGACGATGTCGCGGGAGCTGAACTCGGAGCTTTCTTCCTTCAGGACGGTCACCGGCGCATGCAGAACCTTGTTCACGACGGATTGGACGAGCCGCTCGATTTTTTCCTGGTCTTCCCTGTCCAGGTTTTTCATCCAGCCGGATGCCTTTTCCATTTCTTCCCGCATGATTTCTCCCGCCTTGTTGCGCAGGGAGACAATGGTCGGCACGGAATCGAGTTCCTTCTGCCAGTTGATGAATCTGGCCACTTCTTCCTCCACAATTTTTTCCGCCCGGATGGCTTCTTTTCGGCGGGCGTTGATGTTTTCGTCAACGATGTCCTGAAGGTTGTCGATGTTATAGAGATAGACATTTTCCAGGTCGCTGGCCGCCGGTTCGATGTCGCGCGGAACGGCGATGTCAATTAAAAACAAAAGACGGCTGCGGCGATCATGATGAATCCTTTTGAGCATGTCGGCGGTGATGATGTAATTGGGCGCGCCGGTGGAGCTGATGACGATGTCCGCCTCGACGAGTTTTTTCTCCAGCGCATCCAGCGGTGCCGCTTCGCCGTGAAATTTTTCCGCCAGCATTTCCGCCTGCCCCAGCGACCGGTTGACGACGATGATGGACTGGGCGCCTCTTTCAATGAGCTGCATGCCGGTGAGTTCCGCCATTTCTCCGGCTCCGACGAGCAGGATTTTTTTGCCTTCCAGCGAGCCGAAAATTTTCTTGGCCAGTTCCACGGCGGCGTGACTCACCGAAACGGGATTTGCGGCAATGCCGGTTTCGGAGCGGACGCGTTTGGCCGCGCGAAAAGAACAGTGCATCAGACGGTTCAAAACCACGCCGGTGGCGTAGTTGGCCAGCGCCTCCCGGTAGGCGTCCTTGACCTGGCCGAGAATCTGCGCCTCGCCCATGACCATCGAATCGAGACTTGCCGCCACGCGGAAGAGGTGGCGCACCGCCTCCTCGCCGCGATATTCGTAAAAGCAGGTTTGGGCCTCGGTTGCCGTGAGATTGCCGCCATGCGCCAGAAAATCTTTGAGATGCTTCATTATCTCTCCGGCGTCTTCCGCCATGCTGGCAACAACCTCCACGCGGTTGCAGGTGGCCAAAAACAGGACCTCTTCCACGCCGTGAATGGCTTTCAGCACCGTCCACAGGTCGTTTTTCTGCCGGCAGCCGCCGAAAATTTTTTCCCGGACAGCCACAGGCGCCGTTTTGTGATTCACTCCAACCAGTACAATCATCTTCAAATAAAATTATGCAGTGTTGAGAAACAAAGTTTGACGCCGCAATAGGAGGCCAGCAGCAGAATGAACGCGGCACCGGAAATCACCGCCATGCGGTATCCCTTCCAGCCGATCGCCAGCCGCTGATGCAGAAGAAAGCCGTAAATAATCCAGGCGGCAAAGGTCCAGATGATTTTCGGATCGGTCATCCAGCCGGTCTTCCAGCACATCTCCGCGAAAATCACCCCCGCGATGATGCCCGCGCTAACCATCGGGAATCCCCAAAGAAGGCCGAGGTGGTTGATTCGGTCGAGATCGCTCAGCGACGGCAGAAGCCGGCTCGTGCCGCCGAATTGCCTGCTCTTGAGCAGACGGTTTTGCATGACGAACATCAATCCGGCGCAGGACGCGATGACAAAAAGCGCCTCCCCGAAAATCGTCAGAAACAGGTGCGCCGTCGTGAGCCAGTTCTGCAGATTCTGCGGCCAGAGCGATTTGCCCGCTTCCTCGTCCGCGGCCGCAATCAGAAACAGCAGGATCAGCGGAGAAATGAAGGCCCCCAATACCCGGGTTTTCGTTTTAAATTGCAAAACCAGATAAACCGCGCATCCCGCCCAGGCGCAGAAGGCCAGAAAATCCCGGGAGTCCGGATGAAAAAGCCATGGGGAGTGAATGACGTCAAACAGAAATTTCACGGTCAGAAAAACAAAGGCAATGGCCAGAATCCATGTGGAAATTTTGGCCAGCCTCACTCTTTTGACCAGCAAAGAAGACAAATAGCCCGTCGTGCTGAAAGCGCTAAGGACAAGCGCCGCCTGAAAGGAAAGCCACTCCAGAGAGCTAAAAGTCAAGGTCCAGATCCTCCCCCGTAATTTTTTTCACGATCCCGCGCGCCTTTTCGGCGTCTTTTTCTTTTATGGCGGCAAGGATTCCCGCGTCCATCAGACCCTCGAACCACTCGGCGCCGACGCCTGCGTTCTTTTCCATCTTGGTGCGGAGCCGTCCCAGCAGGTTCAATAAAATTTCATACTCGCCGCCGTATTGTTTTTCCAGTTCTTCACGGAGACGGCGGGCCAGCGCCGGACTTTTGCCGCCGGTGCCGATGGCAATGGTCAGGTCTCCTCTTTGCACCAGGGAGGGCAAAATAAAATCGCACTTTTGCGGATCATCCACGATATTGACCGCAATTCCCTTTTTGCGAGCGTCAGAGGATATCCGTTCGTTCGTTGCTTCATCATCCGTTGCGCCGATGACCAGGCAAGCGCCTTCAAGGAAATAACCGGTGTAGACGGCCGCGATATGGCAAATCGCGTTCTTTTCCTTCAGCGAGACCAGTTCAGGCGATAGTTCGGGACTGATGACAAAAACCTTCGCCCCGCAATCAAGCAGTCTTGAAACTTTCCGGGCCGCCACTTCGCCGCCGCCGACCACGACGCATTTCTTGTCCCTGATGTCGAGAAATATCGGATAATATTTCAATTTTTCGTTTCCTTTCGCCCGATGCATTCCGGCCTGCAACGCTTTTGAAGTATCTATCACGAAGGGGGGTAAAATTCAAGGACGTATAAGACGCGTCCGTCACGGCGTCCGGAAACAACAGACGCCGTGGCAGACGCCGGCTTTACTCTCTACGGAAAGATGAAATCGAGAAGATGGGTGGTGACCTTTTCGGGCTGGCCGTCGTTCTGCACGGCCGCCGCCGTCAGCACGTCCAGATGGTTGTATCCGGGGATGACGGGCGAGTCCGGCGGCAACTGATCCAGACCGAGCTTCGCGCCGTCTCCGGCAACGATGTTAATCATCGGCCGCATGGACACGCCTTCGGGATGCACGACAACATCGCTGCCCATCATGGATTCCACCGCCAGCCGCATCGGGAAATATTTTTCCACAAAGTCCATCGGCAGCGCCCCCAGGGAACGCGCCAGATCGTTGGCGTCGGTTACTTCCTTGGCGGCCGTCGTGAAGGGCACGCCGTCGTTGTTGTTCGGGATCGTCACCGTGCCGATCTGGTTGTAATTAATCCACCGATAAAGCGGACCCTTCTTCAGCAAGGTGCCGCTGTTGTTCGCGATGGCAAGGACGCCGCCGCTCCCTAAAGGAAATTGTTTTTCCGCCACTGATCCGCCGCCGAAAAAGCCCAGACTCGCCTGGATGATATTGATCGGCATCGCATTGTCATCCATGAACAGCGCCATTAACGCCTGGTTGGTGTACCGGAACTTGTAGAGCGACGGCTTGTAATCCAGGAAATCCCAGAGATTCTTGGAGTGGTAAAAACGGTAACAGAACTCCACGCTCTCTGAAGCCGGCAAATAGGCGACCAGATCCGATTCCGCATTCGGCGCGACCCTGGCGGCGTAGCCGACACCGGTCAACAGATTCATGATCTCCGGGGTGATGATTCCCGGAATGGAAATGAACCGTTCGAACAATCCCATGCGCATCAGAGGGACGGCGTTGTCGGGTATTTTCCCCAGGAGGTAGCCCAAAACGGCCGAATCCCCGCCCTGCACCAGCAGCAGCGGCTTGGACGTGATTATCGAATCCAGCGCAAAGTAGCCGGCGGTCTGATTGAATCCCGCATCGTCGAGCGTGGCGGGATTACTGTCGAAATCCGCGCAGGCGTAGGCTCCGGTCAGGAATCCGCCGAGGGAATGCCCGCCGATGAAAACCTTCTGTCGCCGGACGGACGGGTCGGGAATGCCCCGGGTGATGACGTCATTCCAGTCCTTCAGCGTCTGCTCCATTCCCATTTCCGCAAGCCACTTCGCATCGGTCAACGGTTTGAGATACCCCTGGAAATACTGACCTTTGTAGGGCTTGTTCCGGTAATAGTAATCCACCATATCGTGCAGATTGCCGGTTTCCCTGGCCAGACGCAAACCGTTCAAGTCCTCAAGACAGTTCGACCGTCTGTCAATCGCCCAGAATTCCACGAACTTGCCTTTTTCATTATAGGCCCGAGTCACCAGATTGGCGGCAACGTTGTAGAACGCCGACGCGCCTTCCAGAACGCCCGGTTGGGCAATCAGAATCCTGTCCGCTTCGGAGGGATCGGCCGGTCCGTTGACGTGCCGGATGCGCAGAAAATTAAGGGTATCGCATGCCGCCGGATGAGCGGGAGAAGAAGCGGGCAGCGGCGAGTGAACCGACACGGCGGTCGCCCGGGTTGAAGGAAACGCCGTATTCTGATCCGCCGGAGCTTCCGTGAAGCCGGCAGGCGGCCAGCCGGCGCTCATCCCGTTTGGGGCGACAAAAAAGAAAAACGCCAAGATTAATGAAACAAAAACACCTTTTCTCATAAAGCCCTCCCTTTCATTTGGTTAAATAATTTTTTCCCTGCCTCGCAGGGAAAGCCGTTCATGAAAAAATTTGATGACAAGAAAATCAATGCCTTGCCTCTGGGCTGCAGAAGACGCCCCATCCGTTGAAAAAAACAGATGGGCTGTCAAGCGCAAATCATTTTAGGATGCATGAATTCGTGGAGTTTGAGATGGCATATCCCCAAAGGACATAAAATGTCAAGCGGAAAAAGGTCGTCCGGGCCGCAGACAGGCCGGGTTGCGATGCCGTTTACATTCTGGACGATGAATAAGAAATGACGTCTTTCATTCGCCGATTTCCACGCGGTTGCGCCCGTTTCTTTTGGCTTTGTACATGGCCTCATCCGCGCGTGAAATGGTCTTTTCAATATTCTCGCTTTTGCGGCTCTCCGCCAAACCGATGGAAACGGTCACCTTCGATGTGTCGCCTATTTCCGCAAAATAACTTTCTTCCACGGTTGAACGGATTCTTTCTGCGAAAACTTGGGCTGCTTTTAAATCCGTGTCCGTCAGAACCACCAGAAATTCCTCGCCCCCGTAACGTCCGCAAAAATCCGTTTTGCGCAAAACACTGCGGATGACGGCAGAGAACGTAATCAAAACGCTGTCACCGACCTGATGACCATACGTGTCATTGATTCTTTTAAAATGATCAATATCCAGCATGGCCAGGGAAAAAACCGCTCCGGTTCGGATGGAACGGTTTTTCTCGGATTCAATCAGTTCCATCAAATGCCGGCGGTTGTAAAATCCGGTCAGATCATCGTGAATGGCCATGTCCTGAATAATTTCGAGAGATTTTCTCAATTTCTTCCGGCTGGTGCTCAATTCATGGCGCAGGGCGCTGATATTCCCCCCGATAAAGGATACGGAAATCAGTACAACCGCTAGGGCGCACCACTGAAAGATCTCCGCATTGAGATCAATGTCCTGCGGACGGAAGGCGTGCAAAAGAAAAATATCAACCGCGTAGGTCGCCAGAATAAAGGCGCTCACGCCCAGAAACTGCCGGGTGTTCAACCGAAAAATACCGAACAGAAGAATGAGCACGTAGACAGCGAAAAGGATGCTCCGGGCTTCATAAACAAAAAAAATGCCATACATGACGACAAGACTGGCAATGCAGATCTGGGGCGCCGTCAGACTGGGATCCTTCATCCGCTTATTGAACCCGGTGCGAAAAACGACATATAAAGCGGCGTTGATCGTCAGAATGATAATCCAGTTCCAGTAAAGCGCCTGCAGGCTCATGATGCCCGCAAGATAGGCAAGATAAGACAAAGAGAGGTTGATGACATAAATCCCGAAGGAGATAAAAAAACGGCGCAGACGCAGGGCCTGCGCCGCATCATCCCGTGGTATCAGAGAAAAATCTACAGCCAGCTCGGCGAGATTGTAGGCAAAAGCGGATAACTTTTTTTTAATCCCGTTAATGTTTAGAGAAAGGCTTTTCTTTCGAAACATTTTTTGTCTGTTTTTTATACGATGCCGGCCGCTTTAAAAAACAAAACAGGGCGCAACACCGGATAAAAAAACCGCCGCATTGAAAAATGTTTGAGTATCCGTCCGGACATCACCTAAAAAATAGTCCGCCTGCCGTTGTAACGCTCGGTATCGTAATATTTTTCCACATTCACCAGCTTCAGTTTATTAACGACTCCGGCGAGCGGAGCCGTGCTGATTTCTCCTCTTTCCAGAGTCACCATGCGCCCAAAATCTTCCCGGACAATCATATCCACTGCGCCAATTCCAAACCACCTCGCCATCAGGCGGTCATGCGCCGACGGTGTCCCGCCGCGCTGAAGATGGCTCAGGGTAATGTGGCGCGATTCCAGCCCCGTCCTTTTCTGAATCTCCGACGACACATATGCCGCTACGCCGCCGACCGAAACATGCCCAAAATCGTCCACACTGCCGTCTTTCAAAAATTCATGGCCGCCCTGGGGTCTTGCACCTTCGGCGACGACGATGATGGAGTAGTTGATCTCGCGGCCTTTCCGCTCCCGTAAGAGTTCACAGACCTTGTCCATATCAAAGGGATGTTCCGGAATGAGAATGATATAGGCGCCGCTGCATTCCCCGCCGCGCAGGGCGAGCCAGCCGGCGTGGCGCCCCATGGTTTCCACGACAAAAATACGGCCATGGGATCCGGCGGTGGTTCTCAAACGGTCGATTTCCTCCATAATAATATTCACCGCGGTGTCAAATCCCAGGGAATATTCCGTGCCTTCCAAATCACCATCAATCGTCTTGGGAATGCCCACGGTTTTCACGCCCATCCGATGCAGTTTATAGGCAACTCCCAGCGTATCCTCGCCTCCGATGGCGACGATGACATCAATGCCCAGCTTTTTGATATTGTCCAGAAGCTTCGCGGAGCGGTCATTCTTGGGATTGAACGGATTGGTTCGCGACGTACCCAGGTTCGTGCCTCCATAGCGATCCCAGGTACGAACAATTTCCTCATCGAGATGTCTCAAATACTTGGCCCGGCTCTTTTCGTCACGGGGATCCACTTCAACGAGCCCCTTCCACCCCTCCACAATGCCGATAACTTCAAAAGAAACCGACCGGGTCGCAGCAATCCTTGGATCCAGGGCGCTTTTGGTCACCCATTTGATCGCGCCGTTGAGACCGGGACAATCACCTCCGCCCGTCAGGATTCCTATTTTCACTTTCATCTTCCTCTCCATAAAACCCATTATTGAAGAATATAACTTTTCCCAAAGGCATGGACTGCATGGCCTTCTCTTTTTACGAGCTTAATTGGGAAATTGTGATGACTATAAGTAAAATATTTATTTATGTCAATGACATATTATTTTGTTTTCGATTAAAATTCTTTTTACAATGCTTGAAATAATGCGCAAAACAAGATATAAAATTTAAAAAAATGGAATATTCTTCATGAAGGAAAAAGAAACCGCCAAATGGTTGAAGTTAGAAATATCCGCTCATCCGGACATGATGGATGCTCTGGGAAATTTTCTCACGGAAAACGGCGTTCAAGGAGTCTATCAGGAATCCTCGGTGGTTTCCCAAAAAGCCGGTGATTTTCCCGAAACGGAGGATCAGGAAATTCTCAAGGCTTATTTTCCATATGACCAACGTGCGGAAAAACGATTTGCTTCTCTTCAAAAATATATAGAAAGCCTGGCCGAAATATTTCCCGATTTCAAAAAGCCCACCGTGACCACGGAAATCATCTGCGATCCCGACTGGGGAGAACAGTGGAAGAAATACTTTAAACCGGTAAGAGTCAGCAACAACA
>DAOSZO010000034.1:0-29158 GCA_035382085.1 Smithella sp.
GATATTTGTTTATGCCGGGTTTACAGCCGGAGAATCCGATGCCGCCGAAAAAAGAAAAGTGATTTTAATTGATGCCGCCGACATCAGCGGGGATTGGGCGGGGATGATAAAAGATAAAAGCGCGGTAGTAGACATTACGTTGGCTGTGGCGCTTTACATGAAGGAAGAAATGGGCAAGGACAGAGAATTCAACGTTATTTTGACCAGGGAAAAAGATCGGGATATCGATCTGCAAGAAAAAATGAAGCTGATTGAAAAAAACAAACCGGATTTTTTGATCTCTCTTCATGTGAATCGGGGCTTTGGAAAAGCGTCCTCCGGTTTTGAAATTTATTATCCGGATTACCTGACGGATGTGGCGGGGCAGGATAAAAAATCAGAACGATTTCAATTGCGCAATAGAGCGCAAGCCGACTCTTTAAAAATGGCCCGTATCATCCAGGAAAACCTCAACAGATTGTTCCCCCGGAAAAGCAGGGGCATTAGGAAAGCCGCGTCATCCGTCAATTATGAATGGGTCGTTCCTTCCGTCGGGGTGGCCATGGGATTTGTCACGAATGATGAAGACAGAAAAAAATTGCTTTCGGAAAAGGCGCAAAGGGAAATTGCCCAGGCGCTGGTCAAGAGCGTTAAAGTCTTTTACCGGTAAAGGATTATGGAAAGAAAATCAGGTCGCCGAAATCATGAACTCAGGCCGATCCGCATCATCAACCAGTATCTGAAAACAGCGCCTGGTTCCGTTCTGGTGGAATTCGGCGACACCAAAGTGATCTGCGCGGCTTCCCTCGATGACAAACCCACGCCTTTTCTGAAGGGGACGGGAAAGGGGTGGCTGACCGCCGAATATTCTATGTTGCCTATGTCCACGCCGACAAGGAATGTTCGCGAATCGACGAGAGGCAGAACGGGGGGAAGAACCCACGAAATTCAGAGAATGATCGGACGTTCGCTGCGCGCCGTGACGGATTTGAATGCCTTTGGAGAAAAAACCGTTTATCTGGATTGCGATGTAATTCAGGCGGACGGAGGCACCCGAACCGCCTCCATCACCGGTGCGTTTGTCGCTTTGGTGGATTTGTTCAGAAGAATGCGGCAGGAAGGCCTGGTGGATCGTATGCCGGTGAACGATTACCTTTCTGCCGTCAGTGTCGGTATCGTCGAGAACGAGATTCTTCTCGATTTAGCGTACGAGGAAGATTCGCGGGCGGAGGTGGACATGAATTTTGTCATGACGGCATCTGGTCTTTTTATCGAAGTGCAGGGAACGGCTGAAAAGACGCCCTTCAGCGCCGAGCAGATGTCCGAAATGACGGCGCTGGCCAAAGCCGGGATTGCACAAATCATAGCCTATCAGAAAGAAATTATCGGAGATCTGCATTCATGAAAATCGTGTTTGCGTCCCGGAATGAAGGGAAAGTCCGGGAAATCAGGGAAATGCTCGAGGGGACGAATCTGGAGCTTGTATCTTTGAAGAATTACCCGGAATCCCCGGAAATCATCGAGGACGGAAAAAGTTTTCAGGAAAACGCCTTGAAAAAGGCGAAAATCATATCCGACTTCACGGGCGAAGTGGTTTTGGCCGATGACTCGGGCCTGAGCGTGGACGCGCTCAACGGCGAGCCGGGGATTTATTCCGCCCGTTACGCGGGTGCAGAAGCGACAGATGATCAAAACATCGATCGTCTCTTGTCCAAGCTCAAAAACATTCCGGAGAAAGAGAGAAAGGCTTTTTTTTGTTGCGTCTTGGTCCTCTACAGGCCCGATGGCCGTTACGACGCTTTTGAAGCCAAGTGGCACGGCATCATCATAGATGAGCGTCGCGGCACAAACGGCTTCGGTTATGATCCGGTTTTTTTCGTGCCTCAACTCGGGAAAACCGCGGCCGAGTTGCCGCCGGAAATAAAAAACAAAGTCAGTCACCGGGGACAGGCTTTTGCTTTGCTTAAGAAGGTGCTGTTGAATGAATCAAAAAGGGAAGTCGGGGCGTAGCGCAGCCTGGTAGCGCGCCTGCTTTGGGAGCAGGATGTCGAGTGTTCAAATCACTCCGCCCCGACCATTCAAAGACTATTTCTCCTTGCCTCGTTTTAACTAGTATTTCATAAAAAATTATATTGTTGTCCGTTTTAATGAAAAGGGGGATTTATGAAGGTCTTGGTTATCAACAGCGGAAGTTCATCTCTCAAATATGAGCTGTTTGATTTGAACAGAGAGGTTTCTCTGATCAGCGGCGAGGTATCCCGAATCGGCAAAGAAGGTGCTAAGCATAAAAGCTTTTGTCGCGGCAAAGAAAAGAGTGATGACGTGATAGTTGCCGATCACCTGGCGGCTTTAAAGCATATTTTCCAGACCATCACCAGTATGGAAGATTCCTGCATCAAACGTCTTGACGAAGTGGGGGCGGTCGCCCACCGCATCGGCCATGGGGGAGTTCAATACCGCGGACCTGTGGTAATTGATGATAAGGTTAAAGAAGAAATCAGAAAGCTGATTCCTTTGATGCCCCTGCACCATCCGGCGATGCTGGCGGGCATTGAAGCCTGTCAAGCCGTCTTGCCGGATGTTCCTCAAGTGGCTGTTTTTGACACGGCTTTTCACAGCTCGATTCCCGACGAAGCCGCGGTTTACGGTATTCCCTATGAATATTTCACGCGTGGCATAAAGCGATTCGGATTTCATGGCAACTCCCACGAATACGTTACAACAAAGGCGGCGGAACATCTGGGAATACCTCTACGAAAGCTAAACATGATCTCTTGTCATCTGGGAAACGGCGCAAGCGTCTGTGCCGTTCATCGCGGCCACTCTGTTGATACCAGCATGGGCTTTAGTCCGCTGGAGGGCTTAATGATGGGCACGCGTGTCGGAGATCTTGACCCGGGCGTCATTACTTATTTGGCAAGATCCTTCGGCTTAAAAATCGAAGAAATCGATAATATGCTCAATCATAAAAGCGGGCTGCTGGGCGTTTCAGGCGTCAGCTCCGACATGCGAGAAATATTGGCTGCAGCCGATCAAGGAAATTCTAGAGCGCTTCTGGCGGTCAAAGCCTTTTGTTATCGAATCAAGCGATACATTGGGGCCTATCATGCCGTATTGGGCGGAGCCGACGTTCTCATTTTTACGGGGGGAATCGGTGAAAACAATCACAGTATTCGGGCACGGTGCGTCCAGGGGATGGAAAAGATAGGTTTCGCGGTGGATCCCTTGCGCAACAAACGATGCGAAGTCACATCCGACAGACCGGTGATGGAGATCGGCGCCCGATATTCCCAAGCGAATATTCTGGTCATCGCTACCGATGAGGAACTGATGATCGCCAAACAATGCGCGAAAGCTCTGGATTATCGGCGCTCCATTCGCCGGGATTTATTGTCCGTTGACAGGCGTCCCATCCGCGTATCCGTATCCGTTCGCCATGTCCACTTGAGCAAGCAAGATGTAGAAACTTTGTTTGGGAACGGATATACCTTAACGCCCAAAGCTCCGCTATATATTGACAGCGAATTTGCCGCTGAGGAAACGGTTCGACTGATCGGACCGCGGGGCAGTGTTGAAGATGTCCGGATTATTGGACCGGAAAGAGCGAGAACCCAAGTGGAAATATCCAGGACCGAGGAATTCAAGCTCGGCATTGATGCGCCGATACGCGAATCGGGAGATTTGGACGGAACACCGGGCATCATTTTGGAGGGGCCGGCTGGGCGGGCGGAAATTCCTGAAGGCGTGATTTGCGCCATGCGCCATATTCACATGACCCCGGAAGACGCCGACAATTATGGCGTGAAAGACAGAGATGTCGTCATGGTACGCATTGAAGGGGAGCGGGAACTTATTTTCGGCGATGTGCTTGTCCGCGTCAAGCCTGCGTACAAATTGGAGATGCACATCGATACGGACGAGGCCAATGCGGCGGAATTGCCGCCCATCTCGGAGGGTTATCTGGTTCGGATAGAATCGCGGCCATGACCTCTTCAGATCAAGGCCAAACTATCGGCGATGGCCATCCCCCGAAGCGTCGGCTTTAAAAACCCGTTTTCGAGAACAAGAAATTTTTTTTTGATCAGCGAATGGATGACCGTTTTTTTCTCCTGAAAAAGATCGGTTCCGAACATCTTTTCATATTTCCAGAGATCGATGCCTTCCTGCGTCCGAAATCCGAGAAAAAGGGTTTCCAGTTGAAGCTTTTCCTTGTCAAGTTTTTCTCTGTTTAGAATCGGCATGATACCATTGAAAATGTCTTGTAGGTAAGCCTTTAGATCCGCTTTGTTCCACCAGCGTCTGTTTTGAAAAAAGGAGTTGGCGGATGGTCCCACTCCCAGATACGGGACGTGATGCCAGTATTTCCGATTGTGTTTCGATTGCAAAAATTCTCCTTTGGCGAAGTTGGACACTTCGTAATGCATATAACCGGCTTCGCGCAGCGTTTCGGCCGTCATGAAAAAAAACGACCTTTGTTTGTTTTCGCCGGGCAGCAACCATCCCTTCGACGCATAGGTCCGGCGGAGAGGAACTTGCGGATCAAGCGACAATTGATAACAGGAAAGATGCGGCGGCTGAAGGTTGACGGCGTTGAGCAATTCCTTTTGCCATTGCTTGATGCTCTGGCCATGGACGCCGTAGAGCATGTCCATACCCCAGTTTTCGAAACCGGCCTTCCGGACATGGTCGACGGATCCTAGGGCATCCTCTCCACTATGGCGGCGACCCAGCAGTTTGAGAAGCTTATCGTCGAAGGATTGAACGCCGATGTTGACGCGACGAATCCCGATATCGCGAAGGGCATGCAGGTATTCGAAAGAAGCGTCTCCGGGATTGATCTCCAGGGTGATTTCGGATTGCGGATCGATTTTATAGGTCTGGTAGATGGTGGATAAGATATCTTTTATCTGCTTGGGGTTGAGAAGGGAAGGGGTTCCGCCGCCGAAATAAATGGTGTCAAATTCGGAAAATATTTCTCGGTAATGATGGATTTCCTTTTTAAGGGCTTCAATGTATTCCGGAATCAGGCCCACCGATGCCAGGGAGTAGAAGCTGCAGTAGGCGCATTTGCTCAGGCAAAAAGGAATGTGGATATAAAGGCCGGCTTTTTCATTTTGCATAAGCATAAAGCAGATCCGGGGATCGTCATCAGTCCGTGTCCGACTTCAAAACGGCCAGAAAAGCGCTTTGCGGGATGCTGACCGAGCCGATCATTTTCATCCGTTTCTTGCCAGCCTTTTGTTTTTCCAAAAGTTTGCGTTTGCGCGTGATGTCGCCGCCGTAGCATTTGGCCGTGACGTCTTTGCGGTAAGGGCTGATGGTGCTGCGGGCGATAATTTCCGAACCGATGGCGCCCTGGATGGCGATTTTAAACATCTGGCGGGGAATTTCTTCCTTGAGTCTTTCGCAGGCCAAAAGCGCGCGGGAACGCGCCCGATCGCGATGAACGATCTGCGACAGAGCATCCACTTTTTCGCCGTTGACCAGAATATCCATCAAGACAAGATTGCTTTCGCGATAATCAATCAAATCGTAGTCGAAGGAACCGTATCCTTGAGTGACCGATTTGAAACGGTCATAAAAATCATAAATGACCTCGGCAAGGGGCATTTCAAAGGATAATTCAATTCTTCCGGGACCAGTATAGCTGATGTTGGAGTTGGTGCCACGCTTATCCATGCAGAGTTTCATCACTGCTCCCAAATAACGCTCCGGAAGCATCATGTTTGCTCGAATATAAGGCTCCTCGCTTTTCAAAATTTCAGTGGGAGAGGGGTAGTGCGTCGGATTGTCCACATAAACAGTCCGGCCATCCTTAAGGGTGAAACGATAGCGCACACTCGGAACCGAAAGAATGATGGACAAATCAAACTCCCGCTCCAGCCGTTCCTGAACGACGTCCAGATGCAGAAGTCCCAGGAAGCCGCAACGAAAACCCTGTCCCAGGGCTGCGGATGAATCCTTTTCGAAAATGAAGGATGCGTCGTTTAATTTGTATTTTTCCAGAGAATCCGCCAGGTCCTGGTAATCATCGGAAGCAATGGGATATATGGAGGCGAAAACAACCGGCTTGATTTCCTTAAAACCGGGCAACGGTTGAAGGCAGGGACGATCCTGCAGGGTGATGGTATCGCCGGTGCGAACATCCGATACGGTTTTGACGCCGGCGATGAGGTAGCCCACTTCGCCGGCGGATAATTTGTCACGTTTGACGCGCGTCAGCTTGAAATGACCGACTTCCTCAACCCGGTAGATGGCGTCATTGGACATGAATTTGATAACGTCGCCGCTTTTGACGGTGCCGTCGAAGATTCGGCAGTGAATGATGGTGCCCCGGAAAGAATCGTAATGCGCGTCAAAAATCAGCGCGGCCAACGGCTGATCCGGATTTCCCTTCGGAGGTGGAATGCGCTTGACGATGGCCTCCAGGATTTCTTCAATGCCGATGCCTTCCTTTGCGGAACATTTAATGTGAATTTCAGGATCGATGCCCAATTCTGAATCAATTTCTTCCAGAACCCGCTCGATATCGGCCGAAGGCAGATCGATTTTGTTGATGACCGGTATAATTTCAAGATTGTGCTCCAGCGCGAGGTAAAAATTGGCCAGCGTTTGGGCCTGCACCCCTTGGGCCGCGTCAATCACGAGCAGCACACCTTCGCAGGAAGCCAGAGAACGGGATACCTCATAAGAAAAATCAACATGTCCCGGGGTGTCAATCAGATTCAACATATAATCTTTTCCATCTTGTGCGCGATAGGGGAGCGAAATAGCGTTGCTTTTGATCGTGATGCCCCGCTCTCGTTCGATGTCCATATTATCCAGAATCTGGTCCTGGAAATTCCGTTCATCGCACGTACCCGTGTATTGAATCAACCGGTCGGCCAACGTTGATTTGCCGTGATCAATATGCGCAATGATGCTGAAATTTCTTATGTTGTTCATACCCGAAGACGTTGATAATACAAAGCCCTCATCGATGTCACATAGGGATAAGGGCTTTGTTTAACCATCTATATAAAAAATTTAGGAAAGCTTCTTCAAAAGATCTTCCGTAACTTCTTTGACGCTCACGCTGCCGTCCACGGAGATGACCTTGACCCTTTCCTTGAAGAAGTTGACGGCGGCCAGCGTTCCCGTTTTAGTATCGTAGTAAATGTTGTGGCGCTTATCAATGGCCGCTGTGTCCTGGTCATCGGCGCGCGTTGATAAATCTTCGCACCCGCACACGCGACAGACCATCTTGCCGTCGTGCTCATGAGGCTTGATGGCATCAATGTATATGTTGTTCGGGTGATTGTTGTCGATTTTGCAAAGCCTTCTTCCCATAATGCGTTTTTTGGCGATTTCGCGATCGAGAACGATTTCAATCACGTAATCCAATTGAATGTTTTCTTTTTCCAAGGCTTTCCAAAGCGCTTCCGCTTGGGCAAGATTGCGCGGAAAACCGTCCAGCAGCCAACCGTTTTTGCAATCGTCTTCCTTGAGCCGGTTCAGAATCATGGGAATGGTGATGTCATCGGGGACGAGATCACCTCTGTCTATGAAGGCTTTTGCCTGTTCTCCCAAAGGTGTTTTTTTGGAAATGTTTTCACGAAAAATGACGCCTGTTTCAATATGGGGCACACCGAATTTTTTTTGTACAATCGCTCCTTGAGTTCCTTTACCGCTGCCGTTGGGGCCAAAAATTAAGATATTCACGTTGAGACTCCTTTCATAATAAAATTGAAGTGGAGACCTTATAATGTATTGCGAGTTTTTTCGCAACACCAAATAATGGATTTTTCTAAAGTATTAATAATATAGGTGAAATTACCTCAATGACAGCGGCCGGAAGAACAGGACGAGCAGGAGGTCGCTGCGCAGGATGAGCAGTCGGATTTTCCTCCGGCAAAAACAGACATGAGTTTTTGAGGATTTCTTGTCTTGCATTTGGGGCAGCGCAGTTCAAGTTCCTCGCTCGGAGATAATACCAGCGTTTCAAAAACATGCTTGCATTTTTTGCATTTGAATTCATAAATCGGCATATCAGCATCCTTTTTTTAATTTATTCAGCGCATCCGATCATGTCAAGATGAGAAAAGGGAAACCTGTTTTTTTGGAAAAAAAAATTATTTCGTCTTTTTGCTTTTGCCTTCTTCCAGCTCTTTGATTGCCTGGGTGATGCTTTCATATCTGGCCGAACTCTTTGGAAAATAGTTTAAGGCCTCTTTAAAATGAAATAAGGCGCTGTTGACTTTTTGCGCGTCGTTGAAGTGTAGTCCAAAGTAATAATGAGATTCCCCCCTGTTATTCAGGCGTCCGTATGTCATTGCGATAAAGTAGTTTACATCGGCGTCATCGAATTTTTTATCTTGAATTTGCAAGTAACACTCAAGCGCTTTTTTAAAATTGCCGGTTGCGAAATACGCTCTGCCCAAATTGAAAAGAATGGTATCGTTTTGGGGATATAGTTTAGAAGCTCGCGCGAGATGCTCTACAGCGAGATGGGGTTTGCCTGTTTTTAGGAAGAGGACGCCGATGTTTTGCAGCGCATCAGCGTCATGAGGAGAAAGGTTTAAAATTTTCTGGTAGTGTTGAATGGCCGAGTCCGTCTGGCCTAGTTGATCCTCAATCAGGGCAAGACCATATAGGGTATCCGTATCATCAGGGTTGTCCAGAAGATATTTTGAAAGTTGGTCATATCGGTAATTCAAGCTGGTTGCATCCAGAGGGATTGTTGACTGAATCCTTTTGAAGTTGCCGATGATATTTTTTGCTCCGTTATGCAATTTTTGAGACGTGATCAGACTGTCAAGATAATAGATGCGGTTATCGGTGCCGGGATGCGTCTGAAGATAGGAAGGCATTGTTTTCGACAGAAACTCGTATTGCTTCATCATTTTGAGAAAATCAATCATAGACATGGGATCATAACCGGCTCCGACCAAATACTGAATGCCGAGCCGATCGGCTTCTTCTTCATGCTCGCGCATGTACTTGAGGGTTAGGCTGCTGGAACCCGCTAAAGAAAAAGCGGCAATGGCACCGGAAGTCTCTCCTCCTCCTAAAAGAATGCTCGCTAAAACGGCGGTGAGGGCGGCGACATTGAGTTTTTTTGATTTTTCTATGAGGCTGGCTATATGGCGGGCATTGGCATGGCCGACTTCGTGGGCGATCACGCCGGCAAGTTCCGCCTCGCTTTTTGCCGCCAGTATCAGTCCCTTGTTAATGTAAATATAGCCGCCGGGGGTCGCAAAGGCGTTAATGGCGGAACTATCCACAATATAGAAATTAAAATCAAAAGGGGCTTTTTTTGTTTGGGCGAGAATTCGGTTTCCAATTCGGTTGATATAATCACAAAGCGATTTATTTTTGTAAATCAGATGCGACTCTTCGAGTTTTTGATAAAATTCTTTTCCCAGTTTTTTTTCATCATCAATCGTAAACTCCGCCCTGCAGGGCTTGGCCCAGAGCAGTGCAACAAAAAACATTAAAGTAAAACAAATATATTGATTTTGTTTTATTTTAAACATAAACAAGAATAGATTTTTTTCATTGCATATTACATTCTTTGATCATTTTAAACAAGCATTCATTTTTTAAACGATGGAAAGACAGCTTGTCATAACAATCGATGGACCTGCCGGAGCCGGAAAAAGTACGGTGAGTAAAATTTTGGCAAGAAAAATGGGATATGTGTATTTGGATACGGGGGCGCTTTATCGTGGACTTGCTTATAAAGCCATGAAAACAGGGATCGATACAGATGACATTCAATCACTGGAAGAGTTGTGCGCCGAGACCAAAGTGGCTCTCAAAAATATTGAAGGTAAAATGAGAGTTTATGTTGACGGAGAAGATGTAGAAAAAAACATCCGCACTGAGAAGATCGGCGGCCTTGCATCAAAGATCTCAAAATTTGCCATTGTCCGGAAGGCTTTGCTTCATCTCCAGAGAGAAGCTGGTGCCAGGGGAGGGATCGTCGCCGAAGGCAGGGATATGGGAACTGTTGTTTTTCCTCTTGCGGATTACAAATTTTTTCTTGACGCCAGCCTTGATGTGCGCATCAATCGAAGATACAAAGAGTTGCTGGAAAGAGGCGAGAACGTGGAATATAAATTAATTCAAAAAGATATGATTGCCAGAGATTATCAGGATAAAAACAGGGATATCGCTCCGATGATAGTGCCGAAAGAAGCCATTAAGATCAATTCTGATCATCTTTCAATTGACGAGGTCGTTGAAAAAATTCTTGATTATATAGTTTAACTTATTTCAAAATATAAATAATTTTATATTGATATTTAATTTTTAGTATGTTAACTTTTAAAAATTAAATTGTTTTATGACTCATAGGGGGTATTTCGTTAATGGTTAACAATAATAACTTAAACTTAACAGGCAAAAAGGAGGGAGACGTCCATTACACTGAAAACAAATCTTCCGGTTCTGGAGAAGAGGAGATGAATTTTAAGGATCTTTACGAACAAAGTCTCAGCGAATTTCAGTATGGCGACATTGTCAAAGGAAAAATTGTTCTGATTACCGAAGACAGAGTAATGGTGGATGTCGGCTGGAAAACAGAAGGATTTATCCCGATTGCTGAAGTCAAAGACTCCCGGGGCAATATCACCGTTTCTGTTGGCGATGACATAGATGTTTATGTTGAAAGAAGGGATTCCGAGGGCAACCTTGTTTTATCCAGAGATAAAGCATCCAAGGCAAAAATCTGGGATGAAATTAAAAGCGCTTGCGAAAACAATACCTTGATAGAAGGGGTTGTATTGGACAAGGTTAAGGGGGGGCTTTCCGTTGATATCGGGATTGTGGCTTTTCTCCCGGGCTCCCAGGTAGATGTCCGTCCAGTGAAGGATCTGGAAAAATTTGTAGGCAAAACTCTAGACTTCAATGTTTTGAAATATGACAGAAAGCGCAACAATGTTGTTCTGTCAAGACGGACGATTGCCGCTGCCGAAAGAGAAGCTGAGAAGAAAGATATTCTCAAAAACATCAAAGAAGGAAGTATCGTCGAGGGTGTTATTAAAAATATTACCGATTATGGTATTTTTATAGATTTGGGAGGCATTGACGGACTGCTTCATGTTACTGATTTGTCATGGGGCAGAATCATCAAACCGTCCGAACACTTCCAGAAGGGCGATAGAATAAAAGCAAAGGTGCTCTCGTTTGATGCCGAAAAAGAAAGGGTGTCGCTGGGTCTTAAGCAGTTGACTGAAAATCCGTGGGAAAAAATAACGGAGAAGTATTCCATCGGATCCATTGTGGAGGGAAGTGTTGTCAACCTCACCGATTATGGTGTCTTTGTGGAGCTAGAACCGGGAGTGGAAGGCTTGGTTCATATATCGGAAATGTATTGGTCTCGGGAAATCAAGCATCCCACAAAGGTGTTGAAATTGGGTGAAAAAATAAAAGTAATGGTGCTAGAAATCAACCAGCAGGCAAAAAGAGTTTCTTTAAGCATCAAACAGACCATGCCGAATCCTTGGGAAAAATTAAAAGAGAAATATCCTGTAGGCTCGCTGGTTAAAGGTGTCGTTAGAAATATAACCAACTTTGGTGTTTTTGTCGGCATTGAAGACAATATTGACGGATTAATTCATGTTTCCGATATTTCCTGGAAGCAAAGGGTGAATCATCCCGCTGAATACTTTAAAAAGGGACAGGCGGTCGAGGCTGTAGTGTTGAACGTCGATGTGGAGAATCAAAAATTTTCTCTCGGCGTCAAACAGATGGAAAAAAATCCCTGGGATGAGTTAGCGGAAAAATATAAACCGGGCAGCGTGGTTACTGGCAAGATAACCAATTTCACGGATTTTGGGATATTTGTTGAAATTGAAGAATCCATGGAAGGGCTGGTTCACATTTCCGAAATAAGTCAAAAACGCGTCAAAACGTCGTCAGAGCTTTACGCAATCGGAGATACGGTTTCGGCGGTGGTAAAGAGCATCGATCCGAAATCTAAGAAAATAAGGCTGAGCATCAAGGATCTTGAGGCTCCCCCACCCAGCCAGACGAGTCATAATCAGTACTTGAACAACAAGGAGAACATCGGTTCAAACTTGGGGAAAGCGTTGGCCGAAGTGATTATAAATCCGGAGAAGAAGAACAGTTAACGCATGAGAAAACATCCTATATTGTTTGGCTTGCTGATACTCCTTGTCCTTGGGATTTTTTCCTATCTTTATTTTTATAAGCTCGGTTTGTCTTCAGGAAAGAGCAGATCTTTTTCTTTTAAAAACAAGGTGGGAGTTGTAACTATCGAGGGCGTTGTTTCTGATTCCATGGAAACCGTTGATCAGATCAATGAATTCGGTGAGGACGACTCCATCGTTGCCGTTGTTTTGAGAATTGATTCCCCGGGAGGAGGTGTTGCAGCGTCACAGGAAATCTATGAAGCCGTGAAGGAATTGAGAAAAAAGAAAAAGGTGGTTACGTCCATGGGATCCATAGCCGCTTCCGGAGGATTGCTCATTGCATGCGCCGCCGATAAGATCGTCGCTAATCCCGGAACGATTACCGGCAGCATTTCAGCGATTATGCATTTCGCGAATTTGGAAGATTTGCTCAAAAAAATCGGCATCAAAGCCTCCGTGATTAAAAGCGGCGAATACAAAGACATCGGATCTCCTTTGAGGGAGATGACTGATCAAGAAAAGATGATCATTCAAGATTTGGTGGACGATATTTATAACCAGTTTGTTGATGTTATTGTGAAGGATCGAAATCTGCCGCGAGAAAAGGTTTTAGAAATTGCCGACGGCCGGGTTTTTTCAGGCCGCAAAGCGAAGGAGCTGGGGTTGGTGGATGACGTGGGGGATATGTCTTTCGCGGTCAAGACAGCTTTGAAATTGGCGGGTCGCGAAGGAAAATATGACTTGGTATACCCCAGAAAAAAACATCCATCCTTTTTGGATTTCTTCTTGCAAAGCGCTGCAGATCATATCAGCACCGCCATTCAAGGGGAAATGAAAAATATTAATGGCTTAAGTTATTTATATTATCCCGTAAAATGAAAGGCGAATAAGGCTATGACCAAAAACGATTTAATTAAAAACCTCTCGGAACAGTTCAAATCTTATTCCTTAAAAGATATTAATTTTGTTGTGAACATTGTTTTTGATTCCATGATGGATGCTCTCAAAAGAGGTGAGCGTATTGAGTTAAGGGGATTCGGGAGTTTTGAAATACGACAACGGGAACCCCGCATGGCGCGAAACCCAAAATCTGGTGCGGCTGTAAAGCTGGGTGAAAGAAAAGTACCTTTTTTTAAAACGGGAAAAGAACTCAAATCGATGGTAAATCAAAAAAAATGAGTTATCAAACCCTTATTGTTGAAAAAAAGAAAGGTTATGCCGTGGTTCAGCTGAACAGGCCTCACGACATGAACGCCATTTCCAAAGAAATGAGGCTGGAATTGTATGAGGCTTTTGTTGATCTGGAAATCTCTTCGGAAATCAAAGCCATCGTGTTGACGGGGGGAGAATACGTTTTTTCGGCAGGGATGGACATCAAGGAAATGTCTGTTTTGACGGATGAGGAAGGGGATGAATTTCTGTCTTCCATGATGAAGTATTTGAAGAAGATCTATGCCTGCAGGAAGCCCGTCATTGCGGCGGTAGGCGGTATTGCATTAGGGGGAGGGTTTAATCTTGTTACGGTTTGTGATCTCGTTGTTGCCTCCGAAACGGCAATTTTTTGTCACCCTGAACTGAAATTCGGTTTTAACCCGTTTTTTTATCCTTTAAGCCAAATTGTCGGCATCACGAAAGCGAAAGAAATCGTCATGTTGGGGGAACCGATCGGAGCGAATGAGGCATTAAATATCGGATTGGTAAACAAGGTTGAGCCACCGGAAAAATTTATGAGAGTTGCAGAATCCATGGCGGAAACTCTGTCCCGGCGCTCTGCTAAAGCTATGGAAGAATTGAAAAATCTATGTTCAATTGTTCCCAGGATGGATAAAATGGCAGCATTGGATATTGAATCGTCGATTTGCGCCTTGTTGTTTGCCCGCGATGAACGAAAGGTCCAAATGCAGGAAGTGATAACGATGCAGAAATCGCGTAAGAAGAAATAGTCTTCCCGCATCGCAGGCTTCCAGGGATTTAATCTAAATATAAACCATTTATTTTACAGAAACTTACCCTGTCAATCCGATAATTTATTTGAAGAAATTTTCTGGAGATTTTTTTACAGACTATCCCAATCGTTTCCAGGGGCCGCAAAATCTTTGAGTTGATCTCGTCTTTTCTTATGCTGCAGTTTTTTTAATGCTTTTGCTTCAATTTGGCGTATTCTCTCACGCGTAACCCCCATCATATCTCCTACTTCTTCTAACGTAAAAGGACCGTAATTGCAGGCTACCCAGGTACAATTAAGAAACGTTTCGTTTTTCAGGCGCCATTCGCAGGTTGTATCCGTGCAAATCTCACTGATAAGAGTATTCTTTTTTTTGCACTTATACATGTTAATCATGGGGACTTCTCCTCAAAGAACTTTTTTTAAAATATAATAATTTATGAAACGAAATCAAGGTAAAATTTGAAAAAACGCATTGAAAATCCTTTATGTGCAAGCATTTGTTTTCATTAAATAAATATTTTGCTCGGCGGTCTTCTTTCCGGGACGTATTGGTGATTTATTGATTCTTCATTCCATTCTTTAGAAACGTATAAGTTGCAGTAGCAGCTGCCAAATTCTTTTATGTCTTGTTCTCTGTATTGGCAGGGGCAGATAATATCGCTGTCCTTTTCTCGAACGCCTGAAGCCAGCCGGCAGGGACAAGACATGTAGCCATAGCGACTCTTATTGACTAAAAGATCGTTCAAAATTTGAAGCACCCATGCCGTATCTTTATTGAAAAAATAACCCTTGGGTTCTTGGGTTTTCTTCAGCATTTCGTAAAGTTCTAAGGCATTCATCAAATTCCCAAAGCCTCCCTGATGGCGCTTTCCTGAAAACCAACAATGACGTTGTCGTCGATGAGTATTGTGGGAAAGGACCTGCCCGGATTGTATTTTACGACTTCTTCCAAAATATTCTGTCTTTCTTCGCCCTGCAGCAAATCCACATCGGTAAATTCAAAATCGATATGATGGTCCTGCATGAATTTTTTTGCAGCCTTGCAGTGACTGCAGGTGCTCAGCGTATACATTTTGACTTTTACGGCCATTTTTTCCTCCTTGTTTGTAGTAATGTTTCCTATTCTTTAGATTTGGCAATCATTGGGAGTATAAACCTGTTATGGGAGTATGTTTCTAAAAGTTTGTTTTCAAATCGCTGCCATTTTCGTGTTATTTTTCTTCTGGCAAAATTCTTGCTATAGTTGCTCATAGGAATAAATTCCGTATTATAAACGTTGTCGACAATGAAGAATTTAACGATGGTCATATCATTTTTTTGACATAAGATATTTGTGGGGTCTAGATCCATGGTAATGATTCTGTTTTTATAGAGATATTCCTTAAATGCCCTGAGCGATTTGCATAATCCATCAAAAAACCGTTCCGTCTTTTCCGGCGAAAGAAGATAGCGATGAAGGCTTTGGGAAACATGTCCGTCCGTGTCTACGATTAAATCGAATAACGAACCCCTTCCCAAGTTTGTTTCTATTTCGCCGTAATATCTGGGTATCATGTCCCAGGAAATCTTTCTTTTTTCGAGATGCCTGTAGTATTTTCTTTCCCTTTTGATTTCCTTTTCTTGATGGGGCATATTGAGTTTTACACAAAGGTTCTTATTGGTAGGATGAATGTAACAACTTCGATGCGCTCCCTTGCCTATAAAAAGACTGCTGTCTAAAATAATCACGATGATGAAACGGTTCCTCTTAAAGTTTGTCTTAATTACAGGTTATTTTTTATTAAATCAAGGGAATAAAACGGACCTTTTTGTTACGATTCCATAAGTGTATCATGAAAACTTACAACAATGTCCTGGTAGCGTTTACGCCATTTGGCCGGGATAAGGGTTTTGCTTTCATCAAAGTAACCGAGCGCCAGCAAAAGAACAATCCAGTATTGTTCCGGAATATGAAACAACTCTCGAACACCATCGATATCGAAGCCATCCATAGGATGAGAGTCGAAGCCTGCGTCTTTCGCGGCGAGCATCAGGGACATCGCAAAAAATCCGGCATTCTTACAGGCAAAAGCAAGTTGCCTTTCCGCCGTCGCTCCATAAAGGGATTGCGTAGCCTTGGCGAACCACTCATATTGTTCTTTTTTCAAAGTGCCTTCTTTGACGGATTGCAGGAAATTTTTTTCAAAACTATCATTCCCCTTTTTCCATCCTTCCCGGTCGGCTAAAATGATCAAGACAACCGGTGCTTCGGTTATTTTGGGCTGATTCATGGCTGCCTTGCGCAGATTTTCTTTTTGTTGTTTGTCTTTTACTGCAATCACTTTCCATGGTTGCAAATTGAACCCGGAAGGAGACAAAGCTGCTGTTTCAATGATTTGCTGGATTTGCGCATTCGATATGTCTCGTGTTGAATCAAAAAAATTGACCGCCCGCCTTTGTTTCATAACGTCCTTGAATTCCATTGTAAACCTCCTGAAATGGAAAAGGGGAAATTCAATGCTCTTCGTGGCCGCGGCTTAAATAAAATGCGGCCATATCAAAAAAAATGGTCATCTGACGCTGCAGTTCAAATGTCATAAAGAAATCGAGATGTTTTTGCAAGGCGTCCTGCGCCAGAGCGACCGACCAGATATGTTTACGAATCAGACTCAAAGCACTTATCGCGCCGCTTATTTTGAATCCGGCCGTGCGCCTCTCCAGTCCCAATTTTGTATAAAAACGTTTAATTTTTTCCACATCGTGCAATCCGCCGAGCCAAAGCGTTATCTGGGATAAGATTCTATCGCAGATATTGTATAGGGTTTTTCTATCCACTGCGTGATATTCGACGGTGGAGGAGTTGCGCAGGACATCCTCAATCCAATTTTCAATAATTTTATCCCTATTTCTCAGTATCATATTGACCAGCCGGCGCGTCAGGGAATTTTTGACCACGGACGGTCCAACCGATTTTTTTTCCGTTTGTTCAATAGAATCAAAAATGGCCCAGTAATCACGTTTGCTTTTCACATAGGCTTCAATGGCTCTTTTATTGGAACGGAAAGCCAATGGAGGAAGTTTATTCACTGGCCAGAAACAGGCCTCGGAGCAATCATCGCCGGCGAGCAGCTTCCCGCCACTTTGCTCGACAATAAAAGTCAGAAAAAGCAAATCGCCGTAAAAGCGGCTTTTATAAGAATCCACATCAAGAAGTTTTATAATTTTCCCTTTAATTCCCGTTTCTTCCTCCAGTTCTCTTAAAGTTGCTTCTTCAATACTTTCTCCGGCTTCGGCGAAACCTGTCGGTAGACACCAAAGGCCTTGGGAAGGTTTTCTGGCACGCTTGACCAAGAGGATTTGACGGGAGGATTCTAAGATAGAGGATACCACCGGCAGTGGATTTTCATAAAAGAAAGAATTGCAGGACGGGCAGTAATCACGCCGGACATTGTCTTCCGACTTTTTGATGGTTTTGCCACCGCAGTAAATACAGTATTTCCGCTTTCTTTTCATGGAGTCAAAGCCTTTTTTCGAGGTTGGGAGCAAATAAATATTTTGTCGTCTTTGCACAGGGTGATGGCATGATCCTTTGTTGCCACGGTTTGCAGTTCATCGGTCAGTCGGTGAATTAACGATGAATTGTGCAGATCATGTCCCGTCAGAAAAAAAGATTTTTTAAATTGAAAATAATCCATGCAGTAACGAATGTCTTGCGCCTGAAAGACCAGCGAATTGCTGAATTCAATTTCTTCGATTTCGCCGAAAAAAGGTTCGAGAAGTTTTGCGCCGTTTTCTGCTGAAAACTGCTCGAAGATGATCTCTATAGGAAGCAAAGGCGTTTTGCCGGATGTGCTTTCGGATGCGATGGTTTTTCTTATCAAGCTGACCATTTCACGCATATCATTATGGGAGTGGGTGATGGTGATGAAATAGCCGTGTGGTTGAAGAATGCGGGCGATGTCCGGTATCTTGTCCGGAAAAAAATACAGAGCGTAACTGCAGACAACCGCATCGAAAGCATTATCATTAAATTTTGTAATTTTTTCGATTCCCGACGAGAAAAAATGTCCCTTGTATCCCGCATGATCGCATGCTTGAAGGAAAAAAGGTTTGTATTCGGAAATCATGTCAATGCCGGTAATTTCAGCGGCGGGATGCAATCTGCCCCGCAACGCTTCGGTAAAGGCGCCGAAAGCGCAACCCAGTTCAAGAACCCGCATACAACGGGAAAGGTCGATATGGGATAGCGCTTTTTCCCGGATATCTTCTTTATTCGTGGAAAAACGACGAATCAATTGGGCGATTGCCAGATGTTTCTGCACGTCGCGAAACACTTGACGAATCTTGTTTTTATCCAGGATTTCCGGCATGATTAAAGATCCGAAATTATTTTTCCAAATTCGCGATTTTTACGATTCTTCTCAAATGACGATCTCCCGCAAAAGACGAGGCCATGAAGGTTTCAATCATTTCCGTCACGGGGACGTCGTATTTTACACGCCCTCCGAAAGCGATGAAATTGGCGTCATTGTGTTCTTTGGCCATTTTCGCCGTGAAGAGATCGTGAATCAGGGCGCACCGGATCCCTTTGATCTTGTTTGCCGCGATGGTCATGCCGATGCCCGTTCCGCACAGAAGAATACCGAAGTCATAGCCGCCTTGGTTGAATACTTCGCAGGCCTGCGCCGCAATGTCCGGATAATCAACGGAATCGTTACTATTCACCCCCAGATCTTTCACGTCGCATTTTCGGGACAGCAAAAAATCGGCGACATCTTTTTTTAAAGAAACAGCGCCGTGATCAGAGGCGATGATGATTTTCTTCATAAGAGTTCTCCCGGCAAAAATTCTTGTTCATTCGGTTTATATCTTTACGATATTGTAAAATAAGTCAATAAAAAAACTTTACTTGGGAAAGTCATTTACGATAAATTAAACTTATGCATGAGGAGCTGAATCAATATTGCAACTATCTTTTGATCGAACGTGGTGTCGCCCGCAACACACTGGAGAGCTACGGCCGTGACTTGAGACGGTTTATCGATTATGCGATGAAGCAGAAAAAAATCATGACCGTCGGAAAAATTACGGCGGAAACCGTTGTTGAGTATTTGACAAGGATGCGGCAAGATGGTCTGTCCGCCAATTCCATGAATAGATTCCTTGCAGCGCTTAGGGGATTTTACAAGTACCTGATTCGGGAAAAAATTGTCGATGAGAATCCTTTGGCGAATATTGAACTGGCAAAGGTCTGGATGAAACTTCCCGACACGCTGAGCAAGGATGAGATGAGATTGATTTTGGAACAACCCCGAGGTCAGAGCGCCACTGAAATTCGCGATGGCGCGATGCTGGAACTCTTGTACGCGACAGGGGTGCGCGTTTCCGAACTGGTCCATCTGACCATGAATAATGTTAACTGGCAGGTGGGATTTCTCATCGTAATGGGGAAAGGCGGCAAGGAAAGAATCGTTCCCATCGGTCGGGTGGCTTACGATGCCCTGAATCGCTATATTGAGGAAGCAAGGCCGAAGTTGTTGAAAAAGAACACGGACGTCTTGTTCTTGAACCGATTCGGCAGAAAAATGTCCAGACAAGGGTTTTGGAAAATTGTTGTCGGGTATGCCAAGAAAGCGGGTCTGCACAAAAAGGTTTATCCGCATACGTTTCGTCATTCTTTCGCCTCGCATCTGTTGGAAGGCGGTGCTGATCTGCGGACCGTTCAGGTGATGCTCGGGCATTCGGATATTTCGACCACGCAAATTTACACACATATCACACGTGAAAGATTAAAAGAAATTCACCAGAAGTATCATCCTCGGAGTTGATGCTTTGTCGGATGCCGGGAGTGGCAAATTCATTATTCTGGGAAAGCAAGAAGAATATGCAAGACGTAGGAAAGTCGCATAAGTCGTTTTTATCAGGTAAGATCATTGCAGCTGTTGCAGTTCTGACCGGTTGTGCAATCATGACATTTCTTTTCGTCTCCCGCCCATTTTTTAACGCGCTGTCTTTCAAGGCGCTGCGGACTAAAAATGCTTTCTATCATTACGTGTTCAATGAAAAGCCCCGTTTTTATTATTTGGAAATGGAGAAAAACGGCAGCGACATCCGGGTCACGCAGAACCAACCCCTAAAAATTACCTATCAGGATGAATTTGCGGTGAAAGCGATTGCCAGCGATGATCTTCTTGGAAAACATACAACGGTTCATTTTAACGGGTTCAGTCAGGCGGCGAATGATTTGGGCGTGCTCATGAAGGGGCTCGATTATGTCAACGCAATTATCAAAGAAGGAATTGCCATCGATGCGTCGGGCATTGTGCGTCGGTATAGGATTGATGTCAAATATCGCGGCGATATCATTGGTTCTGTTCCGCTGGAAGTTTTGGTTTCCAGCCAGGATTGGTTTCGTTTCGCCAAGGAATCAACCAATGTCCAACAGCAGATTGAATATTTAAAAAAAGCCGCAGACCTTAACCGCGACGATATTGGCGTACGCAAGATTCTTGCGGGTGTATATTGCCGTCAAAATAGGCTGGATGACGCTATCCGTCTTTACAAAGAGGTGATCCAAACAAAACCTGATGATGAAACCGCTTTAGAAGAGCTGGCCAAATGCTACATCAAAATAAATGATTTGGAATCAGCCGAAAGACTTTCCCAGCAGCTTGTAAAAACAAATCCACAAAACGCTCGGGCGTTAGCTGTCATGGGTATAGTGCAGGCCAATCAGGGACGATGGGAAAAAGCGGTCCAGAGTTTCTCTGCCGCCGTTCGGATGGAACCGGCTGATCATGCTCTTCGGTATCAACTTGCGGAGGCATACAAAAGAAGCAATAGGATTGCTTCGGCTGTGGAAGAATACCGGTATCTTGCCGAGGCTTCTGAAGAGAAGGAAACCGCTTATTCGGCCTTGGGAGATCTCTATCTGCAGCAAAAAAAGTATTCCGATGCTTTACAGTGCTATCAAAAAGTCCTCAAAAAACAGCCGCGCAACGCAGGCATATACGCCAATATGGCGACCGCTTTTGCGGGATTGGGAAACAAAGAGGAAGAGATGAGTTACCTGAAAAAAGCGTTGGCTTTTAAACCCGAAGATCCTGTGTTGCATTATAATTTAGGTGTTGCCTATGAACGAAACAGGATGGACGACGAAGCGGTTCGGCAATACGAACATGTCCTGAAGATTAAACCCACTGATTTTGACGCGGCAGAAAGTCTGGCCAATGTCATGTTGAGAAACGGCCGGTATCAGGAAGCGGCGAACCATTATGAAAAGATTAAAAAAAACGTAACCGGCAAAGCATCCATTTATTTTAATCTCGGTTTGGCGTACGGCGAAATGAGAAATTACAAAGCAGCCGCCGAAAACTATGAAAAGGCCATCAAGCTAGGGATGAAAAATAACCAAATCCGTTACAGTCTTGCCCAAATGTATGAAAAAATGAACCTAACGAAAAAGGCAATCGCCGAATATGAAAAAATTTTGCCTCAAAACAAGGAAATTATGGGCATCTTGGCTGATTTGTATTTAAAAGACGGGCAATACGCCCGATCTCTTCACTATTATCAGAAGCTGGTCGGGCTTTCTCCAAAAAGCGCCGGGGCATACGCCAATTTGGGATATGCTTACTCGGCAGCAGGGAATGTGGATTTGGCCATTAAAAACTATTTGATTGCCTTAAAATATGATAGGGATGACGCTGAAATTTATGACAATTTAGGAGCGGCCTACGAGAAAAAAGGTTTGTATCAGGATGCGTTGGACGCCTACCAAAAAGCTTTTGTTTTGAATCCGGAATCGCCGAAAGCTTCAGAAAGGATTCCTCGGTTAAGGATCAAACTGCTTCAGGAAAAAAACCGGCAGCAGAGATGAGGAGGAAAAAGTGAAAAAAATCAGAATAAAGGATTTTGTTATCGGGGATGATAAAAAATTTGTGCTTATCGCGGGACCCTGCGTCATTGAAGATGAGCGTTCGGCCATGGATGTGGCGAGCGTCCTGAAGAAAGTCTCTGAAAAACTGGACATCCCCTTTATCTTCAAGGCTTCCTATGATAAGGCCAATCGGACATCGATAAAGTCCTATCGCGGTCCCGGCTTTCGGAAAGGATTGGCTATCTTGAAGGCCATTAAAGAAAAACTTGATATTCCTGTTCTGTCTGATGTGCATCGCTTTGAGGAAATTGATGAAGCGGCAAAGATATTGGATGTCGTTCAAGTTCCGGCTTTTCTATGCCGTCAGACCGACTTCGTCGTGGAAATAGCCAAAAAGGCGCGGGTTATTAATGTGAAAAAGGGACAGTTTTTGGCGCCCTGGGATGTTGCCAACATTATAGAAAAAGCAAGATCTGCGGGTAATGACAACATTATCATTACGGAAAGGGGTGCATCGTTCGGATACAATAACCTTGTTTTTGACGTTCGTTCTTTGCCCATTATGCGGAATATGGGCTATCCGGTTATTTTTGATGCGACCCATTCCGTTCAGTTGCCGGGCGGACAGGGAACATGCTCGGGTGGCCAGCGTGACATGGTCAAGTATTTGGCTCGGGCGGCGGTCGCCGCTGGAGTGGACGGTTTGTTTTGTGAAGTGTATCGCGATCCGGAAAGAGCGCCGTGCGATGGTGCGAACTCCCTGTATTTGAAGGAAATGGAAAAAATGCTGAAGACATTAAAGGAAATTGACAAAATTGTTAAAAAGAATTCTTGAAAGTCAAGATATTGAGTAAGAATTCTAAAGGACTGCTTAAATATGAAAAAAGTCATAAAGGATAAGCTGCAGAGAATTAAACTTTTAATTCTGGATGTTGACGGGGTTATGACAGATGGTCGCATTATTATGGATAGTGAAGGCCGCGAATTGAAGCATTTCGATGTTCGTGACGGTCATGGCATAAAACTCATTCAACGTTATGGAATAAAAGTGGCCATCCTGACTGGCAGAAAATCAAACGTTGTGAAATACAGGGCGAAAGATCTGGAGATAGTGGATGTTTATCAGAGGGCTTTCGACAAGAAGGGAGTTTTTGAAAAAATACTAAAAAAATATCAGTTGTCAAGTCAAGAAGTTGCTTATGTGGGTGATGACATTGTTGACATTCCGGTCTTGAAATGTGTCGGTTTTGCCGCGGCGGTGGCAGATGCCCTTGATGTGGTCAAAGGAGAAGTGGATTATGTGACAATAAACAGAGGCGGTCACGGGGCGGTACGGGAAATTTGTGAGATGCTCCTGAAAGCGCAGGGCCGGTGGCCGGAAGTCGCCGCCAGATATGGTTTTAAAGCTTAAAAACTTTGAAGAGTTTTCTACTATTTGCCCGCCAAGATACGCTTAATCGCTTTACATAGATAATGGTGGATGATATAATTCAATGAAAAAAATACGTTTGATGCATTTGAAATTGAACAAAAAAAAAATCATTACATTATCATTGCTTATATTGGCTTCTCTCATATCGGTCGGCGAGCTGTTGTTGTATAGAGCCGGATGGAATAAAGCTGAAAACAGGCTGAAAGTTATGCCCGGAAACATTGATCTGGAAATCAAAGATTTTTTTTATACGGAGGTTGGAGAGCACAAAGCTAAATGGGAAGTCAAGGCTCAAAGCGCAACATATGACAGGAAAAGGAATCTTGCTTGGATGGATAAAGTGAAAATCAAATTGACGACAGCAGACGGAAAAGTCTTTGAAATGAGCGCTGACAAAGGACAGATGGACACTGAAAAAAAGGATGTAGAAATTTCGGGGAACGTTGTTATCTTTTCAGATTCGGGAGATAAATTTATGACAGACGATGTTCGTTATAGTGATCGAGAAAAAAAATTTTATACCGATTCCCCCATCATGATGGAAAACAGCGGGCTGATTCTTACGGGCAAGGGGATGGTGCTGTATATGAATAAAGGGCAATTGAATATTCCTTCCGGGGTGCGGGCCAGAATTAAGTGAGAAAAAAATGCTTTCAATAAAAAAAATTTCTTCAGTCTTCGTCATGATGCTGTGGCTGGTTTCTCCCGTTTATGCCGCTACGGACCTCATCAAGGGCAGTCCTGAGGAACCCTTGGAAATAACCGCCAATAAAATGGAGGCCTTTCACGAAAAAAAACTGGTTGTTTTTTCAGGCAACGCCTGCGTGATCAGGGGAAACACCTCATTGAAGTCCGACAGGATTTATCTTTATTACAAAAAAGAACCGGCTAAAAAACAAAAAACCGGTGTTATCGAAACCGCAGGTTCCGGGGAGTTGGATAAGGTGGAGGCCAAGGGGAATGTCTTGCTGATTCGAGGCGATAGAACCGCGTCAGCAGATGAGGCGCTCTATGTGAGAGAAAGCAACAAAATCATCATGACCGGTAACGCGACGCTCAAGGAGGGTAAAAACATCATCCGAGGAGACCGGGTCATCGTTTTTCTCAGCGAAGACCGAGGCGTTGTGGAGAGTGATCCACATAAGCAGGTCAAAGCCGTTATTTATCCCAGAGAGACGAAAAGAAAAGAACCGAATGACTGAAGATTGACTTATGAGCGATCTGTTGGCGAAAAATTTAATCAAAATTTATAATAAGAGAAAAGTAGTTAACCAAATCACTCTCTCGATATCGCCGGGCGAAGTTGTCGGTTTGCTGGGTCCCAATGGAGCGGGCAAAACCACCACGTTTTACATGATCGTTGGACTTGTGCGGCCGGACGGCGGAGAAATTTTTTTAGACGGCGAGAGAATCACTGATTTGCCCATGTACCTGCGCGCCCGGAAAGGCTTAAATTATTTGCCTCAGGAACCGTCGATTTTTCGGAAGCTGACGGTTGAAGAAAATATTTTGGCCATTCTGGAAACGCTCGATTTGCGGGAGGATGAAAAATCCGACCGGTTGCGCGAACTGTTGGCGGAGCTCGATTTGACGGCTTTGGCGAAAAGTTACGCTTACGCCCTTTCGGGCGGCGAGAGAAGACGGGTGGAGATCACCCGCGCTTTAGTCACGTCACCGAAATTTATTCTTCTGGATGAGCCTTTCGCGGGCATTGATCCGTTGGCGGTGGCGGATATCCAAAGAATTATTGAAAAACTGAAAGCGAAGGGGATCGGCATTATTATTTCGGATCACAACGTTCGAGAAACCCTGTCCTGTTGCAATCGCGCCTACATTATCAACGAAGGGACGATTCTTGTTGAAGGTTTGCCCGAGGCAATTGCCCAAAGCGAATTGGCGCGTAAATTTTATTTCGGAGAATCTTTTAGCTTTTGATATTATGGTTATGGAATTAAAGCAGAACCTGAAACTTTCCCAACAGCTGATTATGACCCCACAGCTCCAGCAGGCCATAAAACTGCTGCAGCTGTCGCGGCAGGAACTCGTGGAAGCGATCAATCGTGAAATGGATGAAAATCCTTTGTTGGAAGAGGCTCCGGCAGAAGAGGAATCTGCCGGTGATGAGATTCAACCAGACGTTGATGAAGCTGTTATTTCCTTGGATCGTGAGATCCTCAAGCCGGTCGAACGGACGCAAGAAGTGAATATCGATAACGCGAGCAGTGCAGCGGAAGAATTTGACTGGGCGAACTATTTGGAAGATTACGGCCCCGTGGGCGTGAACTACGGCGGTCCAGAAGGGGAAGAAACATCATGGGACAATATTCTCACTGAAAGTCAGACGCTAACGGAGCATTTGACTTGGCAGATGAAGCTCTCTTCCTTCTCGGACGTCGAGGAAAGAATAGGCAGCCAGATTATCGGGAATCTCGATCAAAATGGTTATTTGTGCGCCACAATCAAGGAAATCGCCGAGTTGGAGAACGTCAGCGAAAAGGATGTAGAACTGGTTTTGAAAAAAATCCAGGAATTTGATCCTCCGGGCATCGCCGCCCGTGATCTTCAGGAATGCCTGATCATTCAGGCCAGAATGCTAGGCGTGGAAAGTCATTTGATTGAGAACATCATCCGTCACTTTTTAAGGGATCTGGAATTGAAAAATTACAGCCATATCGCCCATAAATTAAAGGTTTCCCTGCGCGACGTGGAAGCGGCTGTTTTATTGATCAGCGGCATGAATCCCAAACCAGGAAGCATTTATTCGGAGGAAAAGATTCAACCGATCGTGCCGGACGTCTATGTTGTCAAAGCGGGCGATGATTACAAAATCATTCTCAATGATGACGGGTTGCCGAGGCTGCGTATCAGCAATTTTTATCGGGAAGTGATGGCGGGTATTTCTTCGAAGGGCAAAAATCAGGAAGAAAAAGGAAAACAATACATCAAGGAAAAAGTTCAATCGGCGACATGGTTGATTAAAAGCATTCAACAAAGACAAAACACGATATACAAAGTTGCCGAAAGTATTGTTAAATTCCAGAAGGATTTCTTTGACAGGGGCATTGATTATCTTAAGCCCTTGGTATTGAGGGATGTCGCCAATGACGTGGCTATGCATGAATCCACCATTAGCCGCGTGGTCAACAACAAATACATGCATTCACCTCAGGGCATCTTTGAGTTGAAGTATTTTTTCAGCAGTTCGATTAAGAAAGCGGAGGGAGACTCCGTCGCTTCCAAAAGCGTTATGGAGGAAATCAGGAACCTGGTGAGCAAGGAGCCGCCGCTCAAACCCTACAGCGATGCTGAAATGGTTGATTTGTTGAGGGCCAAGGGGATTCATATCGCCCGTCGCACGGTTGCCAAATATCGGGAAATCATGGGAATTCTTCCTTCATCCCGAAGAAAGAAGTATTTGAAAAAATAAACATGACAGGCGCAATATTTTGGTTGACTTTTGATTTTTACAACAATATATGACGGGCCTCATGATAACCGTCTCGATTGTAATATCGAAAGTCGCTTTGAAGCATGCCAGCGCAACAAATTATTTATGGAGGAACCATTATGAAAATCTCGGTAACATTTAGAAACGGCGAAGGTGAAAACTGGCAAAAAGTTTACGCTGAAGAAAAAATTCAGAAATTGAAAAAATATTTGGATACACCCGCGGAAGCGCACATCATCATTTCCCTCGAAAAGTTCAGAAACATGATTGAAATTAACATTAGTTCCAATGGCTGGAACATCAACGCAAAAGAAGAGGGCAAGGATATGAGGCTGGCTTTCGACAAATGCCTCGACAAGGTTGAAAAACAAATAAAGAAACAGCGGGAAAAAGTGCGGGAACATAAACCAAGAAGCATCCGCCGAGGGCAGGGAAGCGAATCGGCCGAACCGGAAGAATTTTCAGGTCACAAAATCGTCGAAACACGCAAAATTATGTTGAAGCCGATGTCTTATGATGAGGCCATTATGGCTTTGGAGGAAAACAACGATCATTTTATCATTTTCCGTGATTCCGCGTCTGAAAACGTAAGCCTCATTTATCGGCGCGAAGAAGGAAATTATGGATTGATCGAAACCAACTGAACACTGATTTTACCGGGATGTCCGATGCAATTGGATCAGATCTTGAAAATAGAATTCATCAACGCAAACATGACCGCAAAGAACAAGGAAGAAGCACTGGCGGAAATGGTCAATACGATTATTCAAGCCGGTGTCAGGGTCAATGTTTCCGAAATTATGAATGTTTTGAAACAGAGAGAAAGTCTCGGTTCCACGGGCATCGGGGACGGCATGGCCATACCGCATGGCAAAGTCGCGGATCTAAATGACATTGTTGTCGCTTTTGGCCGGAGTCTGGGCGGGATTGAATATAACGCTCTCGACGGCAAACCCGTGCATCTGTTTTTTCTGCTTTTGGCACCGGAGAATTCTGCAGGTCAGCACCTCAAAGTCCTGGCCAAAATATCCAAAATGCTCAAGGATGTAAATTTTCGCAAGAAACTTTTAAAGGCGAAATCGCAAAGCGATTTGTATAAAATCATCATAGAGCAAGAAAGCGTTTGCTCTTGACAGGTTCCTTAAACGGATTTTCATTCCGAGAAAAAAGGTGCTCTCTCCGGACGCCAGAAATAGAGTAGAAATCGTAAATCCTCTCATGAAGGGTCGATCGGCATGAAGAGTCTCCGGGTGGTGATCATAACCGGTCTTTCCGGTTCCGGCAAAAGCACGGCGTTGCGAGCGCTGGAGGATATCGGTTTTTTCTGTGTTGACAATTTGCCGGTCATTTTGCTTCCGAAATTTCTCTCCATCACGGCGGCCTCTTCCCCGGAAATCCGGAATGTAGCGCTCGTAATGGACTTGCGGGAGCGAAGTTTTCTCAAAAAATACCAAAGAATATTCGCCGTCGTCAAGGAAAAGGGCTACAGGATAGAAATCGTTTTTCTTGAATCCAGTGACGACTCCCTGCTGAATCGTTTCAGCGAAACCCGTCGCACGCATCCGCTTTCTCAACGGGGGCCGGTTTTGGACGGCATTCAATTGGAAAAGAGCATGCTGGCTCCGTTGAGGAAAATGGCGGATATCGTTATTGACACGACAACGATCAATGTTCATCAGCTGAAGGATACGGTGCAGAGGCATTTTTCGCCGGAATTCAAGAAAAGAAAAATGGTGATTAACGTGTCATCCTTCGGATATCGCTACGGTTTGCCGGTGGAGGCCGATCTGGTGTTGGATGTGAGATTTTTGCCGAATCCCTATTTTGTGGAGCATTTGAAAATGCTCGACGGCTTCAATCCAGATGTCCAAAAGTATGTTTTGCAAAACAAGGAAGCCAGGGCCTTTCTGGACAAGCTCATGAAGCTGATGAGCTTCCTGATTCCTCTCTATGAAAAGGAGGGCAAGGTGCGCCTCAATATCGCCTTGGGCTGTACGGGCGGGAAGCACCGTTCGGTTGCAATGGCAAACAAAATCAGCGAGTATTTCACGTCCAAGAAGTACATCGTAAATTTAATTCACCGAGACATTAAAAAGAACTGATGACCGAGTGGAAAAAGGTTATCCGGCATCGTCTTATTTATTCAGATTATCCTTCAACCAATGCGGATCCCACCATTCTTGGGGATTGACGAATTGACCGCCGACAATCATGCTGAAATGCAAATGATCGCCGCCCGCCAGACCCGACATTCCGGAGTGGCCGATCTTTTCGCCTTTGGCAACGGTTTTGCCGACGGATGTGGCAATAGAGGATAAATGTCCATATAAACTGAACACGCCCAACCCATGGTCGA
>DAOSZO010000035.1:0-27650 GCA_035382085.1 Smithella sp.
GACGATGCGGACGAGATAGGACCGGCGTTGAGTCGGATGACGGAGACCTTGAAGGCGTTGGTGGAGGAGATGGAGGGACTGACGAGGAAGGCGATGGAGGGGCAGTTGAGCGTTCGGGGGAACGCGGAGGCGTTTCAGGGGGCGTATCGGGACATTGTTCAGGGGGTGAACCGGACATTGGACGCGGTGATTGGGCCGATCAACGAAGCCTCAGATGTTTTGGAGAGAGTGGCGAGCCGGGATTTGACGGCACGGATGCAGGGGGAATACCAGGGGGATCATGCTCGGATCAAAGAATCTCTGAACATGGCGGTGGAGAACCTGGAGAAGGCGCTGCAGCAGGTGGCGATAGGAGCGGAGCAGGTGGCGGCGGCGAGCGTTCAGGTGAGCACTGGGGGCCAGTCGTTATCGCAGGGGTCGAGCGAGCAGGCGAGTTCTTTGGAGGAGATTTCGAGCAGTTTGCAGGAGATGTCGTCGATGACGCGACAGAACGCGTTGAATGCACGGGAGGCGAAGGGCGTTGCGGAGCAGGCGCGGGAGAGCGCGGACCGTGGGATGGAGAGCATGAACCGGATGTCTTCGGCGATCAACCGGATCAAGTCATCGTCGGATGCGACGGCGAAGATCGTGAAGACCATCGACGAGATAGCCTTTCAGACGAATTTATTGGCGTTGAACGCGGCGGTGGAGGCGGCTCGAGCGGGCGATGCGGGGAAGGGCTTTGCGGTGGTGGCTGAGGAGGTGCGGAATTTGGCGATGCGCAGCGCGGAGGCGGCGAAGAACACGGCGAACCTGATCGAGGAGGCGGTGAGGAATTCGGAGAACGGCGTGGTGATCAACGGGGAGGTTTTGAACAATTTTCGGGAGATTACGGAGCGGATCAACAAAGTGACGCAGGTGATGGCGGAGATTGCGGAGGCTTCGGAGCAGCAGGATTTGGGGATTGGACAGGTGAACAAGGCGGTGGATCAGATCAACCAGTTGACGCAGCAGATTGCGGCCAATGCGGAGGAATCGGCAAGTGCGGCCGAGGAGATGTCCTCGCAGTCGGAGGAGATGCGCAGCATGGTGGCGGGTTTTCGGTTAAGCGGCACGGAGGATCTTTTGGGTCATCGGCCGGAGCGGGGTCATTCCTTGCCGGGCGCGCCGGCCAAGGGGAGACGGGGGACGCGGGGGATGCTGGGACTGCACGCGGATCCGCGGAAGGTGATTCCGTTGGACGAACAAGACGAAAACGTCCTGAAAGATTTCTGATCGGGATGAAAACGCAATTCAAAAATGAACCAGACAGAAACCATGACAAGAGATGCGCACCAAAACAGGACCGATTACTATTCCCTGAAATTAACGGCCCGGCAGTTTGATAAAATCAGCAGGCTTGTGTACGAAGTGGCGGGGATTGATTTGCATGAAGGGAAAGAGGATTTGGTCAAGGCGAGGCTTCTCAAAAGACTCCGGCATTTGAATTTGTCCAATTTCGATCAGTATTTCAAATATCTGCAGAGTGACAAAAGCGGCAAAGAAATAAAGTCAATGGTGGACATTCTCACAACCAACAAAACAGAATTTTTTCGGGAGCCGGAGCATTTACTGTTTTTAAGAAAGAACATCGTTCCGCTGTTCGGGGAAAATCCCATCAGAATTTGGAGCGCCGGGTGTTCTTCCGGAGAGGAACCCTACTCCATTGCGATAACGTTGTGCGAATCCGTCCCGAACATCGCGAAATATGACATAAAAATTTTGGCCACGGATATTTCGGAACGCATGGTGGAAAAAGCCCAACGGGGCGAATATCCGGAGGAGGCCCTCAAGGACATGTCTGCGCATTTAAAGCATAAATATTTTCACCGGGCGGGCCCGGCATCGAACCGCCACTACCGAGTGAACGATGAGGTGCGTCATCTGGTGAAATTTGCCAAGCTCAATCTGATGGATGACTGGCCGATGGCGGGACCGTTTGATGTCATCTTCTGCAGAAATGTGATGATTTATTTCAACAAGCCCACCCAGGAAATGCTGATTAACCGGTTTTGGCATTTGTTGAAAGAGGAAGGTTATTTGCTGGTGGGGCATTCCGAGAGCCTCAATTTCCTTTCACATGATTTTCTTTACATCAAACCGGCCGTTTACCAGAAAATTAAGTTGTCGCATCCACCGCGCAAAAAATCCGCGAATGCGACAGAAAGAGATGACGTATGATTTACACCGTCGGCGTTGCTGACATGAAAATATCCGAAGACGCTTCAGACATGCTGATCACTTATGCGCTGGGAAGCTGCTTGGGGATCACGGTGTATGATTTCAGAATGCGGCGTGCCGGTCTTTTGCATTGCATGATGCCGGATTCCGCTCTCGATCAGGAGAAAGCGGAAGGGAATCCTTTTCTTTATGTCGACAGCGGCATGAGGGTGATGCTGGATCACTTTTATAAAAAAGGTTCCTTGAAAAAAGATCTGATCATTCGTGTGGCGGGCGGCGCCAGTTCCAAAATGAACGAGGATGAGGACTTCTTTCAAATCGGCCGGCGGAATTTCGTCAGTCTTCGCCAATTCATGTGGAAGGAAGGGTTGATGCTCAAGGCTCACGATGTCGGCGGCTATGGCTCTCGAACCGTGACGCTGGAAGTGGAAACGGGCAAGATGCTTGTCAAATCCAAAGGCGTGTTGAAGCAACTTTAAAAAAGATTTTCGACGGATAGAAGATTACGAGGTGAATGGGAGAAGGGAATATGGCTTTGAATGTTTTGGTTGTCGATGACAGCGCGGTGATGCGATCCATCATTGTCAAGACATTGAAACTGTCCGGGTTGCCCCTCGGAGAGATATGGGAGGCGAAAAACGGGGAGGAAGGATTGCGTGTTTTTGAGGAAAAATGGGTGGATCTTGCCCTGGTGGATATTCACATGCCTGTCATGGACGGCGAAGAAATGTTGACAAGACTTAAACAAAACGTCCAGTACGAGAATCTTCCGGTGGTGGTGGTCAGTTCGGAAAGCGATCCGGTCAAGATCGAAAAGATGCTCAAATTGGGCGCGACGTTTATACATAAGCCGTTTACACCGGAAATTTTAAGAGAAGTCATTGTGGCCGTTACGGGGGTGAATGATGAAACAGCCGATTGAAGACATTTTGCGGGAGGCATCAATAAAAACTTTTGAAGACGCCTGTTTCATGTATTTGGTGCCGGAACTGAAGGATGAACAAAAAAAGCTTCCGCTGGAAGCCGTGGCGGAGGTGAAATTCAAGGGGGATTCTTCGGGCAAGCTCATTGTGGCGGCCAGCGGCGATTTGTTTGCCGCCATCGCCAAAAATATGTTGAGTACTGAAAGCCCCACGGCGCTGCAGAAAAAAGACGCCTTGGGCGAAGTAGCCAATATCATCTGCGGAAATGTGATTCCCTCCTTGGATCGAAAAAGCAGGAAAGGGTATAAAATTTTCAGTCCCAAATTTTTCGGCAAGGATGAAATCAAAAAGGAGGAGTCGGGAAGTCCCTTGGCCCAAATCACCCTGAATCTGAACCAGGGTCGGGCGGACATCAAGCTGTTTGTCGATGAATTTCCTGTCGCAAAGGAGAAAAAAGATTGATCAGGGTCTTAGTGGTTGATGATTCAGCGCTGGTTCGCAAAGTGCTGACAGAAGAGCTATCCCGCCACCGCGATATCGAAGTGGTCGGAAGCGCCATTGATCCCTACGTCGCACGCGACAAAATCGTGCGGCTCAAGCCGCATGTCATCACGCTGGATCTGGAAATGCCGCGCATGGATGGATTGTCTTTTTTGGCCAAGCTGATGAAATATTATCCTTTACCCGTCGTTGTCGTGAGTTCCTTGACCCCGCAAAACAGCCAAAACGCCATCAGGGCGCTTCAGCTGGGGGCGGTGGAAGTGATATGCAAACCGGGTTCGAGCCTGTCCGCTCCCGATATTTCCAAAACATTGGTGAAAGCCGTCAGGGCGGCGGCGCGGGCGAAAGTCACGAAAGTCCTGTCAGAAGGCCTGAAGGAAGAGGGACCGGCGCTTACGCAAAAAGTGCCGATGAACACCACACATAAGGTGATTGCAATGGGCGCCTCCACGGGGGGAACCATTGCCATTGAAAAGATCTTGATGAATATGCCCGTCAATATTCCCGGTATCGTGGTAGTGCAGCACATGCCTGAATTTTTTACCGCCAGCTTTGCCGACCGTTTGAACAATGTTTGCAAGATAGAGGTTCGTGAAGCCCGCGACGGAGATCAAGTGGCCGCGGGTGTGGCGCTGATTGCACCGGGAGGAAAACACATGCTGCTGGAACGCAGCGGCGCGTTTTATCAGGTGAGGATCAAGGACGGTCCCATGGTGCATCATCAACGGCCCAGCGTGGATGTTCTGTTCCATTCGGTGGCAAAGCACGCGGCAGCCAATGCCATCGGCATCCTGCTGACGGGAATGGGCGCTGACGGCGCGGAAGGTCTTCTGGCGATGAAACAAAACAGCGCATTCACGATTGCCCAGGACGAAGCCACCTCCGTTGTTTACGGAATGCCGGGTGAAGCGGTCAAGATGGGGGCGGCGGATGAGGTGTTGCCGCTGACCGAAATTCCTGAAAGGATAATCAAATTGTTGTCCATGGAGGACCAAGGCGCCTCGGATAACGTGGCTGAGGAACTCCACAATGCTTCTTAAGCCTTATTCGATGGAGCAAGGCCTTTCAGGAAAAACGATGTAACAACGGCATTCTTTTTTCCGTTCAAGAGACCCCTTGCCATTCATGAATCAGCGGCTTGCGGGCGGTGAAAAAATGTCGCGTGGACGTCAAAGAATAATCAGCCATAGACAGAGATTTTTTTTTGTGTTAGGGACGCTACAAAATTATTTTCCGGCGGCAAGGACCGCTCATCCGGGGTGTTTTTGCTGACCCGTGACGCGTGTTTTGGGAGGTCTGGGTTTTGAACATCAAATCCATCGGCATCGTTGCCAATATTGAAAAGGGGAATATCACCGCGCACGTGAAGGCGCTGGTGCAATGGCTACAGGAAAAACGGGTGGCCGTTCATCTGGAGCGAGAAATCGCCAGGGTGATGGGCGTTACGCGGGGACTGACCTGGCCTCGCCTGGCGAGGAAGTCGGAAATGATCGTCGTGCTCGGCGGCGACGGCACCATGCTGCGGGCTGCCCGTTTTATCGCCCGTCATGACGTTCCCATTCTGGGAATCAACATGGGCAGTTTCGGCTATCTGACGGAAGTGAACCTCAATGAAATGCACGCCGCGCTGGAGTTGATTATTCGCGGCGATTTTGTGACGGAAAAAAGAATGATGCTCGACGTCGGCATCCGGCGGGGCAAAAAAGAGGTCCGCGTCGGACATGTCTTGAATGATGTCGTGATCAACCGCGGCAATTTTTCCCGCATGAACGAACTGGAGATGGCGATCAATGGTGAATATCTGACCACCTACAAGGGCGACGGCCTCATTATCGCCACGCCCACCGGCTCCACGGCTTACTCCCTTTCCGCGGGCGGTCCAATTGTTTTTCCGGGCAAGGACTTGATCATCATCAATCCGATCTGTCCGCACACGCTGACCAACCGGCCGATCATTCTCGCGGAAAATTCCGTTTTGGCGATAACGCTCTGGTCAAAAGACAAAGGCGCGATCCTCACGCTGGACGGGCAGGAGGTGTACCGGATAAAGTCCGGCGATGTGGTCACCGTCAGAAAATCCGCCTGCGCGACCACGCTGGTTCTGTCCCCCTACCGCAGCTACGGGGAGATTCTGCGGTCCAAGCTCGGCTGGGGCGATTTACCTCCGGGAGCGAAAAAGAAGAAGAATGCTTAATGAGTTGAGCATTAAAAATTTTGCCATCATCGACGAGTTGCATCTTTCCTTCGGGGAGGGATTGAACGTCATTACCGGCGAAACGGGGGCGGGTAAATCCATCATTATCGGGGCGGTCAGTCTGCTTTTGGGCGACCGCGCGGCTTCGGATATGATTCGATCGCAGGCGGATGCGGCGACCGTGGAGGCGGTGTTTGACGTATCCGGAAACGAGCGCCTGCTTCAGAAAATCGCGGAGATGGGTTTCCCTGCTGAGGAGACCCTGATCATCCGGCGGATCATCTCCCGGTCGGGAAAAAACAGAATCTTTATCAACGGACAGGCGGCGACCCTGTCCAATCTGTCCTCCGTCAGCGAAATGCTCATCAATATCTGCGGCCAGCGCGAGCATCAGGTGATTCTCGATGCCGCAAACCACATCGACATCCTGGATGAATTCGGGGGCCTCCTTCCCGAGAGGGAAAATTACGGTCTGATTTATCACGACTATCAGCGGATCCGGCAGAACATCGCCGAACTCATCGCCCTGCGCGACCGCCGCGAGGAGAAAACGGAGTGGCTGAGATTCCAGCTCAAGGAAATCGAGGAGATTCAGCCTCGGGAAAACGAAGATGTCGCCCTCAGTGACGAAAAAAAGGTTCTGCTCAATGTCCAGAAATTGTCCGAGTGGGCCGACGAGGCGTATGATCTGCTCTACGGTGCCGAGGACTCCATTGTGGTCAAATTGAAGGAGGTCCAGAACCGGGTAAGGGACATCGGGAAAATCGACAATCGCTTCAGCCTCAACGAGGGAGAGGTCGAAAGCGCGCTGATTACCTTGCAGGAGGCATCCTTGGCGATTCGGGATTACGCGAATAATCTGTCTTTCAACGCCGAACGCCTTGCGGAAATCGATGAAAGGATGGAGCAAATCAACCGGCTCAAGCGAAAACACGGCGGATCCCTGGAGAACGTTTTGAAGCGGAAGAAAGAAATGGAAAAAGAACTGGAAGAGGTCTTTTCCGTGGAAGAGGCGCTGAAAAAATTGGAGGCAGAGGGAAAAATCGCCGCCGAAAAACTCAGGCGGAGCGCGCTTGTGCTTTCCGAATCAAGAAAGAAAGCCTCGAAACGATTACAGGATGCCGTGGAAAAGGAAATCCACGCCCTGAATATGCCCCATGCGCTGTTTGGGGTCCATTTCCGAAATCCCGATACTCCGGACGCTTTCGGGCCAAAGGGCGTGGATGATGTCGAATTTTATCTGACCGCCAATCAGGGCGAGGAAGCCAGGCCGCTGAACAAAATCGCCTCCGGCGGAGAATTGTCGAGGATTATTCTGGCCCTGAAAAATGCTTTGTCACGCACGGGTTCCGTGTCGTCCATTGTGTTTGACGAAGTGGACAATGGCATCGGAGGGGGCGTCGCGGAAATTGTGGGCCGCAAATTGAAGTCCGTATCCGCCAACCATCAGGTAATCTGCATCACGCATTTGCCGCAGATCGCCTGTTACGGCGACAAGCATATGTATGTGTCCAAAAAGGTGGTCAAAGGCCGGACGGTGACCTCGGTGGAAGAACTGGACGAGGAACAGAAAACCGAGGAAATCAGCCGGATGCTCGGCGGTGTCCACCTGACCGAGACGACCAGGAAACACGCCCGGGAAATGATTCATCAGGCCCGATCGCTGTCGGGAACGCCAGGAGAAAAAACATGTTGAGAAAAGCGCGCGTGGATGACGTGAAAACCATTCATCGGATGATTAACCTGTCGTCGGGCAAAGGGGAAATGCTGTCGCGCTCGCTGATGGATATTTACAGCTCCATGCGCGATTTTTTCGTTTACTATGACGAGCAGGAAAATGAAATTACGGGCATCTGCGCGATGAACATCATCTGGGAAAATCTCGCGGAAATACGATCCCTCTACGTTGACGAGCGTCACCGGGAAAAGGGCATTGGCAGGCAGCTGGTGGAGGCCTGCATTTCCGAGGCGATCACCCTGGGCTTGTTCAAGGTCTTTACGCTGACCTACAAGAAGGAATTTTTCGCCAAATTGGGATTCAAGGAAACCGATAAAACGCTGCTTCCGGAAAAAATATGGTCGGATTGTTTCCATTGTTCCAAGTACCCGGACTATTGCGATGAAGTGGCGATGATGATAGAGTTATGAAAAGGCTGACAAAAATTATTCTGCTTACGCTGGTCGCCGCTTTTCTCGGCGGCTGCGCGCGCGGTCTTATGAAATCGCCCGAAAAATCGCTGGAATTATTTTCTCCCGTCACGCTGTCCTCTCTCGAACTCACCGACGATCTCGATGTCGAATCGCTGGTGAAGGCTCTCGACAACAGCATCAGGTACTATGAAACGACCGGGCGCGACAAACACTACCGGATCAGCGGCCGCTCGGTGGGCGCAAAGCAGCTCAAGGAAACATTGCTGCTTTTTAAAAAACTCCTTGTGGAAAAAGGTTTGACCCCTGATTTCGGCGCGGAGCTTGTCCGACAATTTCATATTTACCGCATCGCCGGAGATTCCGAAAAAGTGCTGTTTACCGGCTACTATGAGCCTCTGCTGGAAGGTTCTCTGGAACCGACGGAGAAATATCGGTATCCGGTCTATAAAGTGCCGCCGGATTTAATCAAAAAGGACGGCAAGATCGGCCGGATGGAAAAAGACCGTTTCGTTCCCTATTACAGCCGCCGTGAAATCGATATCAACGGCGTATTAGGGGAAAAGCATCTGGAAATCGCCTGGGTCTCCGATCTTCTGGATTTGTTTTCCCTGCATATTCAGGGGTCCGGCAAAATCAGGCTGACCGATGGCAGCGTGATTTCGGTCGGTTTCGCGGGCAGCAACGGCCGGCCTTTCCGCAGTGTCACGCAGGCGATGCTCGACAGCGGAAAGATAGGCGCGTCGGAGGCTTCTTACCGCCTGACTTTCCTGCGGGGCAGGGAAGAGAAGGAAATCCTGGATGTGTTGAGTCAGAATGAACGGTACGTTTTTTTCCGCGTTCTGCAGGGGGAACCGATCGGTTCCCTGGGAGAGCCGGTGACGGCCGGCAGGACGATTGCCACGGATCCGGATTATTTTCCGGAAGGGGCGCTGGCGTTTATCCGCCTGCGCAAGCCGGTTCTGGACGCGGAAGGCAAGGTCAGGGGCCGGATTGATTTCTCGCGTTTTGTGCTCAATCAGGACAAGGGGTCGGCCATTCTCGGGCCGGGGCGGGTTGACCTTTTCTGCGGCTTCGGTGATGACGCCGGGATGATGGCGGGCACGCTCAAGGAACAGGGCGAGTTATTCCTTCTTTTGAAGAAAGAGCAATGAAAAGAGCAAGCGCCTAGCCGCGCAGAAAATCCCTCGCCGATATTTCGTCGGTGGCGTATAACACGGCGTCTTCCATGGCCGCTTCCCGGTAGCGATGAATTTTCAGATAGTCGGGATTGCCGGCCATCTCGATAAAGGCTTTTCGGGACGGATAACGGACAAGCATCAGGAGGTCCCACTCCTGACGGCCGCTGAGAAGCTCTCTGGGTTCGCTGAGGAAGATAAGCTTCCCTCCCGCGGCTTCGAGAAATCGGGACGCTTCCCGCAGATATCGGGCATAGTTCTGACGGCCCCCGTCTTTTTTGAACTTCAGAAGGTTCAGCATCACAAAAGGCCGCTCATCGGCGCTTTCCGCAAGGACTTTGAATTGATCGGGGCGGATGTCGTTATGGATCATCATGTGCTCCTCCATAGCTATGATTTCGTTTTCTCATGAAGGAAACAGCGCGGGTCTTCCGCCAGATAGTCGCCGCTGTACGCGTGGGCGCGTCCCCGGCAGCCGCCGCAGACCGACTTGTAGTTGCACTCGCCGCAGAAACCCTTTAAAAGGGTTTCGCGGCGGCGGAGCTCGTTGAAAACCTGCGCGTTTCTGTAGATGTCGTCAAAACGTCCCTCGCGGACGTTTCCCGCCTTGACTTCGACAAAGGGACACGGCCAGACATCGCCGTTGGCCTTCACGTAAACAAATCCGCGTCCGGCGGCGCAGCCGTAAAAGACTTTTTCCGCCCCTTTGAGCCTCCATCCGTCGCGGATGTTGTTTTTCTCCAGAAGGTAAGCCCAGTACTGGGGACCGGCGACCGGTTCGATGACGGTTTTGGCGTTTTTCTGTTTTGCGGAAATCAGTTCGCTCAAGGACCTGTTGGCGCTTTTCTTGAGGGTCGCTTTTTCAATTTTTTCCCCCCGCCCGACAGCCACCAGCTGATACATCAGCATGATGCCCGCCCCCTGGCGATCGGCGAAATCAATCAATTCCGACAGATGGGGCATGTTATATTCCATGGCAGTGGTATTGATTTGCAGGAGAATGCCCGCTTTTTTCGTCGCCTCGATCGCGCGCAGCGCCAGATCAAAGGAGCCGGGCTTGTTGCGAATCCTGTCATGGACGGCAGCGTCCGCGGCGTCGAGACTGATGGCATTGCAGACAACACCGTGGTCCCTGAGTCTGAAGGCCATTTCCTCGTCGATCAACGTGCCGTTCGTGGCAATGATGTTGGCCAGCCCCGCTTTCTGCGAATGTTTGAGCAGTTCAAAGATGTCCGGCCGGACCAGGGGTTCGCCGCCGGTGTAAATCAGCGTCCGGAATTCACTCACCGAGGCTATTTCGTCAATCAGTCTTTTGCCTTCGTCCGTGGTCAGTTCGTCGGGATCGGGCAGGCCGCTGACCGCGTGGCAGTGAATGCAGCGGAGATTACACGCCGCGGTGACTTCCCAGACAGGATGTCCCGGATAGCCGATGCAGCCCATCCCCCATGCCCCGTTGGCAACCGGAATTGACCGAAAACCGTGATGCACGACCCAGCCGGGAAAGTGGCGCCACCGGTTCAGGTAACCCATCAGCATCGAAGAGCCCAGCTGCTTCAACAGAAGGGAGGGGGGATCATAGAATGGTTTGACTTTCTTGCTCATCATTCAACATTAAAGATACGCCAAAATATAGGCCAGCGAGGTTCCCAAATTGACGGCGATATTCAAAGCGCATAATTTTTCCAGAAAATCCTTGTCCTGATGCCTGTCGCGTAGCATCATCCAGACGATCCCCAAGGACATCATCAAGACCGGCAGGTAAAAATAAATGACGCGCGCGGGAATGCCCCACAGCGGCGAGGCTATGACGGCACACGAGGCCAGAAGGGAACAAGCGATATAGAGCCTTCGGCCGTTTTCCTTCCCCATGCGGTAAAGGAGATTTTTCTTGCCCGTCGCCCTGTCGGCTTCGTAATCGGGGAACTCGTTGAGCAGAATGACATTGAAGATGGTCAGACCAATGGGGACGGCCGCCCAGTGCCCTTGCGGGTGAAAGGCGCCGGTCTGGATGTAATAGGCCGAAGCTACCGGCAGCCAGCCGTAGCAAAAACCGATGAAGAGTTCGCCCACGCCTCTTTGCACCAGCCGGATCGGCTTGGTGGAATAGAAAAAACCCGAAAGACCGCCGATGGCGCCCAAAAGAAGCGTCCAGGGGCCGGTTTTCAGCCCGAATTGCAGGAAAAAACCGATCGCGGCGGCCGCAATGAGGGCAATGATACTGGTCCAGAAGGGGACGGACGGGGAGAGGCTGCCGTGAATCAGGGCGCGTGAGCCGCCGGCAAATTTGTTTTGATGCAGACGGTCGGAGATGACATCTCCCTCATAGTCAAAGTATTCACCGGCATGGTAGGTGGATAGCATAATCAGGATGACCGCCGTGACGCCAAGGGCGAAGACCTCCCAGCGGAAGGATCCGTTGATTTTATAAGCCATAATGCTGCCCAGGATAAAGGGCAGAACGCCCACGGTGTGAAAAGGCGGCCTCGAGAGAATGACCCAGTTCTTTAATTTTTCCGCCTTGGCAATCATTGCCAGTCCTCCTCAAATACGTTGAGGGCGGCTTCTTAACATAAAGGCGCCGTCTTGTAAAGAACGACCATCGCCTTGCTCGAAAAGCATTCCCGGAGGATTTTTTTGCTTCAGGGGAGCAAAGGGGAGACAGAGATTGTTCGGCTGCTAATCACCCGGGAACAGCGGATCAAAAAAGAGAGGCGATAATTGAAAAAAAATCATTTTTCTCTTGATTGTTAATTTTAATTATGTTAGAGCTAGCGCGAACTTTAGCGAAACGGTATCATTCAAAGCCAGAAAATAAGCGGGCTGCAGCATTTTGAGCGAATGTTTTTTCCGGTTTCACGCTGCTGCGGCAGTTTGCAAATCCTTGGTCGCATTTTCAGACAAAAAGTGCTGATGGCCGTGAGAACGGTTGATAATAAATTTTAAATTTGATTTTATGAAAGGGGGATTTTAAAACATGACGAAGGCAGAATTAGTTGGGGTTATCGCGAAATCAGCAGGCATCACCAAGGACAAAGCGGCGAAAGCACTGGATGCGTATGAGACATCAGTGGCAAAAGAGCTCAAAAAGAGCGGGAAACTTGTTTTGGTAGGTTTTGGTACGTTTTCGGTGGTGAAGAGAAAAGCCAGAGAGGGCAGAAACCCTCAGACCGGCAAAGCCATTAAGATTCCCGCAAAGAAGGTTGTCAAATTCAAAGCAGGTAAAGATTTGGCCAATAAAATCAAGTAATCCATCGTTTAAAAACCATGTAACCAAGGCCTCCGCATTGCAGCACACCATCCGGAGGCCTTCGTTCGTTTTGCCAAACCAGGAGGTTTTTTAAGTGAACGTCAAACGAATTCTCAGCGGCATGAGACCGACGGGAAAATTGCATTTGGGCAATCTGCACGGTGCGTTGAAAAACTGGGTGGAACTTCAGGATAGCGCTCGATATGAATGCTTTTACTTCGTGGCCGACTGGCACGCGGTCACCAGCGAATACAGTTCCACGGAGGACATCAAAAGCAACGCGGTGAATATGGTCATTGATTGGCTGAGTGTCGGGTTGGATCCCAGCAAAAGCACGTTATTCGTGCAGTCCGCGGTCAAGGAACACGCCGAACTTTTTCTGCTGCTGGCCATGATAACGCCACTGGCCTGGCTGGAGCGTAACCCCACATACAAGGAAATGAAGACGGAGCTTTCCAACAAAGATTTGTCCACTTTCGGCTTTTTGGGTTATCCGGTGCTGCAGGCGGCCGATATTATCATGTATAAAGCCAATGGGGTGCCCGTCGGCGTGGATCAACTTCCCCATGTCGAGCTGACTCGTGAAATCGCCCGCCGGTTCAATTTCCTTTATCGGGAAATCTTTCCTGTGCCCGAGCCCCTTTTAACCAGTGTTCCCAAACTGCTCGGCACAGACGGCAGGAAAATGAGCAAATCTTATGACAATTCCATTTATATCGGAGACCGCGGCAAAGTCCTTCAGCAAAAGATCGCCTCGATGTTTACCGATCCCCAGCGGATGAGGAGAAAGGATCCGGGAAATCCCGAAATCTGCAATGTGTTTTCATTCCATCAATTGTATACTGCGCTCGAGAAAGTCCGGGAAATTGACACCGAATGCAGGAAGGCGGGTATCGGATGCACGGATTGCAAGAAATTGCTTGCGCAACAGGTGGCGGAAGCCATGAAACCTGTGCATGAGCGCATGGATTTCTATAACAAGAACATCAAAGAAATTTACTCGATTATCGAAGAAGGCAATAAAAAGGCCACGACCATAGCGCGCCAGACGATGGAAGAAGTTCGCGAGGCCATGAAAATCTGAAACCGGCCGGAAGCGGCGCCGGCGGGGACTCTTTTTTGACGCTACCGATTTTTTATTGTTTCTGGATACAATATGGATAATGAACAAACCGCAAGTTACGCCATCAAACTGGATATTTTCGAAGGGCCGCTGGATCTGCTGTTGTATCTGATCAAGAAAAATGAAATCGACATTTATAATATCCCCATTGCGCTAATTACCGAACAGTATCTCGATTACCTCAAAATGATCAAGGCGCTTAATCTCGATTTGGCGGGAGAATATCTGGTCATGGCCTCGACCCTCATTCATATCAAATCGAAGATGCTGTTGCCCGCGCCGGAAGAACTGGAAGAAGAAGAGGAAGATCCGCGTGCGGAATTGGTTCGACAGTTGGTGGAACATAAGACTTTCAAGGAATTGGCCGCCAAGCTTGCGGACAGACCGCTTTTGGAAAGGGATGTTTTTACGAGGATCTCTGCCCTTCCGGAGGAGACTCAGCCGCTGCCGGACGCTGAAGAAGGCGAACTGGTTGAGGTGAGCGTGTTTGAACTAATAGAAGCTTTTCACCGCATTATTTCCCAGTTGGATAAAAAACAGCTCATTGAAATTGACTTGGAGAAACTGTCCCTGACGGATGTTATCAATGAAATCATGGATCGGCTTGCGGCGGCCAACAGCCTGACATTTGACGACCTGTTACAGGAAAGAAGGGATCGACGCCGCATCGTTTATACGTTTTTGGCTGTTTTGGAACTCATCAGGTTGAGAATGATCAAAGCTTACCAGACATCCATGTTTGGAACTATCCGGATATTTCCGGCTGTGGAGAATTAAATGGAAAAGATAAAGGCAATCGTTGAGGCTTTGATTTTCGCGTCGGAGAGCCCTCTGGCGCCCGAAAAAATACGAGCTGTTTTCCCGGACATGGAAAAAAAGGAAATTCAGCAGATCATCCAACAGCTCGTGACGGAATATCACGAAAGGCAGGGCGGGATACAGATTCAGGAAGTTGCGGGCGGTTTTCAGTTCCGCACCAATCCCGAGCTGGGATCCTGGGTGAAAAAGCTCAAAAGCCAGAAGCCCCAGTCCCTGTCGCCGGCTTCGCTGGAAACGCTGGCGATCATCGCCTACAAACAGCCCATTGTCAAATCTGAGATAGAAAGTATCCGCGGCGTGGACGTCGGCGGTCCCCTGAAAAATCTTCTGGAGAAAAAGCTCATCCGCATCATGGGCCGCAAGGATGTTCCCGGCAAGCCCATCATTTACGGAACTACCAAAAAATTTCTGGAGGTTTTCAATCTCCGGGACCTGATGGATTTGCCCAATTTACGGGAGCTCAAAGAGCTTCAGCAGCAACAGGAAATGGCGCTTGAGAGTTCGGAATCGACGGATGACGACGCTCAAGAGGATTATCTTGGTGATCCGGATTTGTCCGGGGATGCACAAAATTTAACGGCTGCTCGGTGCGAAGGCGATGAAAGAAAATCAGAGCAAGCGGAAGAGGGCGGGGCTGCCGACCCGTCTGAAGATGCGCCGGAAGACGAAAATACCGCGGATTTATGAAAGAGCGTCTGCAAAAAATTATCGCCGCGGCGGGCATTGCGTCTCGGCGTCACGCCGAAGAGTTGATCAGGGAAGGCCGCGTCAGCGTCAATAATGAGATTATCACCGAACTGGGCGCAAAAGCCGATGCCTCGGAAGACGTGATTCGCGTTGACGGCAAAATGATCTTTGCGGAAAAAACCAAATATTACATCGCATTGTATAAACCGGCGGGATATGTCACGACGCTCCATGATCCGCAGGGCAGAAGCACGGTCATGGACCTGATAAAAAATGTGCCGGAAAGAATTTATCCGGTTGGGAGGCTGGATTATCATTCCAAGGGTCTTTTGCTTCTGACCAATGATGGCGATTTTGCCCAGAAGGTCCAGCACCCGCGTTTTGAAAAGCCGAAAACCTACAGAGTGAAGATTCAGGGGCATTTGTCCGGGGAAGAAATCAAGCGTTTGTCAAAGGGCATTAAGTTGCCGGACGGTGTTTTTAAACCGGAGCATCTGAAACTGGAAAGGATGAATGACAAGAGTTGTTGGCTTCGTCTTACCATCAAGGAAGGCAGGAACAGGGAAATCAGAAGAGGCCTCGAGGCCATAGGCCACAGGGTTGCCTCTCTATCCCGGGAAGCCATAGGAAATATCACCCTCAAAGGCCTCAAGGAAGGCGCCTGGAGACACCTGACCCCCGGTGAAATAAAGGCGTTGACAACAAATATCTATCAGGAATTAAAGGCAAAAAAATCTTGACATTCATTGAAAAATAAATAATAAATGCACCAAACAAGCGCAAAAAGAAATGTTGCTCTGAGTTTGCTTATTTAGGGTTCTTTAGTATTAAGGAGGATATATGAATAAATCCGATCTGATCGAAGCATTAAGCACCAAGCTGAACCTTACGGAAAAAAAGGCCGTTGACGTTGTCAATCTTATTTTCAAGGGCTTCACTGACGAATTGAAGAAAAATGGACGTATCGAGATCAGAGGGTTTGGCAGCTTTGTTGTTAAAGAATACGGATCATACACCGGAAGAAATCCGAAAACAGGTGAAAAAATAAAGGTTGAACCCAAAAAATTGCCCTTTTTCAAGGTCGGCAAAGAGCTCAAGGCCCGGGTGGATCAGAAAAAATAAAAACCGGTCAAATAAATCCAAAAAAGGAGGCTTCGAAAGCCTCCTTTTTTTTATTCGATTTTATGAACCCTTTTTATTTTAAATTCGAATTGACAAAATCCCAGTTTATCAGGTCTTTGATGACCGCCGTCAAATAATCCGGTCTTCTGTTTTGGTAATCCAGATAGTAGGCATGTTCCCAGACATCGATGGTCAGAAGCGCCTTCTGCCCGTGTGCCAGGGGAGTATCGGCATTAGCCGTCTTGGTGATTTTCAACTGATTGCCGTCCAGAACGAGCCATGCCCAGCCGCTTCCGAATTGGGTAACGCCGGCGTTTTTCAATTCTTCGGCGAATTTCTCATAAGAGCCCCATACGGCGTTGATTTTCTCCGCGATCGGTCCGGTCGGTGCGCCTCCTCCCGATTTTTTCAGGCAATGCCAGTAAAAGGTATGGTTCCATACCTGGGCGGCGTTGTTGAAAACGCCCGCTTTTGCCAAGTCCCCGGCGGTCAGCTTGATGATTTCTTCCAGAGATTTGTTTTCCAGCTCCGTCCCTGCGATGAGTTTGTTTAAATTATCGACATACGCTTTGTGATGCTTGCCGTGATGAAAATCCACCGTGTTGGCGCTGATTGCGGGAGCCAGCGCATCCTTCACAAACGGCAATTCGGGTAAGGTGACGGCCATATCTTCCCTCCTTCATTTTTTGAGTTAAAAGATAGTCGCATCTCGGTTCTTTGTCAATGGGAGCCTTTGGTTTTTTCGACATTGTTTTCCATCATACGGGTTAGCCATAGGGCGTGGATAAACGTGAAGACGGAAAAAATAAGCGCCGGCAGGGCCACTTCCGGATTGAACACGCTCATGGCAATCCCGCCGGCCAAACCGCAATTTTTCATGGTTCCCAAGATGATCAGCGCGTTGACCTTGTCATCATGTTCATGAAAAAAAAATGAGTCAATTTTTCTGATCAAGAAACCCAAAATTATTGTGGCAGTAAAAGCAATAACCAGGGCAAAGGCCAGGTCGGTGGAAAAATTTTTCAGGTATTGTCTGCCGTTGGCCGTGATGGTGTAGTAGATGATGAACAGACAGAGATTCAGGAAAATATTTTCATGTTTTCTGATGGCTTGAGTCCATTGGTTTTCGAGGGCCATTCTGGAGAGTGCAATGGGGAGCAAGATTAACAAAAGGACCAGCAACGAGAGGTTCCAAGCGTTCATCTGCGCGTATTTCAGGAAGCAAAAACCGGTCAGCGGGATAAATAAAAGAGCGCCGAAATAAGTTCCGGAAATTCCGGTCAAAAGAAAATTTTTGTCAATGGATGGGAAAAAAGACAAATTCATGGATTGAACCGAGGCCGGCATTGCGGCGACCAGAACCATGCCGATCCAGAGTTCCTGCATTTCAATGAGATAGGCGCCCGAAAGAATGATGAAGCTGCCGGATATGACATAGTTCATTAAATTGCCGTGCAGGGAGGCGTAGAAAAGGGACCCCGGATTGCGGAAAAAGCCGCGGGGAAATTTGAGCAGATGAATCGTTATGGTCACCGCGAGCGCCGGCAAAATAAGCCATTTTCCGATGAACAGTCCCTGCGGCAGGAAAAAGCCGCAGGCCAGAGAAAGCATGAACATGACCATCGGAGCGTAGGAATAACTGGCGGTAAGCGCCATTTTTTTACCTCGTGAAAGCCCTGAGTTTTTGTATTCCCAGAACGACCAGCAGAAGGACAATATTTAACATCACTATAGTTCCCCCGACGGGCAAATTCAACCCAAAAGCGAGAAGCATGCCGCAGATGACCGATAAAATTGAAAATAAAAGTGAAGCAAGGATGGTCTTTTTGAAGCTCGCCGACAGCTGCATGGCGGCCAGCGGCGGAAGAATCAGCATGGCGGATACCAGCATGATGCCCGCGATCTTCATGGCCAGCACGGCCGCAATGGCCGTCAGAATAAATAAAACGGTATTGATGATTTCCGTTTTTTTGCCCATGGTACGGGCGAGTTCCTCATCGAATGTGATGGCAAACAAATCAGGGTAAAACCAAATAACAGAGGCCGCGACCAAAACGAAGACCATCGCGGACAACATCAGCTCCATCTGTGTCACGGTGAGGATGTTGCCGAAGAGGTAACTCAGCAAATCGACATTGTATCCTTTGGATAAGCTGATCAGGATGATGCCGGCGGCGATGCCGAAGGAGGAGACCACGCCGATGGCGGCGTCTCCATGAATGCGTTGCGCATGCGTGAGTTTCATGATCACCACCGATGAGACAATGACCAGGGGCAAAACGGCCAGGGTGACGTAGGCGGGGCTGATGCCTAGCAGGATAACGACGGCGACACTGCCGAAAGTGACATGCGCGAGGCCGTCGCCGATGAGCGAAAGACGCCGCAAAACAAGAAAAACTCCCAGAAGGGAAGAGCCGGCGGCGATAAGAACGCCGGCCAACAGCGCCCGTTGAACAAATTCATAATGAAATAAATCACTCAATGGCATCAGAGAGGTTTCTCCTTTTTTTCATCGTGTTGATGGCAAATCAGATGCTGGCTGCCCATGCCGAAAAATCCGGTCATTTCTTGGGATCGGCAAAATTCTTCAAAGGTGCCGAAGAAAATCACTCTCTTGTCTAAATACAGAAGCTGCTGCGCGTATTGTCCGATGATGCCGGTGTCATGCGTGACCAGAATGACCGTTGTATTGTTCTCCTGGTTGATTTTGCGGGTAAGAGAATAGAAAATATCCCGGGTTTCCGGATCAAGGGCGGTGGTCGGTTCATCGAAGATAAGCAGTTCCGGCCGATTGATTAAGGCGCGGGCCAGCATCGTCCGTTGCTGTTGGCCGTAAGATAATTCTCCAATAAGCCGGCGGCTCAGATGCGCGATTTTCAAGGATTCAAGAACGTGTGCTAATCCCGCCCTGCCGGGATTGACCCCGCCCATCAGCACAATCTCTTCGACGGTGGCCGGGAAATGATGATCCAATGCCGCAATACGTTGGGGCAAGTATCCGACCCTGTCCCATTGATGAAACCAATCCAGACGCCTGCCGAAAAGACTGACGGTTCCCCTCTGAGGGCGCAGGATGCCCAGAATGTTCTTGATCAGCGTGCTTTTGCCGGAGCCATTGGGGCCGGCGATGCCGAGGTACGTCCCTTGCCGGACCGAAAAAGAAATGTCGCTGATGGCTTCGAGACCGTTATAGCTGAAAGTCAAGTGATTCACGTCGACGGCGTTCATGGACACTCCAGACCCTTTTTCAGATTTTCCAGATTTTTTTCCATCAACGAAATGAACGTTTCCCCTTTTCTGATGTTCTCGGCGCTCACGTCATGCCCGTTGCTGAGCTTGAGCAGACCTGCGCCCGTTTCCCTGGAAATCATCTGGGCGAGACGCGGGTTGATCATGTCCTCGTAATAGAGATAGCGGACGCCTTCGCTTTTTATCTGATCGACCAGGAAAAGAACCGTTTGAGGAGCCGGCTCGGATTCGGCCAAAATGTTGTATGCTGCGATATAACGCAGGTTGTATCTTTTGGCCAGATAAGCAAATGCCCAGTGTCCGGCGTGCAGAAGAGTTCTTTTTTTACAGGCGCTCAATTCCTTTCGGTACTGTTCGTCGAGGGCGGAAATTTTCATTTTATAGTCGCTGGCATTCTTGAGATAATAATCGCTGTTGCGCGAATCCTTCTGAATGAACGCTGCGACGATATTATCAACCATTTTCTTGGCGTTGTCCGCATCCAGCCAGATATGCGGATCAAAACCGGCCGCCTGAGCTTCCTGGTCATGCTCTGAATCGGAAAGCGGCAGGAGAAAGGCGCCGCTTCCGGTTTCCACCGCCAGCATGCTTGATTTCTTCGAGGCCGTGCCGATAATTTTATACGCCCAATTTTCCATTTCAAAGTTCGTGAACAGAAAGATGTCGCATTGGCCGACTTTGACAATGTCGGCGGGCTTGAGTTCATAATGATGAAGATCCGTTCCCGGCGGCACAAGCAGCGTGACCTCAATTTTATCGCCTCCGACCTGACGAGCGAAATCATAGAGAGGAAAAATGGATGCGACAACGGAGAGTTTTGACGGATTGACCGGTTCCGGTTTCTGGCGACAGGAGACGGGCAGAAAAGAAAGGACGAACATCAGAACCAGAATGAATTTCCGCGGCATAATTATCCCCTTTTTTTATAAGTCCATTTCACCGGTTTTGCTTTTTGCGTGCCGAGGCACGTGGCGCATAATCCCGATATATTAATCTGTATATTGTCCACGCGGAAATTATCCGGAATCGACAATGCCGGATGTTCCTGGGTAATGGAGGCCGGTTCCAGGCAGGTAAAAGAACCGCAAATCCGGCAGTTGAAATGCGGATGCTGCGGATTGTTTGACATGGCCATTTCAAAATACAAAGTGCCGTCGGATGAGGGAATTTCACGGATCATTCCTCTTGCCCTGAAAAGAGACAGAATGCGGTAAACAGTGACCTTGTCCACGCGTGATCGGGCTTTCAATTTTTGCACAATCGCCATGGCGCTGAGCGGACGGGTGGCTGTCAGCAACAACTCCAGGACGGCACGCCGTTGCGCTGTTTTCGGTATGCGCGCGTTCTGCAGCATCTGGAGAACGTCTTTCGGGTGTTTCTTTTTCATCATTGTTTGTGACTATCAAAAATGCAACTGAGTTGCAACTATGATTTTCAAGGTCTTGTGGCTTTCCGGCGGCCGGTTTCAGTCCACCCGCGTGTTGCGGGAAATTGAAGAGAAAAAATCATGGAAGAATTAAAAAATCGTGAACGAGCTGGTCAAAGAGCATGTCCGGGGCAGAAAAACGACGACGGCGCTGGTTGCCGCAAAAGATAAATGTTTGCAGGGCGATCAGGACGCGGTTTAACAAATCGCCGACTTGGCGCGTCAACGGGGCAGTTTCTACCCCCCAAACATATTGAATAGAAAGACAAACACTTCTTTTATCCGTGCCGGGAATATTTCAGCAAAGAAGAACAAACTAAAATGCTTGACGAATTTTGGGAATTCGACCGCAAAATAATTCACGAAAAATATGACAAAGTCTTTGAAGAGTGTTTCGGATTTTAACCTTTAATAATTCCAACCCCAGCATCCGAACGCCAAAATATTCATGATAATCGGCACGGCGTAGATCATGCCCACCGTCGTCAGTTTGGTCTTCATCGATTTCAGGCTGATGACCAAAATGGCGAAACAGAAAAAGTGAAAATAGCCGAAAAGAAAAATCAGCCAGACGCCCTTGAAGGATAAATTCCAGAAGGGGTATTCCCAGACCAGATGGCCGCCGATGTTGAGCAGGCACTCGACAAAGACACAGAAAGCGCTGTAGGTGATCGCCCAGAACCACTTTTCGGGAAGACCGAGAATTTTCTCTTTTTTGTTCTCGGAAAGCGTATGGTAATAGATGATTCCGAGGAGGAGGAACATGAACATGATTTCAATGTTCCAGCCGACCAGCGTGCGAAGGGCCGTATCGCCGGGCGTTGTCCAGAAGGCGGAACGCTGCGTCAGATGCATGACCCACCCGTTCCAGGTTTCATTGAAGAAATCCACGCCGAAGATGGTGAGACCGGCCAGAACCGCATTCCAGTCGCCCGTGCGGCGCGCGTCTTTGATCTCCTTGGTATAGATGTAAAAGACAATCGCCATCAGGGGAATAATGTACCACTTGATCATGGAGAGATCCCTCAGACCGTTTAATGCCTGTTGCGTTGCTTCCGTCATAACGACCTCCTTGAAAGGGTTCAGGGTTGAACTCGAACACGTCAAGCTGCCATTGCTTCTGGATAAAATATTTGCCTGATGTTTTTTATTATATTATAATGCGCCGCGATCGGAAGAAGTAATTTAATGATTTTGAGGGCAGACAATACGAAAAGAGGTCCGGGGAGTAAAAGAACTTGATATTCACCACCAGAATTAAAATCGCTTTGATCATTCTGCTTGCCATTATTTTAACCGGGACGCTCGGTTTCCATCTGATTGAAGGATGGAGTTTCGTCGATTCATTTTATCTTTGCATGGCGACGCTCTCCACGGTCGGTTACGGCGATTTCGTTCCCGTGTCGATACCGGGGAAAATTTTTGCCGTTTTTATCATCGTGGTCGGCGTGGGGATGATGTTTTATACGCTGGTGCTTTTGGCGGAAACGTTTATCGAAGGCCGTTTACGTTATTTATTAGGGGGTGGCAAGTTGGAAAAATTGATTGAAAAACTGCAGAATCATTTTATCATCTGCGGCGGCGGACGCATCGGTTCTCTGATTTGCCGGGAATTGAAATACCCTGCGTACTGATTGACAATAATCCCGTCGTGATTGAAAAGGCGAAGGAGCAGGGGTTTCTTTATTGCAAAGGCGACGCGACGCAGGATAAGGTGCTGATCAACGCCGGCATCAAAAGGGCCAAGGGTGTCATCTGCGTGTTGCCGACCGATGCCCAGAATCTTTACGTGATCCTGACCGCCAGGGAATTGAACCAGAAAATTTACATTCTGGCCCGGTCCGAGGAGGAGGAATCCGAACACCGCCTTTTAAGGGCGGGTGCGGACCGGGTGATGTCTCCCTATCAGCTCGGCGGGATGCGAATGGCCATGGCGGTTGTGCGCCCGGCCATGCTGGATTTTTTTGAAATCACAACCAGCCGCCAGAGTCTGGAGTTGCGAATGGAGGAAGTCTCCGTCGGCAGGAGCTCGCGCTTCGTTGCCAAAACACTTGAGGCATCGGAAATCCGAAAAGATTATGGGTTGATTATTGTCGCCGCCAAAAAAGAGACGGGCAAGATGATTTTCAACCCGGCGGCGAATTACGTCATCGAAGAAGGGGATAAACTCATCGCGATGGGCGAGGACGAAAACGTGAAGAAATTCGCGCAGGCGTGCGTCTCTTAGCAGGGGTGCATCATGAAATCGAGAACGGTCAGTCTGATTCTGATCCTTTGGGTTGTCTGCGTGTGCGGATGCGCGGCATCCCATGTGTACAGCATCAACATGTATTATGATGCTGAACGTTTTAATATTCCTGATTTTGCAAAAGCCGGCGGAGCTGTTTCCGGGACGCGGATTGCCGTGGCTGAATTCAACGATTTGCGCAATATGGACGATCAGCTTTCCGTCGGCTGGGTGGTGGAAAGAGACGGCATGAAGACGCTGATCTTTCCGAAAAATGTTCGGGCGGCCAGGGCGGTCGCCATCGGCATCACTCAGTATCTGAAAAAAGCCGGCTATCAGGTTTTACCGAAAATCGAGCAATGGAATGCGAATGAAGGGACGCTGCCTGATACGGAAGGCAAAATTCTCATCGGCGGCAATATAGAGAAACTGGACATGTTCTGTCGAAAGGGTTTTCCCACCCATTCGTACAACGCGCACATAAAATTGACGGTGGCCATAGCCGATATGAAGACCGGGAAAGTGTTGTATAAAAGGCGGATTGAAAGCCGCTACGCGCAGGAGCATGTGGCGTTTTCCGAAAACATTCTCGGGGAGCAGGCCAGTCTCGCACTGACCGAGACCATTGAAAAAATATTTGAGGACAGGACCGTCATGCAAAAAATTAGACAGACGCTGGCCAAGTGATTTTTATTTTCTGTTTGGGTGGATGATCACCTTGATGGATTTTCTTCCATCAGCCACCATGCGAAATCCTTCTCTGATTTTCTTCAACGGCAATCTGTGCGTTATGAGGTCATCCGTCTTGATTTTCTTTGATTTCATCAAGTGAATGGCTTCGGCGATATCCGGCGGCCCGCAATAATAGGACGTCAGGATGGTGATTTCTTTTATCCAGAAATCATTGAGAGGGACAGCAATTTGTTTGTCCGGTCCGGGAACGGCAAAAAACAGGATAACACCGCCTTTGTCCACGCAAAGCCAGGCCTGTTTTACCGCTTCTTCCGCGGCGGTGCAGAGGAAAACCACGTCGGCTTTCCGTCCCGTTTCCTCGATCAGTCGTTGCGAAAGATTTTCCGCCACGCCGACGCACAGGTCGGCCCCCAGGCGTTTTGCTGCCTCCAGCTTGAAGCGGTTGATGTCGGCGACGATGACATGGCACCCTTTTCCCCTGGCGAGCTTGACGTGCAGCAGGCCGGACATTCCGCAGCCGATGACCAGCACGCTTTGGCCTTTTTGGACGCGAGCGAGTCTTTGCGCCCGGACAACGCAGGCCAGCGGCTCGATAAACGTGCTCTGGTCGTAGCTGATCCTCTCCGGCAGATGATAGACTCCTTTCTTGGCCAGTGTTTCCGGAACAAGAATGTATTCGGCAAATCCGCCGGGCAGTCTTTCTTTCACCTCCGCACATTGGGGGTGGTGCCCGTTTTTGCAGTAATAACATTTACCGCAGGGCACTTTCGGCGCGATGAATACACGGTCGCCGGGCTTAAATTTTTTTACCGATTTACCGATGTCAACGACCTGAGCGCCGATTTCGTGTCCCAGTACCAGCGGCGCCCGCGGCAGCCGGTACCATTCGACGACGTCGCTCCCGCAGATGCCGCAGGCCATGACCTTGACCAGCATTTCCTTCGGTCCCGGCCTCGGCGTGGGAATCTCTTCAATGCGGATGTCGCGGTTGTTGTACCAGTAGGCGGCCTTCATTTCTTCTTTTTCAGACTTTTGTAAAGTCCATAGGCTTTCTGGGGTGTTTCATTGTCGTGCACCACGGCGCGCACCGCCTGAATCATGGCGATCGGCGCGTCCGACTGGAAAATGTTGCGCCCCATGTCCACGCCGGCGGCGCCCCTCTGCACGGCGTTGTAGGCCATGGTGAGCGCGTCGAGTTCCGGGATCTTTTTGCCGCCGGCCATGACAATGGGCACGGGGCAAGAAGAAGTAACAGTCTCGAAATCTTTTTCCACGTAGTAGGTTTTGATGTAGTGGGCGCCCAATTCGGCGCAGATACGGCAAGCCAGACGGAAGTATTTCGCATCCCGCGCCATGTCCTTGCCCACGGCCGTCACCGCGAGTGTCGGAATGCCGTAGCGGTTGCCGATATCCACCATTTTGGTCATGTTGATGATGGATTGTCTTTCGTATTCGCCGCCGATGAAGACCTGCACGGCCATGGCGCAGGCGTTCAGCCGGATGGATTCTTCGATATCCACGGCGATGTCTTCATTGGAGAGTTCTTTGAGAATACTGGCGCCCCCGGACACCCGCAGAACAATGGACGGAGAAACGGAAGGCGGAATAACCGTGCGCAAAATGCCTCTGGTAAGCATGAGGGTGTCCGCATAAGGAACGAGCGGAAGAATGTTGATGTCCACCCGCTCCAGGCCGGTCGTCGGTCCCTGAAAATAGCCGTGATCAATGGCCAGCATGACGGTTTTTCCCGTCTTGGGATTGAAAATTCGGGAGAGTCTGTTCTTCATTCCCCAATCCAAGGCGTTGGAACCTTTCAAAAAGAACCCTTCAGTCTGCTGAGGAATGTCACAGTGAAACATTTTGGCTTCCTTGATTCCATCTGCGTCGGGCATATTTTTTTCTCCTTTCGCCGAAAAGAAGTTTTGTGCTGGTTTGTAATGGTTTGTAATCTTGCATATTTTTTTTAATCCGTCAATTTGGCTTTTGGATGAACTCAGTGAAAATAAAAAAACGAATGTCTGGTGATCTTTATGTGAGCCGCCCTTGCTTGTCGGAGATTCGTAATTAGATTAACTGAAAGCGCGATGGTGTAATTTAAGAAAAAACTATGTCATGGCGAGAAAGGGAGAGAAGGATCATGAAAAAATCATTTTTATTTTTGCTGCCGATTCTGCCGATTTTGGTTGCGGGCTGTTGTCCTTATGGACTGATACGTGGATGGCAAGGCGGACAAATGATGAACTACGGTTTTGGGTATGGAGGTATGTTTATGTGGTTGATATTTATGATTGTTCTTGGTGTGGCGGTCTATTTTATCATTCAGGCTTCGAAAGCGAAGGATGGTGCCGGCCAGACGCAGGATACGGCGTTGGATATTCTCAAAAAACGCTATGCCAGAGGTGAGATTACCAAGGAAGAGTTTGATCGGATGAAAAAGGATTTGGAGTAAAAAGGCGGGGATGAAAGCTTTGCCGCGTGAATTATTTTGGTGTGGCAATTCCCAGGGATTCACATAGGATTTCCGCGGGATCCAGAGCCTTCATTCCGGAGAGGCCCCCCAACTGCATCCGGCAGGAGCCGCAGTCCGCGACAATATCTTTTGCCCCGGTTTTTCTGATGAGGGAGACGGCTCTTTGTCCCAGCTGGACAGCTGTTACCTCATTACTTTTCTTGAAACCATAACTGCCCGACAATCCGCAGCAAGTATCATCGAGAATTTCACATTCCAGGCCGGGAATCAAAGACATGAGTTTTGCCGCCGGATAACCGATTTTCAGCGCCCGCAAATGACAGGGAATGTGATAGGCGACGCGGCGGGGCCATTCGCGGAATTGGGGTTGAGCATATCCTTCTTCAATGAGTTTTAAGAGATATTCATGCAGGTCGTAGCAGTTTTCGGCGAGTTTTTTTGCCTGCGGAATTTCCAGAAGACCAGGGTAATCATTCAAAAGGCAAAGACCGCAGGAAGTGCAGGAATAGACGATGTCATAACCCGCGTCGATGTAATTTGACAGCGACGCGGCGTTTTTCTGCGCGAAATGTTTTGCCAGTGTCAAATTTCCGTTGCCCAGCGCCGGCAGGCCGCAGCACCACTGTGGCGGCAGGACGACATCGACGTTGAGAGCGGACAGAAGGCGAATGATTTTTCTGCCGATGTCCGGCCGGTAAAAATTGATGAAGCAACCGTGGAAAAAAGCCGCTTTCTTTGCCGTCCGGCTCTGTTTCATCCTTTCATTGCGCAGGGTGCGGAAGCTGAATCGGGGAAACGGGATATGCGTGGAAATGCCCAGCTTACTGAAAATTTTCTTTCCGGTTTTGCTTGACGCGATGACGTTGGCCAGCGGCGCGGTCAGAGATCCCAAGGCGCTCAAGTAATAGTTGTTTGCGAAAAGAAGATGCGCTGTGGTCTGCGGATGTTCCTTGCCGTAGCGCTGCTGTTCCCGCAGAATGATGTGCGCCGGTTCCACGCCGCAGGGGCAGGCCATTTCGCAGCGCTTGCACTGACTGCACAGCAGAAGCCAATCGTCTTCAATTCTTTCTTTGTCCGAGCGGAAACGCTGTGCGTCCGGTCCCGCCTGCTTCGGGCCCGGAAACAGGGGATTGACGCGGAAAACGGGGCAGTTTTCCACGCAGATCGTGCAGCGGATGCAATGTTCATAATTCATCGGGCCAGATACTCCGCGCAGGATTTTGCCGCCGCCAGCGCTGTGGCCAGCGCCAGGCCGTGTCCGCAGCCGTTTTTTAAAATTTGGGTTTCCGCCAGAATGCTGCCACAGACAAAAATGTTTTTCCAGGATGTCCCCAGGGGATGCATGGCGGCGTCTGCGGCAATGCCGACTCTGCCGATGCCGTGATTCATGGAAAAATAGTTATCGTCGAACCAGGTTTCGTGCGGTCCGGAAATATGCACGGGA
>DAOSZO010000036.1:0-14661 GCA_035382085.1 Smithella sp.
TTACGGATTTCATCCGACTTCACCATGTGACTGAATCTCAGATTATGTCTTTTGAATTCTTTTTCGAGCAATTCTTTGCCAAGAGCCAGACTGTTTTTCTTTTCTTCCAGATTGATCCAGTTTCTGATTTTGGTGATCGCCCGGGTCGTCACGACATACTTCAGCCAATCCTTGCTCGGATGATGTCCGGCTTGCGTGATGATCTCCACGCGATCACCATTCTGCAATTTATATCGCAGGGGCACGATATTTCTGTTCACTTTAGCTCCGATGCATTGATGGCCGATATCGGTGTGAATACTATAGGCAAAATCTATGGGCGTCGCCCCCTTGGGAAAAGATTTCACATCCCCGTGCGGCGTAAACACATACACCTCTTCGGGAAACAACGCCAGTTTGAGATCCGACATGAATTCCTTGGGATTTTTGACTTCCTGCTGAATTTCCAGAACTTCCCGAAGTTTTTTGATTTGGTCCTCTTCGTCATCCCAGAAAACTTTGCCTTCTTTGTACCGCCAGTGCGCGGCGATGCCTTTTTCCGCCCATTCATGCATGGATTTCGTTCTGATTTGAATTTCAACGCGCTCGCCGTACGGTCCGATAACCGTGGTATGAAGGGATTGATAGTGATTCGCTTTGGGCATGGCGATATAGTCTTTAAACCTCCCGGGAACCGGTTTCCACAACGCGTGGATGATGCTCAAAACTTCATAACAGGTCTTGTCCGAATCGGTATCCAAAACGATGCGAAAGGCAATCAGGTCGTAAACCTCGTCGAAGTTTAAATGCTGCTCGTGCATTTTTTTGTAAATGCTATAGAGATGTTTCGCCCGGCCCTCCACTTTGCAGGACACGGGAAAATTCTCCATATTTTTGGAAATGATATTTTTCACTTCCTCGGTATATTTCTCTCTCGCTTCCTTGGATTTGGCGATTTTGGATGTCAACTCGCGATACGCTTCGGGAGCAATATATTGAAACGCCAAATCCTCCAGTTCCATTCTGATATTGTAAATGCCCAGTCGGTTGGCCAACGGTGCGTAGATATCCAGGGTTTCCCGGGCAATGGAAATTCTTTTTTCCTTCGGATGATATTGCAAAGTACGCATGTTGTGCAACCGGTCGGCAAGACGAATCAACAGGATGCGAATATCCGACGACATGGCGAGAATCATTTTACGCAAGTTCTCGGATTGTCTTTCTTCCTGAGAACTGAACGACAAACGACTTAACTTGGTCAGCCCGCTGACCAAAAAAGCAACATCTTTGCCGAATTCCTGCTCCAATTGCTGCGCTGTCGTCAGCGTGTCCTCTATCGTATCGTGCAGCAATCCGCTGATAATGGTCGCGGCATCCATTCTCATATCCGTCAGAATCCCCGCCACTTCCATAGGATGCGTCAGATAGGGTTCGCCGGAGAGTCTAACCTGTCCCTGATGAACGGAAGCCGAGTAAATATAAGCTTTTTCAATCATTTCCACTTCTTCAGGGGAAAGATAAGTTTGAACCTTTTCAATGATGTCATTAATTCTTATCATCTTGACTACAGGCTTTTTTATCCGTTGGCGTTCATTTCCTTGGCGATGATCCCTTGAACAAGTTCAGAAACATTTTCAATGGAACATAACAGAGTTTCGGCGGTTTTTCTGATTTTCAGCTCGACATTTCCCTGCACCAAATTTTTCTTGCCCACGGTGATTCTCAACGGAATGCCTATGAGATCTGCGTCCTTGAACTTAACGCCGGCTCTTTCATCCCGATCGTCGAGAATCGTCTCCGCACCGATTTGAGTTAACGACCGATAGATATTTTCCGCAGTCTCCATAACCTCTCTTTCGTTGATATTCACCGGAATGATAATGACCTGAAAAGGGGCGAGCGGCATCGGCCAGATGATTCCTTCCGCATCGTTGTTTTGTTCAATGCAAGCGGCAACGGTTCTGCCTATCCCGATGCCGTAACATCCCATGATCATATTTTTTTCCTGACCGTCCTTGTCCAGAAAGACCGCCTTCATGGCCTTGCTGTATTTTGTTCCCAGTTTGAAGACATGGCCCACTTCAATGCCGCGGGCAAATTGTAATTCGCCTCCGCATCGCGGACATGAATCTTCCCGGGTGACCACACGCAAATCCGCAAACGGACCGGCCGGAAGGTCTCTTCCGAGATTTACATTTTTCAGATGATAATCCCTTTTGTTGGCGCCTGTCACAAAATTGACCATCGGCATCAACGAATAATCCATCAGCAAAGGAATTTTCACATTGAGCGGTCCTGCAAAGCCTCTTGGAGCGCCCGTGGTTTGTTGAATCATCTCATCCGAGGCAAGTTCCAGCTCTGAAACATTTAAATGATTTTTCAGCTTAATTTCGTTAATTTCCAAATCACCGCGGATGAGCACCGCGCAAGGCTTGCCATCGGCCAAGTAGATTAAAGTCTTGACGATGTTTTGCGGCACGACGTTTAAAAACGAACCGACTTCCTCAATGGTCCTGACATCAGGGGTATGAATTTCCTCCTTGGGCAGCCACCGGCTTTCTGACGATTCCCTCTTCTTCGGAGGGGCAACCTCCGCTTTTTCCAAATTAGCCGCGTAAGAACACTTTTGACAGAATACCAGCGCGTCCTCGCCGGATTCGGCCATCACCATAAATTCATGTGAGTACTTTCCGCCGATACTGCCTGTATCCGCCTCCACGGAACGGAATCTCAAACCGCACCGTCTGAAAATATTATGATACGCCTCAAACATTTTCTGATAACTTTTTTCCGCTCCCTCGTCGTCAGCGTCAAAGCTGTAGGCATCCTTCATCCCAAATTCCCTGCAGCGCATCACGCCGAACCGGGGACGCACCTCATCGCGAAATTTAGTCTGAATCTGGTAGAGGTTTCGCGGCAATTGCCTGTAGGTTTTGATTTCATTGCGGACCAGGGCCGTTATCACCTCTTCATGCGTGGGCCCCAGGCAGTATTCATGATCATGGCGGTCCTGAAATCTCAACAGTTCCTTTCCGTAATGCTCCCATCTTCCCGATTCCTGCCAAAGTTCCGCCGGTTGAACCATCGACAAATGCACTTCTTGTGCGCCCGCTTTATCCATTTCTTCCCGAATAATTTTCTCCAGTTTCCGAATGACACGGTAACCCAGAGGAAGATAAGAATAGATTCCGCTGGTCAATTTTCTGATCATTCCGGCTCGGATCATCAATTGATGGCTGATCACCTCCGCATCGGACGGCACTTCTCTGACCGTCGGCAAAAACATCTCTGAATAACGCATTATCGTCGGTTCCTTTCTGCTATGAGCTTATTGATTTCTTCCATGAGGACTTTAATAAAGTCAGTTTCCCTGACCGTTTTACAAATTTTGCCGTGCTTGAAGATCGCTCCCCGGCCCCTCCCGCCTGCCAAACCAATATCGGCATCCGCCGCTTCTCCCGGACCGTTGACCACACATCCCATTAGGGCGATTCTCAAATGGCTTCTTTCGCCCACCAAGGCTTTTTGAACCCGGCCGACCAGACCGGGCAGGTCAATTTCACAACGCCCGCATGTCGGGCAGGAAATAATTTCAGGACCGACGTTTCGGACCCGCAGGGCGCGCAATATGCTGTAGGCAACCGGAAGTTCCTGACAGGGATTACCGGTCACCGACACGCGAATCGTGTCGCCGATTCCTTCATACAGAAGCACTCCGATACCGAGTGAAGATTTCACAGCGGCATCCATCAAAGCGCCCGCTTCCGTGACGCCCAGATGCAGGGGATAATCTGTTTTGCGCGATATGCTCCGATAAGCCTCGATCATGGTCCGCACATTCGATGATTTGAGGGAAAGCTTCATGTGATGAAATCCCTGATCTTCCAATACCGCAATAGTCCGCATGGCGCTCTGTACCAGCGCCTGCGTTGTCGGACCGCCGTATTTTTTCAGCAAATCTTTCTGCAAGGATCCGGAATTGACGCCAATGCGAATGACCGTTCCTCGTTCTTTGGCGCAGCGGACAATTTCCTTAAACTTATCCCGGGCGATATTGCCCGGATTGATCCGGATCCCCGCCGCGCCGCTTTGCATCGCCGCCAAGGCCAGCCGATAATCAAAATGAATGTCGGCAATTAAAGGAATCTTTATTTTTTCTTTGATTGCCGAAACGGCTTTTGCGGCCTCCATATCGGGCACGGCCACGCGGACCATTTCACAGCCCGCTTTCTCAAGGGATTTTATCTGGGCCACGGTCGCCCGGATGTTGCGCGTATCCGTATTGGTCATGGACTGCACGACTATCGGCGCTCCTCCGCCGATCTCAACGCCGCCCAAATTGAGTTTTCTGGTTTTTTTCCTTTTTATGATCGAGTGATCTTCCACAAAAGCAGGCTTCCTCAAAACGCATCCAGACGAAAGATTGTTTCACTTATTGCCATTTTTTGATTCCGAACCTACGAAACGCTATTTGCCCATCCAGCAGTGAAGACATAACTGATCTGCGGGGAGACCTATTGCTGCAATCATATCTTCAATCAGGAGATATTTTAAGGAGGTGACATTTAAATCACGCCTGATCCAATCAACCATTTTCGCGTGTTTTGCTGAATGCGCATCTAAATATTCATCCAGTTTTTCAGGTTCTCTCCCCTCGAGAGCGATAATCGCCTTACGTCCCGCCAGTTCGCCCGTTGTCCTGGTGGATGATGTGTATTGACAAGGAAACATCAGCGGAGGACAGGCCGGACGCACGTGAATTTCCTTTGCTCCGTTATCCCATAATTTTTTGATCGTCAGATTTTTCAGCTGCGTTCCGCGGACGATCGAATCATCGCAAATCACGATCCGGTTGCCGTTGACAACTTCCCGGACCGCACAAAGTTTCATGGTCGCCACGAGGTCCCGGATTTCCTGAGTTGGGGGCATGTAGCTTCGTCCGTAACCCGGCGTGTACTTGACCAATGCCCGTCGATAAGGAATGCCCGACCCCATCGCATATCCGATGGCATGACCCACGCCGGAATCGGGCACGCCGGATACAAGATCGGCTTCTACATTGTCCCGTTTCGCCAAGTATATGCCGCAGCGTTCCCTTGTCCTTTCCACGCCGATGCCCTCATACGTTGACGACGGATACCCCGTATAGATCCATAAAAACGAACAAATCTTTTTCTCTTGGCCTTCCGGCTTGAGGGTCTTGACCCCGTCCGGCGTCAGCAAAACGATTTCCCCCGGCCCCAAAAAACGCACCAGCTCATATCCTAAATTTTCAAATGAGCTTGCTTCCGTGGCCACAACATACGATTTGACATCCGGAGATTTGGACACGCCGACGGCCAAAGGAAATCGTCCAAATTTGTCTCTTGCCGCGTAAATCCCCTCTGTCGTCAGCACCAATGCGCAGATGGAACCTGCTATCGCGCCCCGCATGGAAGCAATGCCTTCCACGATGTTGTCGCCGCGATTGATAAGACACGAAACAATCTCCGCATTGTTGATATCGCCGCCGGCCCGCTCGCCGAAATTGGCGCCTTCATCGAGCAATTCTCCAACCAAGATATTTTTGTTGTTGATCAGACCTACGGCAGCCACTGCGTAAACGCCAAATCTGGAACGGAAAATTAACGGCTGCGGCGTTTCATCATCAATGGCGCCGATACCGGACGTCCCATCCATCTTTTTGTAGTCATCAATGAACCGCGATTTAAATTGCACTTGCGATATATTGTGCACGGTTTTAAAAAACCCCTGCGATCCAAAAACCGCCATACCGGCATGTTCCGTGCCCAAATGAGAATGATAATCGGTTCCGTAAAAAAGTGTTTTTACACAATCCCGGCTGGATACGACGCCAAACATTCCGCCCATTGATTTTCGTCTCCCGTTATGATGATTTTCACAGCCTATCGTCGGATTCAGACATGATGAACGACGATGTCATTTTATGTTTTTTGCCTTGATTTTTTTCCGCCGCGCCTTGCTTTTGGCATCCAACGAGAAAAAACTCATTCTCTGCTGCTGATATTGTATTTTTCCAAAAGTTTCTGATACACGTTATCCGGCACCAGACCCTTGGCTGATCCCCCCAGACTGGTGACTTCCTTGATTAATTTCGAACTGGTGTAGAACCACTTGAATCCGCTCATCAAAAAAACCGTTTCAATGTTCTTGGTCTGGCGTCTGTTCATCAGCGCCATTTGAAACTCATATTCAAAATCAGAAAGAGCTCTCATCCCCCGAAGAATAATGTTCGCTCCCGATATTTTCATATAGTCAACCAAAAGGCCTGAATAACAATCGACCTTGACCGCTTTCGTGTCCTTGAATATTTCACGAATCATCTCCATTCGCTCGTCTGCTGAAAAAAGATAGACTTTGTTGGGATTGTAAGCGATAAGAACGATGATTTCATCGAACATTCTTACCGCCCTTTTGATGATGTCGACATGTCCATTGGTAATGGGATCAAAAGAACCCGGGTAGATGGCTACTCTCTTGGTGAAATTCTCCTCCATTTTCTTCTCTCCATGTAAGAAATGTTAGGGCATGATCGCCGTATTTTCTGTCATCGCAAATCCTGAAATTTCCGGATGAAACATCGTATTTTTCTTTGACGGAATGCTGGACGACGATTATCGTCTCTTTTTTTTGAATCCGATACCTATCCAGCAGTTTCAATGTCTCCTGAACCTCTCCCTGTTGATAGGGAGGATCGGCAAAGATGATATCCGCCACGTAATGTTTCGCGCAGAGATTCCTCAAACCCTTTTCTACGTCCGTCATGAGGATCAAGCAATTCTCTGCCAGGCCGCATGTCTCAGCGTTTTTTTTAATGAAAGATGCCAATTTCCTGCTCTTCTCAACAAAACATATTTCTTTTGCGCCGCGACTCGCCGCTTCCAACCCCACACTGCCGGATCCCGCAAATAGATCAACAAAAACTTTTCCCCCTATATCACCCAGCAAATTAAACAGGGTTTCTCTCAAAAAATCAGACGTTGGCCTTTCTCTGGATGATGAATCAAAATGAAATAGTCGCCCTTTCGCCTTACCTCCAATGATTCTCATGCTTTTCCCAAACCGTCTTCTTACAATCCGTCAGCATTAACTTTCAAGCGCCTGTTTTCCCTTCCTGGCTTTTCCGGCGTTGTTCGCGATCATATTTTATCAGCCACCACACCGGACCGGACAGCGCATAACCCAAGGTGAGAATGAAAAACATAATCTCCGGTTCCGCAACAATGATGATCAACAAAAGGACCAAGATGAAAAATACTGTAAACGGCTTACGGGACAGCAGTTTCATGTCTTTGAAACTGTAGTACTTCACTGAGCTGATCATGAGCAGCGACAAGACAACTACAAAAAAGATTGTAAAGAGATTGTAAAAATGCCCTTCCACGCCCGCATAGTCAAAAAATATAACCGTCGTCGCCACAACGGAAGCCGCGGCCGGTATCGGAAGACCGTTGAAAACGGAGCTTTCAATGATGCCGATCTGGATGTTATACCTGGCCAGTCTCAAGGCTCCGCATAAAACAAATAAAAAAGAAGCAATCCATCCCCATTTTCCATAGATTGTCAACGACCAGCTGTAAACCAGTAGGGCCGGAGCGATTCCGAAGGATATCACATCCGCCAAAGAATCATATTCGGCGCCAAACTTGCTGGTTGTATTGGTCAGTCGGGCAATGCGCCCGTCAAGCCCGTCAAATACAACGGCAATTAAGATGGCCACCGCAGAAGACAGAAAATATTCTTTAAAAGAAGCTATGATCGAATAAAACCCACAGAACAGACTGGCTGATGTAAAAAGGTTGGGCAGGACGTAAATCCCTTTTTTGACACGCGCTTTCGGGAAGGATTCTTCCGTGCTCATGATAAATAACCCAGGGGCGTTTCCCCCGCCTTGACCTTATCGTTTAATTTTACCGATATTTGGGAATCCTCAGGCAGATAAAGATCAACCCGAGAACCGAAACATATCAGTCCGATTCTTTCCCCTTTGGCCACCTCATCGCCTTGCTTGACCCAACAGATAATGCGTCGCGCAATAAGACCGGCGATCTGTACAATCCAGATCATCCGGCCGTCATCCGTGCGAATCATCACTTCGTTGCGTTCATTATCTTGTGAAGCTTTTTCAAGGTTTGCGGATAAGAATTTCCCTTCATGATAATGGATCGCTTCAATTTTCCCTTTATAGGAAGCTCGATTGACATGCACATTAAACACATTCATAAAAATACTGATCTTTTTGAACTTTCCCGCCATGTCGCCCGTCAGCATAACGTCTTCAATTTTTATCACCTTGCCGTCCGCAGGGCATATAATCAGTTTTTCTTCATCTTGGAATGACCTGTCCGGATTCCGAAAAAACCAGACCACAAAAGCGGTTAACAAAAAAAACAAGAGGATCAGCCAGCAGTTCCCTCCCAGAAAAACGACAAAGATGGTGGTGATAAGAGAGAATATGATAAAGGGATAGCCCTCATTAACGATCAAGTTGTCATGTTTCATAGATTATTCATTCAATTTATGATTGATATCATTATATATTTTATCAATTTTTATCAATAACTAGTTGAAGTTTAGATATAGCAATTGGCGGTTCTTGTCAATAAATCGTTTAATGCATTTATAAAAATCATAACACCTATTTGTTGACAATTTATTCGATGGCGGGTTACTATCCTTAGGTGAAAATACCCTTTTTAATACGAATATTTCTTCAATGAAAACGTTTAAATTAAACATGTTGTTAGGCATCCTGATCGGCATTGTTTTTTTTACTTTATTGCTGATTCGACTTGATTTCTTCAAAAACAAATCGGAAGTCGATTCTCCTTCGCAAGGGGTTTATTCCCCCAAATCCCAAGACATCTGGATGAACATTTATCAGGATAATAAAAAAATCGGTTTTATTCACCGAACATTGAACAACAACGCGGATAATATTCAGTTTAACGAAGTCGTCTACATGCAGATCAACACCATGGGGGTTGTTCAGGACATTCATATTTCAACGGAAGGCCATTTAAATCCGGACATGACGCTGTCTTCCTTCCGCTTTAATTTAAATTCGGGAATCTTCCGTTTCTTCGCCCAGGGACAAGTAACCGGCAACAAGCTTCTATTGTTGACGGGTTCGGATGGGCCTTCTCAGAAAAGTGAAATACCTCTCCGGAACATTCCCCGTATCAGCGGCAATATTTACGATGCCGCTTTCAGGGCGAACATGGAAACAAATACGTCAACGAATGTTGATATCTTCGACCCATCATCCCTGTCCATCCGCGAAGTCCGGGTCACAAGAAAAGAGGATGAGGTCATCCGCGTCTTGGGAGGAAGAATTCTGACAAAAAAATTCTGCGCAGATTTTATGGGCGCTGAGAACTGCGCCTGGATAGATTCCAATGGAGAGGTCTTGCGAGAATCGGGCATTCTGGGTCTCTCGATGGAAAAAGTAACTCGGCAACAAGCCATGGAAGGAATTGCCGAGGGAACTTCCATTGATTTTACGCGGGCGGCCTCCATCGTTTCCAACGTTAAAATGAACAATGTCGATCAGATAAAACGAATCAAATACAGGATTTCCGGCGCGGGTGAAAATTTGTTTCTGGAGGGCGGACGGCAAGTGTTTCAAGACGGAATCCTCACCGTGAACAAGGAAACCCTTCCAGCCCCCGCCGTTTCCAATACGAATTGGCCCGAAGGGGTTTCTCGATTTTTGAAACCTGAGCCCCTTATTCAATCCGATGATCCGCAGATGATAAAACAAGCGGGAAATATCGTCAGCGAAACGGATACGCCTGTGCAAAAAGCGCGAAAAATCATCGGCTGGGTTTATCATCATTTGGAAAAGAAACCGGCGATGTCCGTGCCCAGCGCTCTGGAGGTCTTGAAAAACAAAACCGGTGATTGCAATGAGCATGCCGTGCTGGCGGTAGCGCTGCTGCGCGCTTCAGGCATTCCGGCTCAAATTGAAGCCGGGTTGGTGTATCTCAACGGTCGATTCTATTACCATGCTTGGTGCGTTCTGTATCTCGGGGAATGGATCACCGCGGACGCAGTGTTCAATCAATTCCCCGCCGATGTCTCCCACATCAGGCTTGTACGCGGAGGAAGCTCCGATCAATTGAATTTGCTGGGAGTCATGGGGAAAATGAAACTGGAGGTCCTGGAACAGACGATATGATTACGCTGACGGAACTGACTAAGGATTTCGGCACGACTTTAGCGGTCAACAAACTCAATTTAAAAGTTGGAGCCGGCGAGATATATGGCTTTATCGGCCCAAACGGCGCGGGGAAAACGACAACGATCCGCATGATGGGCGGAATCATTGCCCCCTCTTCGGGAAAAATCATCATTGGCGGTTACGACATGTCGCAAAATCCTGTCGCCGCGAAGCAGATTATCGGTTTCGTTCCAGACAGGCCTTTTCTTTACGAAAAACTCACCGGCATGGAATTTTTGCGTTTCTGCGCCGATGTGTACCATGTGCCTCAAAATATTTTTTTTGTAAAGGCCGAGGGATTGTTAAAGCAATTTGCGCTTTGGAACTGGGCTGACGAACTGATCGAAGCCTATTCCCACGGAATGAAACAAAGACTGATCCTCGCCTCTGCGCTGCTCCACGATCCCAGGGTTTTGATTATCGATGAACCGATGGTCGGCCTGGATCCGGAAGCGGTCCACATGGTAAAAGACATCCTAAAAACGCTCGCTTCAAAAAATACAGCCATTTTTATCTCTACCCACACCCTCAGCATCGCAGAAGACTTGTGTCATCGAATCGGTCTGATCCACAAGGGCACGTTGTTGGCAGAAGGCAGTCTGGACGACTTGAAGAAATTTGCCAAACTCGGCGAAGCCAGATTGGAGGAAGTGTTTCTCACCATCATTAAAGAAAATACCTTTATATGAATACTGTGCTGGATTTGCTGAAACCAAGACTCCTGTCCGCGAGCAACGCTCTGTTGCGCAGCAACAAAAAAAACAGCTTTGCGCGCATCGCGATGTTTGGTTTTTTGGGTGTCATTTTTTGGACAGGGGTTTTTATCATTTTCTACAAGGTCCTGAACTATTTCCAAAGTGTTCAGGATTTCGGCACAATTCTGGCGATGAAACTTTTATCAATGATCATCATGATTTTTTTCATGCTTTTGCTGTTCAGCAATATTATCAATTTTCTCACTCATCTGTATCTGAGCCAGGATCTGCCTCTCTTGCATGCTTTACCTATTTCAGCCGGAGAGATTTTCACCTCCCGATGGCTCATCAGCTTGTTCGACAGTTCCTGGATGATCTTCACCTTCAGCATGCCGTTTTTTTTATCCTATGGAATCATTTATAAGGCAGACCTCCTGTATTACGTCGCCTTCTTGTCCGTCATGATTTTCATGTGCATGATGGCCTCATCCATCAGCGGCATGTTGGTTTTATTCGGAGCAAAAATTCTTCCGGCCGGCAGGATAAGAACTATTCTGATCATGCTGGGCGTTTTGATGGTGATCGTTCTCGTTCTTATTCTGCGCCTGACCCGCCCGGAACAACTTGTCAACCCGGACACCTTTGCCACTGTCGTCACCTATTTGAATTCTATGCAAATGCCCAGTTCGCCTCTTCTGCCGACAACTTGGATCACGGATGCGATCAAAGCCGGCCTCAATCATCAAAACAAAGTCCTGGCTTTGAATCTGGCTCTCACAGCGTCTTTCTCGCTGATGCTGATATTTATCAACAGTCTCCTGGCTGAAAAATATTATTTTTCCGGTTTTTCCAAATCTCAAACGACAGCGAAACGGCTTTTCTATCCCCTGAAAAGCAATAATTCTTCATGGGAGGATTTCTTGAATGGTCTTCCCCGTGACGCAAAAGCATTTGCCGTCAAAGAAATAAGAACCTTCTTCAGAGATTCCTCGCAATGGCCCCAGCTGTTTCTGATGGGCGCTCTCGTGGCGATTTATCTCTATAATTTTTCCGTCCTGCCTTTGGATCAATCACCCATCAAGACGGTTTATCTTCAAAATTTATTTTCTTTTCTAAATATTGCGCTGGCCAGTTCCGTTCTCGCCGCTGTTGCGGCAAGATTTGTTTTTCCCGCCGTGAGCATGGAAGGACAGGCGTTTTGGATTGTTCAGGCGGCTCCGGTTTCCATCAGCCATTTTTTGTGGATCAAGTTTTTTCTTTATTATCTTCCCCTGCTCTTCCTGGCTGAAATTCTCATCGTGATTTCCAATGTCTTTCTTCAGGTATCATCTTTTATGATGATATTGTCCGCATTGACCCTCTTTCTTCTCGTCCCCGCCATTGTCGGCATGGCCGTCGGCCTTGGCGCCATCTACGCCGATTTCAAATCGGAAAACGCGACGCAGGTTGTCACGGGTTTCGGCGGACTTCTCTTTATGATTTTATCTTTCAGCCTGATTGGCGCAGTAATCGTTCTGGAGGCCGGTCTCGTCTATGCCATCTTGATGGCTCATTTAAGGGGGCATAAAATAGCCCAGATCCAAATTATTTGGGCCATTATTTCCTTTATTATGGTTTTTCTTCTGTGTGCTTTGGCAACATTTTATCCCATGCATTTGGGCAAAAAGAGCCTGCTTCCACATCAATAACCTGCTTCTTCCTGGAATCGTCCATGGATATTAAAAGTCAAAATTATCTTGATTTTACTTAACGGATAAGCTACATATTATTAAAAATAAAAAACAAATAATGTTTTTTTGGTTTTGAACTACCAATTTTTAAAAAACTTTTGGGATTAAAATGGAAAAAATCTGTATTGTAAAAAGACGAAGAGAGTACGCTCAACCGGAAATAAAAGTCACCCAGCCGGAAGTTTCCAAAACCGCCGTGCCGGAAGTCGTTGTCAGCAGTGTCGCCATAGAAACAAAAGCAGAAACATTTGAGCAACCGGCACCCGATACGACCATGTCTTCAGAAACCTTTACGGAAGATCTTCCCGTTGAAGAGCCATTATCCGACACGGATCGAAAGCTGGTGGAAGAGATTGCCAGCAAAACATCTTCCGTTATTTCTATCACGCTGACAAAAGAGCAATCCGCTCTCCTACAACAATCAGATTACGTCAAGGAGTTGCTTGGGGGAGCCAAAAAAGACCCTGTTTTAGACATCAAACTTAATCCCGACGGACGGCTGTCTCTTAATTATAAATATACGGAATCGTTTCTGGTAAGAATGTTGTCCGCCCATCAGGTTTGCCAGATGCTACAGATCAGCCGGAGTTTTCTGCAGAAACTTGTCCACGAAAACAGAATTAAAAGCTACAAATTGGGAAGACTAAGACGTTTTTTGCTGGAAGACATTCTTGAATATTTAAGCAATGACCAAGAATTTGCCGACTTTAAAAACCAGAAGTAACGGTAACGGATCGTCAGAGAGATTTTAAAGTTTAACCAGGAGAGAAGAAAGATGTATTCTGAATATTGGAATTTGGTCAAACCACCTTTCGACAATGTTCCTGATGCTTCCATGTATGTGGACTGCCATGTATCCATGGAAGATGTTATTGCCGAAACCATTTACGCGATCAAAGAAGGCAATGAATGCCTTACCGTCATCGTCGGCGATGTCGGCCTGGGCAAAACACTATCTCTCCGTGTGATTATTGACTCTCTCGAGCCTGAAAAATACAAGGTGGCCCTCATCACAAATCCCGCTCTCTCGTTCATACAACTCTTGAGGGAAATTATCGGTCAGATCACTGGCAAGCAGTGCCTGGAAAAAAAGAAAGTGGATTTGCTGGAAATGTTTAATCGGCTGTTGTTTGAAACAGCCGATCAGGGCAAGAAGATCGTGATAGCCATTGATGAAGCGAACGTTCTTTCCCCTTCCAATCTTGACGATTTGAGACTCCTGACCAACATGCAGGATGACGACCGCAATTTGTTTACATTGCTTCTGGTTGGCCAGATGGAACTGGCACACAAGCTGGAACATCCCAAGAGGGCAAATCTTTTCCAGAGAATAGGAACTTATGGGCATCTGGAAAAACTTCCGACCAAGGAAGCCGTCCGCGATTATATTGAAGCGAGATTAAGGATTGCCGGTACGCAAAGAAAAATATTCGACGATGACGCCGTTTCCATCATCTGGGAATTTTCAGAACATGGCGTGCCCCGCCTGATTAATAAAATCTGCAAACTTTGCCTGAAAGCGGGTGAAACCAATGAATTTCCCATGATCACCGGAGACGTTGCCGCTCAAATCGCCGACCGGTTCCAGAAATTAAGCAGAACGCGCAAACCTGCGGCGCAGGTCCAGGAAATTCCTCCAGAAAAAGAAACAATCCCCAAGGCGGCAAAAGCACCCGCCATGCAGAAAGTGGCTCCAAAAACAGAACCTGCGGTCGTCAAACCAGCTGCTCCAGAACCGCCCAGAATGGCAACGCCCGAACGGCCGACACCCAGACCTATCCCTTCGCCCGAAGAGGAAAGACCCCGGGTGTTCGCTCCGGAAAGACCCGTTGCGCCGCCGGTGCCCCCGGAACAACCCGTCCGTATGGAACCGCCCAGAATGGCAACGCCCGAACGGCCGACGCCCAGACCTATCCCTTCGCCCGATGAGGAAAGACCCCGGGTGTTCGCTCCGGAAAAACCCGTTGCGCCGCCGGTGCCCCCGGAACAACCCGTCCGTATGGAACCGCCCAGA